>NZ_JBIASM010000003.1:160964-369386 GCF_042890765.1 Streptomyces sp. NPDC002032 | reverse complement strand
CGCGCGGTCGCCCCGCCCCCCCGGCACCCCACCCGGCGGGCCGTCCCCCCCCCCCGGCGGGCCCCCCCCCGCCCCCCCGCCCGCGCCCCCGCCCCCCCCCCGGGCGGGGGCGGCCCGGCCGTCGCGGCGGCGAGCGCCTGCCCGGCGATCAGGCCGCTGCCCGTCACGCTCATCGCCTCGCCCATCCGCTCCGCCGGCCCGAACAGCGCGAGGAGGCGCGGGGGCCACGGCCGGCCCGATCGCGGCGCCCGCGCACGCCGCACCCACAGCCCGACACGGCGAGCAGCGGGCGCAGGCGAGGAGCAGCACCGGGCGGGGGCCGCGCCGGTCGGCAGCCGGGGAAGCGCGTCAGGCGGCGCGGCCCCGAGGGGGGCCGGGTCAGGGGCGGCCCTCGGCGTGCAGCCGCTGGGCCTGGGCCCGTCCGACCTCGGCGGCCCGGTGGAGGTAGTCGCCGATGACGGCCAGTTCGGCGTCGGAGTAGCCGTCCAGGACGGCGCCGAAGGCCCGGCCGGGGACGTCCCAGGCGGCGCCGATCCGCTCGCGGGCGGCGGGCGCGAGGACGACGAGCGAGCGCCGCCGGTCGTCCGGATCGGCCCGCCGCTCGACGACGCCCGCCTTCACGAGCCGGTCGACGAGCCGGGTGGCGGAGCCGGAGGTCAGCCCGGTGAGCCGGGCGATGTCCCCCGTCGACACGGGCCCGGGCTCCATGTCGAGGAGGGCGACGCACTGCATGTCGGTGGGGTGCAGTCCCACGTGGTCGGCCATGGCCTGGGTGAAGAGCGAATAGTCGGCGTAGTGCCGCTGGCTCTCGGTGACGATGCGTGCGAGCAGCTCGGCGCGGCTCCACTCACCCGAACGAGGGGAATCGGTTGACATCGGCCTCTCCATGCCTGAAATTTATCTGTGTCACGCAGAATATTCGTAACGCAGAATCTGTGCCACGTAGTACACCGAGCCTACCGGGCGGATCGAGGAGCGCCCACCCACGCACGCCGCCCACGCAAGCGATCCACGCGGGCCCATCCAAGAACGCCCGCCGAGCCCTTGAATAGAGCAGGAGTCCCACCATGTCGATCCTCGTCACCGGCGGCCGCGGCGCCGTCGCCCGCGCCCTCACCAGCCTCCTCACCGCCCGCGGCACCCCTTTCCGCCTCGGTTCCCGTGAGCGCGGCACTCCCGGGGCGGTGCACTGCGACCTCTCCGATCCCGCCACCTTCCGTGCCGCGCTGAGCGGGGTCCGCTCCGTTTTCCTCTACGCCGAGGCCTCCGCCGCCGAAGCGTTCGTGAAGGAGGCCGTCACCGCCGGCGTGGAGCATGTGGTGCTGCTGTCCTCCTCGTCGGTGCTCGGCCCCGACCCGGCCGGGAACCCGCTGTCCGCCGGACACCTCGCGGTGGAGCAGGCCCTCTCGGCCTCCCCGCTGCGCACCACCCTGCTGAGGCCCGGCGCCTTCGCGAGCAACGCCCTGAGCTGGTCCCGGCCGCTGAAGTCGGGCCGCCCCGTCCACCTGCCCTACCCGGACTCCCACTGCGACCCGGTCCACGAGGCCGACATCGCCGAGGCCGCCCTCGCCGTGCTCACCGACCCGGCGCTCGGCGGGGGTGCCCACACCCTGACCGGACCGCAATCGCTGACCTTCGCGTCCCAGCTGGAGATAGTCGGCTCCGTCCTCGGCCGGTCCGTGTCCTTCGCCGCCCTCACCCCCGAGGAGTGGAAGGCCGAGGTGGCGGACTACATACCCGCCCCGTACGCCGACGCCCTCCTCGACTTCTGGGCCGCCTGCGACGGCCGGCCCGTCCCGGTCACCGACTCCGTCGAGCGGCTCACCGGGCACCCCGCCCGCTCCTTCGAGACCTGGGTCAGGGACCACGCCGAGGCCTTCGGAAGCTGAGCGGTACGGGCTGACTTCCGCGAGGCGCCCCCCGCCCATCGCGGGGAGTTCCGTAGTGACGCGCCGCAGTGTCGTGCGGCGGGGTCGGGAGAATGCGAAAGGCCCCGGTCCGCTTTCGCGTACCGGGGCCTTTCCACAGGGTGAGTGACGGGACTTGAACCCGCGGCCACCTGGACCACAACCAGGTGCTCTACCAACTGAGCTACACCCACCATGTCCGGTCGCAGAACGACCGGCCGAAGAAAAGGGTACAGGGTCCGGGAGGGTGTTCGCTCCACCCTTTTCCCGCGCCCGTCTCCGGAAGGTGCTAGTCGGCCGCCACCACGTGCTTGGCGGCGATCGTGCGGGCGGTGTCCGAGTCGGGCCCCGGCTGCGGCACGAAGACCGCCTCGCGGTAGTAGCGCAGCTCGGCGATGGACTCCTTGATGTCCGCCAGCGCCCGGTGGTTGCCGTTCTTGGGCGGGCTGTTGAAGTACGCCCGGGGGTACCAGCGGCGCGCCAGCTCCTTGACCGAGGACACGTCCACGATCCGGTAGTGCAGGTAGCTCTCCAGCGCGGCCATGTCCCGCAGCAGGAACCCGCGGTCGGTGCCGACCGAATTGCCGCACAGCGGCGCCTTGCGGGGCTCCTTGACGTGCTCCCGTACGTACGCCAGGACCTGGGCCTCGGCGTCGGCCAGCGTCGTTCCGCCGGCCAGCTCGTCGAGCAGTCCGGAGGAGGTGTGCATCTCGCGCACCACGTCCGGCATGGTCTCCAGGGCCGCGTCCGGCGGGCGGATCACGATGTCCACGCCTTCGCCGAGCACGTTGAGCTCCGAGTCGGTGACCAGTGCGGCCACCTCGATAAGTGCGTCGTCCGTCAACGAGAGCCCGGTCATCTCGCAGTCGATCCACACCATGCGATCGTTCATGCGCCCCACCTTATGCCGAAGGTCCCCCGCCGTGGTGCTCGACCACTGCGGAGGACCTTCGCCGAACGGCGCCCGGGGGCGGCTACGCGTGCTCGCGCAGCACCCGGCCCGGGGAGTACAGCTCGGTCACGCTGGAACCGGAGGCGGCCAGGGCCGCCGCCGCGCGCTGGGGCTGCGGCGTCCGCTGGTGCGGGAGCGGGCCTCCGGACATCTCGTTCACCGGCGACACGTCGGCCTGCGGCCGGCGCGCCCGGTAAGCGGATCGGTAGGCCGCCGGGGAGGACCCCAGCTGCCGCCGGAAGTGGCCGCGCAGGGCGACCGGGGAGCGGAACCCGCAGCGTCCGGCGACCTCGTCGACCGAGTAGTCGGAGGTCTCCAGCAGCCGCTGTGCCTGGAGCACCCGCTGGGTGATCAGCCACTGGAGCGGCGCGCTGCCGGTGAGCGAGCGGAACCGCCGGTCGAAGGTGCGCCGGCTCATGTAGGCGCGGGCGGCCAGCGTTTCCACGTCGAACTGCTCGTGGAGGTGCTCCAGCGCCCAGGCGACGACCTCGGCGAGCGGGTCGGCGCCGATCTCCTCGGGCAGCGACCGGTCGAGGTAGCGCTCCTGGCCCCCGGTGCGGCGCGGCGGCACGACGAGCCTGCGGGCCAGGGCCCCGGCCGCCTCGCTGCCGTGGTCCGTGCGCACGATGTGCAGGCACAGGTCGATTCCGGCCGCGGTGCCCGCGGACGTGAGCACGTCGCCGTCGTCGACGAACAGCTCGCGCGGGTCGACGTGGACGGACGGGTAGCGCTTGGCCAGCGTCGGCGCGTACATCCAGTGCGTCGTCGCGGGCCGGCCGTCCAGCAGCCCGGCGGCGGCGAGCACGAAGGCTCCCGTGCACAGGCCGACGATCCGGGCCCCCTCCTCGTGCGCCAGACGCAGGGCGTCCAGAGCCTCGGGCGGCGGCGGTGAAGTGATGGAGCGCCAGGCGGGAACGACGACCGTGCCTGCCCGGGCGATCGCCTCCAGCCCGTACGGCGCGGTCAGTTCGAGTCCGCCGGTGGTCCGCAGCGGACCGTCCTCCCCGGCGCACACGAGCAATCGGTAGCGTGGCACTCCCGCGTCCTGCCGGTCGATGCCGAACACGGAAAGTGGAATGGAACTCTCGAAGATCGGTCCGCCGCTGAACAGCAGCACCGCGACGATCTCCCTGCGGCGACGCCCCGCGAGCTTCCGGCCCGCGTCTGCGACGACAGCGGCGGTGGAATCCTGGCTCATGGCGCTAAGCCCCCCTTGGGTGTCGCGACTCCTTGGTCTGGTCGCACCTGCACGTTTCCCCTCGGCCTTGCACGTGGATCCCCCGCCGTAAATACATGATCGAATCTACTGCGTCCCGTGGTGTCGGCGTGACAAGTTCAGCACGCAGCGCTATGTCGACTTGGCAACTTGGCGAAAAGCATTCGATCAGGAAGCGTTCCACTCCGCTACCCGGGTGGGAAGCTTCCTCTCCGGCCATGGCCAGTACCCGTAGGGTAGTGAGCCCCCTGGGCCCGTGTCGTCGCTGGTGGTAGGGGGGTTGGGGGGACATTCCGGCAAGGGGGGCACCGGGTCGGGAAGTTGGCTGAAAACAACCGGGTGTGTACGTGCGAACCGGTCAGTCGTGAGGGGACGTGCCGCCGGAACCGTGGCAACCGCGGTGTGAACCGGCCCCGCTGCGCGAGTGCCGGCCACGGTGTCCGGACGGAAGCGGATCCTCCGAGAGCACCCGCGCGGCGGCCCGTTCCGTCCGCTCCGAGTGCCTCAGCAGCACCCGGCAGGCGGCGGTCACGGCCGCCAGCCCCAGGGTCGTGACGGCGGCCCCGCCGTAGGAGGTCCCGTAGACGACCAGGACCACCGGGACGAGCAGGCAGCTGAAGGCGGCCCAGCGGACCACGTCACCCGCCGGGTCGTCATGGGGCCGTCCGGCGGATGGCACGGACGGGTGAAGTGCGCAGTGCGCGTGCGACGCGTGAGAGGGGGCGGGCGCGGCGGGCCGCGTCGGCTGAGCGGGCTGGACGGGCTGGACGGGGTGAACCGGATGGCCGGGCACGGCGTACTCCCTGCGGGCTCTTCCTGGACGGTCGGACGCCTGTCCAACGCCCCGGTGCGCGGCTCGGTCACTGCGCGCACGGGTGGCACCCGGGCCGTTCGTCACTGGCTGTAGGGGACAGCGGCCATTGCCAAGGCGTCCTTGCTCCGGCATGCTCCCTGGGACGCTCTCCAAGGGCGGCATGCCCTGTGCAGGACAGTGGTGTCGCCGTACCCTGGTGGGTAAGGGCTTGGGAAGATGCTTCCCGGACAGAGCTCCGTCACACTGCGTCGTCGAACCCGCGTCGTCGAACCCCGTCGCCGAAACTGCGTCGCCGAAACCGCCCCTGTCGCCTCCCCCGAGGACCCTCCGCCGAGACACCCATGGCCGGTCACGAATTCTCCGAACCCGCGGACCGCAAGCGCAAACCCCTCGCCGATTCCGTATCGAGCGACCTGCGCGCGGTGGAACAGACACGTCTCCCCTGCGACCCGGCCTTCCGGCACGGGGTGGTGGTGGGCTTCGACGGCTCCACTTCCAGTGAGAGGGCCCTCGCGTACGCGATCGGCATGGCCCGGCGCTCGGGCTCCGGTCTGATCATCGTGCATGTCGCGAACCGGCTGCCCACCACCGTGTGGGCCGGGTGCGAACCCCCGGTCTTCGTGGACGTGCCGGACCACCGCACCGAGGTGCTGGGCCTGGAGCTGGCCTGCGCCGACTACCTGGCCGAGGTGCCGTGGATCCTGGTCGAGCGGGGCGGGGACATCTGCCACGAGCTGGAGGAGGTCGGCCGGGAGTACTCGGCGGACGCCATCGTGGTCGGCTCCACCCAGGGGATCGTGGGCAGGATCTTCGGTTCGGTGGCGGGCCGGCTGGCCAAGCGCGCGCAGCGACCCGTCGTTGTCATTCCGTAACCCTCTGTACGTCGGTTGTGCGGTTGTGAACCCCCTTGTAAAGGGTAGATAAGTGCTGCTGGGACGCAGCAAACAACTGCAGATCGAAGGGAGCCCGCCGTGGACAATGGTGTCTCTGCGGGAAGCACGGCCTCGACTTCGACCCTGGGGAACATCGCCCTGGGTCTCACCCTTCTCGCGTTCGGTATCGGCCACACGGGCATCGTCAGCGGTGTGACCGCGGCCGACTCCGTCTCGCTCGCGATGTACGTCGGCGGGCTCGCCCTGTTCGTCCTCGGACTCCTGGAGTTCCGCGGCGGCAACGGCTTCAACGGCACCGCGTTCGCGGGCCTCGGCGCCTTCTGGTTCACCTGGGCCGGCGGCGCCGACGGAAAGGTTTCGGCGCACGCCGCCGGACTGTTCCTCGTCCTGTTCGCCCTGCTCGCGCTGACCCTCACGGTCAGCGCGGCGAGCGGACTGTTCGGTCAGGTCGTGTACGGCCTCCTCACCCTCTCCCTGGTGCTCCTCGCGATAGCCGCCTTCGCCGGCAGCGGCGGGCTCACCAAGGCCGCCGGCTGGGTCGCCGCGGTCTCCGGGCTGCTGGCCTGGTACGGGGCCACCGCCGCGCTGGCGCACTGGCCGATGGCCATGGGCCGGGCCTCCGGCCGCGGCGCGGTCGCCGCGGGCTGAGGGCGGTGCCCGTACGGGCACGCGTACGGGCACGGGTACGGGCACGGGTACGGAAAACGGCGGCCCCCGGGGAGACTCCCCGGGGGCCGCCGTGTGCGTGCCGTGCGTGCGCCGTGCGTATGCCGTGGCGGCGGTCCGGCCGCTCGTCGGCTACTCGACGGTGACGGACTTCGCCAGGTTGCGCGGCTTGTCGATGTCCCGGCCCAGGGCCAGGGCGGTGTGGTACGCCAGCAGCTGGAGCGGGATGCCCATCAGGATCGGGTCCAGCTCGTCCTCGTTCTTGGGCACGAGGATGGTGTGGTCGGCCTTCTCCTGCTCGCGGTGGGCGACCGCGAGGATCCGGCCGCTGCGGGCCTTGATCTCCTCCAGCGCCGCGCGGTTCTTCTCCAGCAGGTCGTCGTCCGGGACGATCGCGACCGTCGGCATCGCCGGCTCGATGAGCGCGAGCGGACCGTGCTTGAGCTCGGAGGCCGGGTAGGCCTCGGCGTGGATGTAGGAGATCTCCTTGAGCTTCAGGGAGGCCTCCAGCGCCACCGGGTAACCGCGCACCCGGCCGATGAACATCATCGACTTGGCCTCGGCGTACTCGGCCGCCAGCCTCTTGATCTCGTCCTCGCCGTCGAGGATCTCCTGGATTTGCGCGGGCAGCTTGCGCAGGCCCTCGATGATCCGCTTGCCGTCGGTGACCGACAGGTCCCGGATCCGGCCGAGGTGCACGGCGAGCAGCGCGAAGGCCACCACCGTGTTGGTGAAGCACTTGGTGGAGACGACGCAGACCTCCGGGCCGGCGTGCACGTACACGCCGCCGTCGGCCTCGCGGGCGATGGCGGAGCCGACCACGTTGACCACGCCGAGGACGCGGGCGCCCTTGCGCTTGAGCTCCTGGACGGCCGCGAGCACGTCGTAGGTCTCACCGGACTGGGAGACGGCGATGTAGAGGGTGTCGGGGTCCACGACCGGGTTGCGGTAGCGGAACTCGGAGGCCGGCTCGGCGTCGGCCGGGATCCGGGCCATGCCCTCGATCAGGCCCGCGCCGATGAGGCCCGCGTGGTACGAGGTGCCGCAGCCCAGGATCTTGACCCGGCGGATGCCGCGCGCCTCGCGCGGGTCCAGGTTCAGGCCGCCCAGGTGCACGGTGTTGAAGCGGTCGTCGATCCGGCCGCGCAGCACGCGGTCGACCGCGTCGGGCTGCTCGGAGATCTCCTTGTGCATGTACGTGTCGTGGCCGCCCATGTCGTAGGAGGCGGCCTCCCACTCCACGGTCTCGGGCGTGGCGGTGGTCTTCGTACCGCTGGTGGTGTAGGTGCGGAAGTCGTCGGCCTTGAGGGTGGCCATCTCGCCGTCGCCGAGGGTGACGACCTGGCGGGTGTGGGCGACGAGGGCGGCGACGTCCGAGGCGACGAACATCTCCTTCTCGCCGATGCCCAGGACGACCGGGGAGCCGTTGCGGGCGACGACGATGCGGTCGGCGAAGTCGGCGTGCATGACGGCGATGCCGTAAGTGCCCTCGACGACCTTGAGCGCCTCGCGGACCTTCTCCTCCAGGGAGTCGGCCGCGGAGCGGGCGATCAGGTGGACGAGCACCTCGGTGTCGGTCTCGGAGACGAAGACGACCCCGTCGGCCACCAGCTTGGCGCGCAGCTCGTCGGCGTTGTCGACGATGCCGTTGTGGACGACGGCGACCTTGCTGTCGGCGTCCAGGTGCGGGTGGGAGTTGATGTCGCTGGGGGCGCCGTGGGTGGCCCAGCGGGTGTGCGCGATGCCCGTGGTGCCGGCGAAGCGCTTGGGGACGCGGGACTCCAGCTCACGGACCCGGCCCTTGGCCTTGACGACCTTCAGGGCCGCGGACTTGGGGCTGTTGACGACGATGCCCGCCGAGTCGTAGCCCCGGTACTCCAGCCGCTGGAGACCCTCCAGCAGCAGCGGTGCCACGTCGCGCTTGCCGATGTAACCCACGATTCCGCACATACGGTTTTGCCCCTCCTGAAGTTCGGTGTCGTGCCCGGCCCGCGTCGGCCGCTCCGGCCGTCCTGGCCGCTTCGGCCCTTCCGGCCGTGTCAGCCGTAGACGATGCGGCGCAGCTGCCGGAGCGAGAGCTCCGGGGGCGCCACGGCGCGGTGCGGCAGTTCGGCCGCGATCCGTTCGAAGATCTCCGCGTTCACCGCGCCGCCGGACTGCAGCTCGCGGTGGCGGCGGCGGACGAACTCCTCGGTCGTCTCGTCGAAGTACGCGAGCACGTCGAGCACCACCCGGGCGGCCTCCCCGCGCTGCAGCGCGGTGCTGCGCACCAGGTGGTCGACGAGGTCGTCATGCGACGGGCGGCGGTCGAGCACCTGTAGATATTGACGTCCCACGAGCCGGAACGCAAAGATCCTGCCCGAAATCGGGCAGGATCTCGCTGGTCTGGACCAGGGAATGGGGAATTCCGGCCTGGGTCGGTCAGAAACGGCCCAAAATGGCGGCCTTCGCCGCACTGAACTCCTCGGCGGTCAGGATGCCCGTCTGGTGCAGTTCGCCCAGCTCGCGCAGACGCCGCAGCAGGGTGTCGTGGTCGACGGGCTCTCCCGCGAGGGCCGCGCCCGCGTCCGCCAGGGCCAGCGCGGCGGGTGCGGGCGCCGGCGCGGAGGCGGAGGCGGATGCGGTGGCCGGCGTCGGCTGGTGGGCGGAGTGGGCCGCCGGATGCGGCATCCGGACCGCCACGGCCGCCGCGACCAGCGCCATCAGGGGGTCCTTCTTGAAGCCGAACAGCTCCACCGTGTACGGGTCGTACTTGGGCGCGGCGGCCGTGGTGAAACCCGTGAGGGTGAACCGGAGCCAGCCGTTCTCCAGCCCCCTCGACGGCGTCCACTCCACCGTCCGCACGTCCCCGACGCGGAACTCCCGCGGCCCGCCGGAACGCTTCGCCTCCTCCGTCGTCCAGTTCCAGTCCAGCAGGACCCGGTCCCCGTCGAAGGCCACCGAACCGTCGCCCGCCCCGACCGAGATCGGCACGGCCGGACCCGGCAGCAGGTAGGCGTCCGAGGGGCCGGGATCGACCTGGTCCAGCAGCAGCGCGTTGCGCACCTCGTCCACGAAGTACTCCGCGACCCCGGTGCGGTCCGCCTCCACGGTCAGCCGGTAGGGGTCCGAGGACTCCGGCAGCCGGCCGCCCGTGACCTGGAGCAGCGGGTCCGCCCCGTCACGCAGCCGCAGGCGCAGCCGGCCCGCCTTGCGCCCCGGCTCGTGGCTGATGCCGGCGATCGCGCGCAGCGGCACGGCCACCTCGCCGAGGTGCTGCCGCAGCAGCCCCACCCCTTTGTCGCGGCCCGGTACGACGCGCACCGTGTCCCCGTCGAAGGTCCACGTGCCGTCCTTCTGGATGATTTCCGCCATGCGGGGATTCTCCCATCGGCAATACGGGGCCGGCTGGCCTATACCTGGGCGCATGAGAGTCCTGCGACGCGCGCTCGGCACCCTCCTCGTCCTCGGGGCGGCCGTCTCCTGCACCGCGGCCCACGCTGACGACGCCAGACCCCACGCCGGGCGTGCCCCCGCCCCCGCTCCCTACGAACGGCTCCTGCCCCGGCCCGCCTCCGCCCGGGCCGAAGGCGCCCCGTACGCCTTCGGGGCCGGCACGGTGATCCGTACGGGCACGTCCGCCCCGCAGGAGGTCCGGCGGGTCGGCGAGCTCCTCGCGGAGCAGCTGCGCGGGCCCAGCGGGCTGCCGCTGCCGGTGGTCGCGGGGGAGGAGGGGGGCGGGATCCGGCTGCGGCTGGAGCGCGGGGCCGGGGAACTGGGCGCCGAGGGCTACCGGCTGACCGCCACCCCCGCCGGGGTGACGCTGACCGCGCGCACCCCGGCCGGGCTCTTCCACGCCGGGCAGACGCTGCGCCAGCTGCTGCCGGTGCGCGGGCCGGGCGGCGTGCCCGGCGGGACGGTCACGGACGTCCCGCGCTTCGCGTACCGGGGGGCGATGGTCGATGTCGCCCGGCACTTCTTCCCGGTGGAGCAGGTGAAGCGGTACGTCGACCAGCTGGCCCAGTACAAGATCAACACCCTCCACGTGCACCTCACCGACGACCAGGGCTGGCGGCTCGCGGTCGACTCCTGGCCGCGGCTCGCCGAGTACGGCGGCGCCGGCGAGGTGGGCGGCGGCCCCGGCGGCCACTGGACCAAGGAGGAGTACCGCGACCTGGTGGCGTACGCGGCCGAGCGGTACGTGGAGGTGGTCCCGGAGATCGACATGCCGGGGCACGTGAACGCCGCCCTCGCCTCCTACGGGGAACTGACCTGCGACGGCAAGGCGCCGGAGCGCTACACCGGGACCAAGGTCGGCTTCAGCTCGCTCTGCGTCGGCAAGGAGCGCACGTACGAGTTCATCGACCAGGTTCTCGGCGAGCTCGCGGAGCTCACGCCCGGCCGCTACCTCCACATCGGCGGCGACGAGGCCCGCGCCACCCCGGCGGCGGACTACGCGGCCTTCATGGACCGGGCCCAGCAGGTGGTGGCCCGCCACGGCAAGACGGTGGTGGCCTGGCACCAGCTCGCGTCGGCCCGCCCGGCGCCGGGCGCGGTCCTCCAGTACTGGGGCCACGACCGGACGGCCGCCGCCGAGAAGGCCGCGGTCGTGGCGGCGGGCAAGGCCGGCCACCCGGTGATCCTCTCCCCGGCCGACCGCGCCTACCTGGACATGAAGTACGACGCGGCGACGAAGCCGGGCCTGGCCTGGGCCGGCTACGTCCCGGTCCAGCGCTCCTACTCCTGGGACCCGGGCTCCTACCTCGCCGGCCTGCCGGAATCCGCCGTCCTCGGGGTCGAGGCCCCCCTGTGGACGGAAACCATCGCGACCCGCGCCGACTGGGAACTCATGGCCTTCCCCCGCGTCCTGGGCCTCGCGGAACTGGGCTGGTCCCCGGCGAGCGCCCTGGACTGGCCGGCCTACCGCACCCGCCTGGCCGCCCAGGCCCCCCGCCTCACGGCCCAGCACATCCCCTACTACCGCGCCCCGGAGGTGCCGTGGGAGTGAGGGGAAAGCGGGACGGGAGATCCGGCCCCGCCGGAGGGAGGGCGGCAGGCTAGGACGGGTCGACCCGCCAGATCAGGCAGTCCGCGACCATCTGCGGTTCCTTGTTGAGCAGTGCGGTGATCGTGCCGCGCAGTTCGGGCGTGCGCTCGGCGTTCCCGGGGAGGACCAGCACGCCCGCCTTCCAGGCGGCGAGGTCCTGACGGGCTTCGTCGCGCATCTGCGGCGTGACGACCGGCGGCGGGACGGCGCCCCAGCGCATGTCGCGCAGCAGGGTCGAGAGCATGCGCGGCTTCGCACCGTAGATGCCCACCCGGTCGGGACCGTCGGGGCCGTTGAAATAGCCGCCCGCCAGCTTGAAGCCGAAGCCGGTGCTGCTCTGCCAGTGGACCGCCGCCGCGTACCGCGGGTCCGGCAGGGGGACGGGCACGAGGGACCGACCGTCCTTGACGTAGTCCTTGTAGTGGCCCTCGGTGATGAACGCCGGAACGCTCTCGCGTTCTTCGGTGACCAGGGGCAGCGGCAGGACGGGGATCAGCGCGGCGGCCACGGCCGCATAGCCGACCGCGCGGTGTTCACGGGCGCGGAAGCCCACCACCCGGTCGAGGGCCAGGGCGAGCAGCATGCCGAAGACGGGTGCGCACACCATCGCGATCCGGCTCTCGATGACCGATTCGAGCAGGGGCAGATGCCGCAGCAACCGCCACGGGCCGGGTACGGAGATCCCGAACTTGTCGATTTCGACGCGCGGGCCCAGGGAGAGCGCGGCCGCGGCGACTGTGGTGAGGCCGAGGGCACGGACGAGGGGACGTCGCCACATCCACAGCGTGATTCCCGTGGCCAGGGCCAGCAGGGGCCAGCCGTAGAAAGCGTTCTGCTCGGTGGTGTTCAGCGAGAGCTTGCCCGCGGTCTCGGCGTTGCCGAACAGCGACCGGGCCGAGTACTCGGTCAGGGCACGGAGCGGGTTGCCCGCGCCGCCCTCGCCGTGGAGCACGGAGTGGTAGCTCTGAGGACCGAAGAACTGCCAGTACAAGGGGAATGCCACCAGGGGAACGGAAACCACCGCGGTGATCGCCAGGCCCTTGGCCAGGGGCTTGACGGCTTTACGTGCCGTGCCGAGGTCGTAGAAGGCGTAGACGAGGCCGAAGATGAGCATGCCCATGGCCGCGAGGAGGAAGGGCTCCTCGCCCAGGAAGATCTGATAGGCGGAGAACAGCCCCAGCAGTACGCCGTCACGGACGACCCGCCTGCCCTCGCACAGACGCAGGAGCCGGTCGATGATGACGGGGATCATGAAGAGCACGACGAAGTTCGGGTGAGCGTTGGCGTGCGAGACCATCGGCGGGGCGAAGGCCGCCAACGCGCCGCCGACCGCTGCGGCCCAGCGGCTATCCGTGAGCCGACGGTGGATCAGCCAGTACCAGCTCCAGGCGGTCACCGCGATGCCGACGGTGAATACCAGGGCGAGGGTCACGGTCGGACCGAAGAGGATCGTGACAGGGGCGAGCGGCACGGACAGCCCGAGCATGACCGTATTGCCCATCAGGTTGACACCGTCGGGCATGTTCTGGAAATCCGTGAAGAGCGGATTGCGCAAGTGCGCGAGGTTGTCGGCGGTCACGCCGAAGAACCACTCCCACTGGTTCTGGTCCTGCAGCGAGTGAGCCAGGATCGCACCGTCGAGGTCGCTCCACAGCCCCTTGTACAGGTAGAGGGAGGCCAGCAGGTAGAGGGCCGCGATGACGATGCCGTCGGCGTTCAGCCGCATCAGTTCGCCGAGCGTCCGCAGGTAGTCCAGCAGTTTGACCTTGGAGCCATCCTGGTGGGCCCATCGGACAGGAACCTCCGTCACGGGCCATCCCTTGCGGCGAAAATACTGGAGGATCTCCACGTCGATGGCCCAGCCGTCGAGCTTGGCGGCGCCGAAGGCGGTGCGCGCCTGGTCACCGTCGAACAGCTTGAAGCCGCACTGCGTGTCGCGGATCCCAGGGACGGCCACCATGCGGATCACCCGGTTTCCGGCCCAGCCGAGAATCTCGCGCAGCACGCTCTGCTGGCGCTCTATCGCGGAATCGCGGTGTGCCCGGGAACCGATGGCGGCGCTGAGGCTGTCGTCACCGGCGAAGGCCTGCTCCAGTATGCGGAGTTCCTCGACCGGAGTCGCCAGGTCGGCGTCCATGATCAGGACACGTCGGCCGCGGGAGGCCGTGACGCCGAGGCGCAGCGCACTGCCCTTGCCCCGGTTCTGCTCGGACTGCACGAGCCGGATTCTCGGCTCGTCCTCGGCGGCCGTCAGCGCGATCGCGGCGGTCCGGTCGGGAGAGCCGTCGTCGACGACGATGACCTCCCAGTCGGCGGGCTCGCTGCCGACCTGGTCATCGAGGTACTTCCGGACCACGTCCAGGGTGGGAGCGAGCCGCTCCTCTTCCCGGTAGGCCGGAATGACCACGGACAATCCGACAGACCCAGGCCCGACAGCGGGTGCGCTTCTGGCGGTGGTCGCACCGGCCGCGAGTATGCCAATTTGCGTGTTCAAGCGTTCAAGCCGTTCGTCTCGTTGTTCCGTTCGGCTGGTTTTCGCCGGCATCGAACGGCCTTCAGAGCGGTCCTCTGGTCAGACCGTACTGACCAGAGACAAGCAGGCGGCGCGCTTCGTCGACTCCGCGGCTCACTGCTGCGTTCCATCACACGGCACCCCGCGCTGCGAGGCGCAGTGAAAGGGGCGCATGGGAATGCCCCGGTACGAACCCCCCGTACCGGCACGCCCGGTCCCGTCAGGAAATCAGGCCTTGGCTGAACAGCGTTTCCGGCGTGCCGCTTCCTGCGGCCGCCGCGACTTTCCGCACCCCCATGTACCACCCCCGTCGGAGTCAGCAGACTCGACTGCCACACAGCTTACTCGGGGCACCTGTTCACCAGGGCTCCCCCTCCCTGGTTGGCCAAGACGAACAGTCTTGGCCGGAAGGAGCCCCGAGATGCCCCCGACGGCCTGTGGGCCGAGGCGAGCCGCCCCACAGCTTCGATGCAGGCGACTGGGCCGGACCCGTCCCGCTGGGCGACTTTGCGCAACTTCCCGCCTATGGGCTCGGCATGGACTACACCATTCAAGGGGGCAGGGTGGTTCCCGTCGATCTGATTGCATGAGTGACGTAGGTCGTGGTGAGGAGGAGGTGTACATGTGTTCGGCAAGGGGAGGGGGCGTGGCGAGGAGGAGTGTCGGCATCGCCGCGGGGATGGCCGCCCTCGTGCTGCTCTCGGGCTGCTCACTTTGGGAGCGGTCGCGGGAGGACCTGTTGAACGACTTCGGGCTCCGGCTGCCGGAGTGTGAGGTCGAGGACGTGGGGTCGACCGGCTCCCGGAACTGGGGCGAGTCCGAGATGCGGATGCACTTCCTGGTGCCCACGCCGTGTGCGGAGCAGTACCTCAAGGACCACGGGGTCGATCTCTCCACCGTTCTCACGTGGCCGACCCAGCCGGTGACCTTCGAGGGGAAGACCTATCCCGGCAACCCGCCGCCGTTCGATGAGCGTGTTCTGAAGGACCTGAACCTCCGTCTGGACCCGTCGAGGACGTACGCCCTGAGCCCGGACTTCGCCACCGGCAACGGCAGCCACTTCCAGGTGCTCTGGGACAGCAGGGGCGAGAAGACTGCCGTCTATCTGGTGTCCGTGCACGGGCCGCGGTAGGACACGAGAACGCGCCCCCGGGAGGGGTTCCGGGGGCGCGTACCTGTGGGTGGGGGCATGCGGTGTGGTCGTGACGGGCCGCACGGCTGTGGGGGTGGGGACGGGCGCGGGCCCGAGGGACCGTATTCGAGGTACCGCGCCCGCCCCCCCGTCAGCGCCGGGCGAAGGGCGCGACGGGGTTTTTGAGGGTGCCGATCAGCTGGAGGGCCGCCGACGGGTCGGCGAGGTCGACCATCTGCTTGTTGTTGCGCAGCTGCAGGCGGTTGAGGCAGGACAGCTGGAACTCCGGCGCGAAGAGGTCGTAGCGCTCGAAGCGCTCCGCCAGGGCCGGTACGGAGTCCTGGTAGGCGTGGGCGCAGTCGGCCACGGCCCGCCAGAAGGTGGACTCGTCGCAGATGCCCTCCGTGACCAGGATCGAGTTCAGGAAGCGGAAGAAGCAGTCGAAGACGTCCGTGAAGACCGACAGCAGCTTCATGTCCTCCGGGATGTCGGCCCGGACCCGCTCGACCGCGGGCGGCAGGACCGCGTCCGGGTCCATGACCACGATCTCCTCGGCGATGTCCTTGAAGATCGCCCGCTGGACGACGCCGTCCTTGATGACCAGGATCGTGTTCTCGCCGTGCGGCATGTACGCGAGGTCGTACTGGTAGAAGCAGTGCAGCAGCGGGAGCAGGTAGGCGCGCAGGTAGGGGCGCAGCCACTCTGCGGGGGTCAGGCCCGATTCCTCGATCAGGGCGCCTACGAAGGACTTGCCCTCGGCGTCCACGTGGAGGAGGGAGGCCATCGTGGCCAGCCGCTCGTCGCCCTGGAGGGAGTTCACCGGGGACTCGCGCCACAGGGCGGCCAGCATCTTGCGGTACGGGGAGTAGCGGTCCGTGGCGCGCTCGTACTGGCGGTGGTGGTAGCCGATCGCGGCGCGCTCGCGGATGATCGAGAAGTCCACCGACCGCAGGACCTCGTCGCCCTCGATCAGCTGGTGCAGCCAGTCGTTGATGGCCGGGGTGGCTTCCATGTACGCCGCCGACAGGCCGCGCATGAAGCCCATGTTGAGGACCGAGATGGCGGTCTTCACGTAGTGCTTCGTCGGCGTCGTGGTGTTGAAGAACGTACGGATCGACTGCTGCGGCAGGTAGGCGTCCTCGCCCTCGCCCAGCAGGACCAGGCGGCGGTTGGCGATCTCGGCGGCGAAGGTGACGGTGGTCTTGTTCCACCACTGCCAGGGGTGGATGGGCAGCAGGTGGTAGTCCGCCAGGTCCAGGCCGAGGGAGGCCATCTTCGCCGCGAAGAGGGTGAGGGCCGCCTCGCCGAGCTCCTCGCGCATGAAGGAGTCGTGCTCCAGGCCGGCGCCCGCCGTGAAGGTCGAGACGTCCTTGTGGGCGGCGGCCCACACCAGGTGGACCGGGCTCGCGGTCTCGGGGGCGTACGAGAGGTACTCGTGCACGCCGAAGCCGAGCCGGCCGTTGTTGGCCACGAAGCAGGGGTGGCCCTCGGTCATGCCGGTCTCGATGTCCTGGAAGGAGGACTTCGCGAGGACGGCCGAGGGGATCTGCGGCTTGGTGTACTTGAAGCCGGTGCCCGCCAGGGTGGAGGAGATCTCCTCCAGGTAGACCGGGAGGACCTCCGCGCTCAGGCCCAGGGTCTCCTGGAGCTCGATGTGGAAGTCGAGCGCGTCCAGGGGCAGTTCGGCACCGTCCCGGTGGCGGGTGATGGAGGCCTCGTCGACCGACCAGTGGTCCAGCGCGTGGAGGGTCGCGGTGAAGCGGTACTCGACCGCGCGGTCGTCGCTGAGGACCGAGTACAGGCCCGGGTCCAGGCCCGGGTCCAGGAGCCTCGGAGTCAGCAGGCGCTCGTGGGAGAACTCGGCGAGGGCCTTGCGGACCAGGGCGCGGTTGGCGCGGGCCCACAGCTCCGGGGAGAGGTGGGCGACGGCGTCGGACAGGCTCATATCGACTCCCGCTGGGTGGCCTCGAACTGCTCGCGGGTGCAGAAGCTGAGCAGCGCGGTCTTCTCCGGCTTGACGACCTCCCGCTCGGGGACGAAGCCGACGGCCTCGTTGAGGGCGTGGACGGCCTTGTTGCCGACGTCCGGTTCGACGACGACGCGGAGGTTCGCCGGGTCGGCGAAGAGGGCGGCCATCACGGTCGTGATCACCGCGCGGGTGAAGCCGCTGAGCGGGGTGTCGGTCGGGGCGACCAGGAAGTGCATGCCGACGTCGCCGGGCCGGGCGTCGTACAGGCCGACGAGCTCCAGCCGCGCCGGGTCGTAGCTCTCCATCAGGAAGGCGGGCCGGCCCTCGTGCAGGCCGATGAAGGCCTGGTGGTGCTCGTGCGTGGTGATGCGCACGTACTCGCGCTCCACCTCGGTGAGGGTGGCGTCCTGCATCATCCAGAACGCGGCCTTGGGGTCGGTGACCCAGCCGTGCAGCAGCTCCGCGTCCGAGAAGGGATCCAGGGGGCGGAGCGCGAACGTTCCGAGGACCGGGTCGGTGCGGGTGAAGAGTATCTCTGCGGTGGTGCTCATACGTGCGTGCCTTCCGGGGCGGCGAACTGCTGGAACGCGATGGACTTCTCGACCTTGTAGTACTCGCGGCCGAGCAGCTCGGAGACGATGTACGCGTTGCGGTACGCGGCCATGCCCAGGTCGGGCGAGGTGAGGGAGTGGTTGTGCGTCGTGCCGTTCTGGAGGTAGACGCCCCGGCCGGTGGTGTCGACGCTGTAGTTGCGGCCCGCGTCCAGGCGGCCGCGGCCGTCGAAGTTCAGGCGGTCGCGGACCGGGTTCAGGAATTCGGGCACGGTGTACTTGTAGCCGGTGGCCAGCACCAGGCCCTCGGTGGTGAGGGAGAAGTCGCGCTCCTGCTCCTCCTGGCGCAGCCCCAGGGTGTACGAGCCGGTGGTGGTGTCGTACGCCGTGCTGTTCAGGGAGGTGTTGGTCAGCAGGGTGGTCGGGACCGGGCCGGGCATGCTGATCTTCTTCTGGTAGAGCAGGTCGAAGATCTCGTTGATCAGATCGCCGTCGATGCCCTTGAAGAGGCTCTTCTGCTGGGTCTCCAGCCGGTAGCGGGTGTCCTCGGGGAGGGCGTGGAAGTAGTCCACGTACTCCGGGGAGGTCATCTCCAGCGTCAGCTTGGTGTACTCCAGCGGGAAGAAGCGCGGGGAGCGGGTGACCCAGTTGAGCTGGTAGCCGTACGTGTCGATCTCGGCGAGGAGGTCGTAGTAGATCTCCGCGGCGCTCTGGCCCGAGCCGATCAGGGTGATCGACTTCTTCTGCTGCAGCTCCGCCTTGTGCGTCATGTACGCCGAGTTGTGCAGGAAGTCGCCGCCGAGGCCCGCGCAGGCGGGCGGCAGGTGGGGGGAGGTGCCGGTGCCCAGGACCAGGCGGCGGGCGAGGTGGGTCTCGCCCTGGTCGGTGTGGACCTCGTAGAGGCCGGCGGCCTCGTCATAGGTCACCTCGGTGACCGAGGTGGAGTACCGGACGTTGTCGAGCCGGTCGGCCGCCCAGCGGCAGTAGTCGTTGTACTCGGCGCGCAGCGGGTAGAAGTTCTCCCGGATGTAGAAGGAGTACAGCCGGTCCTTGTCCTTCAGGTAGTTCAGGAAGGAGAAGGGCGAGGTCGGGTCGGCGAGGGTGACGAGGTCCGACATGAACGGCGTCTGGAGGTGGGCGCCGTCGAGGAACATGCCGGCGTGCCACTCGAAGTGGGGCTTCGACTCGATGAAGAGGCCGTCGAGTTCGCCGATCGGCGCGGTCAGGCAGGCGAGTCCCAGGTTGAAGGGACCCAGGCCGATGCCGATGAAGTCGTGGGGCCTAACGGTGGACGGCAAGGGATTCTCCCAGGAACTGCTCGGCGTGTGCGGCGAGGAGGTCGAGGACGGCGCTGATGTCGGCCGTCGTGGTCTGCGGGTTGAGGAGGGTGAACTTGAGGTACTGGGCGCCGTCCACCCTGGTGCCGGCGACGACCGCCTCGCCGGAGGCGAACAGGGCCTTGCGGGCGTGCAGCTGGGCCTCGTCGAGGAGGTCCGCGCGGCGGGGGCCGTCGGTGGGGACGTAGCGGAAGACGAGGGTGGAGATCTGCGGCCGGACGACGACCTCGAAGCGGGGGTCGGCCGCGATGATCTCGTAGCCGGCGGCGGCCAGGTCGATGACCTCGTCGAAGAGCGAGCCGAGGCCGTCGGCGCCCATGACGCGCAGGGTCATCCAGAGCTTGAGGGCGTCGAAGCGGCGGGTGGTCTGAATCGACTTGTCGACCTGGTTCGGGATCCGCTCCTCGGCCATCCGGCGCGGGTTGAGGTAGTCCGCGTGGTACGTGGCGTGCTTGAGGGTGTCGCGGTCGCGGACCAGCATCGCGCTGGAGCTCACGGGCTGGAAGAAGGACTTGTGGTAGTCGACCGTGACGGAGTCGGCGTGCTCGATGCCGTCGAGGAGGTGCCGGCGGGTGGGGGAGACCAGCAGTCCGCAGCCGTAGGCGGCGTCCACGTGCATCCACGCGGAGTGCTCGCCGGCCAGGCGGGCGATCTCGGGGAGCGGGTCGATGGACCCGAAGTCGGTGGTCCCGGCGGTGGCGACGACGGCCATCGGGAAGAGGCCCTCGGCGGCGCAGTTCTCCAGCTCCAGCGCGAGTACCGAGGTGTCCATCCGGCGGTTGCGGTCGACGGGGACGCTGATGACGGCCTCGTAGCCCAGGCCCAGCATGGCGGCGGACTTCTGGACGCTGAAGTGGCTGGCCTCCGAGGTGAAGATGCGCAGCTTCGGCAGGAGTTCGGCCTTGCTGAGCGTGTTCCCGCCGTCCAGGGCGCGCTTCATGACGATCCGGCAGGCCTCGTCGCGGGCCAGGAGCAGCGCGTGGAAGTTCGACTGGCTGCCGCCGGAGGTGAAGATGCCGTCCGCGCCCTCGCCGAGGCCGATGCGGCGGGCGGTCCACTCGATGAGGCGGCGCTCGATGAGCGTGCCGCCGATCGACTGGTCCCAGGTGTCCAGGGAGGAGTTGACGGCCGAGAGGACCGCTTCGCCGACCACCGCGGGGATGACGACCGGGCAGTTGAGGTGGCCCAGGTAGCGCGGGTGGTGGAAGTAGACGGCGTCGCGGAGGTAGACGTCTTCCAGCTCGTCGAGCGCGGCGGCGGCGTCGCCCAGCGGCGCGTCGAGGTCGATCGAGGCGATGACCGGGGCGAGTTCGTCGACGGATATGCCCGTGTGGGGCCGTTCCGTGGTCGCCAGTTTGGCGGCGACGCGGTCGACGCCTTCCGTGACGGAACGCCGGTAGAGGTCGGCGGTCGTCTCGTTCAGCAGATGCGAGCGCATCAACTTTCCTCCGGGCAGGGGGAGAGGGGGGGGCGGGGTGCGATGCTTAGGTTAGCCTAACCTAATACTCGAACCAAATGCAGAGGGGCCCCGGCACAAGCCGGGGCCCCTCTCTCATGTCCCTTGCCCGTCGCGGGCGTTGGCTACAGCTCGGCCGCGGGGTCCTCGCTGGCGGCCTGGCCCGCGTACGCCTCCGCGAGCAGCTGCTCCTCGCTCGCACCGAAGCGCCAGTAGCCGGTGAAGCGCACCGATCGCCGGTCGACGGAACGTTCCCGCACCAGGTGGCGGCGTACCGCGCGAATGGTGCCGGCCTCGCCCGCCAGCCAGGCGTACGGGGCCCCGGCGGCGGGCAGCCGCGCCGCCCGCACCTGCTCCAGCACCTGCTCCGTCCGCTCCCGGCCCGCGCCCTCGGGGCGCACGATCCAGGTGATGTCCGCCTGCGCCGGGGTGGCCGGGGCGATCCGGTCGTCCTCGTGCGGGACCTCGAACCAGGCCTTCACGGGGGTTCCGGCGGGGAGCCGCTCCAGGATCGCCGCGGCGGCCGGCAGTGCGGTCTCGTCCGCGTACATCAGGACCGCGTCGGTGGCGGCCGGCGGCTGGAAGCGGACGGACTTGTTCTCGGCCACGGCCGGACCGATCGCCAGGATCCGGCGACCGGCCGCGGCCCGGCCCGCCCAGCGGGAGGCCGGGGAGGAGTCCCCGTGCAGGACGAAGTCGATGTCGACCTCGTCCACGCCCTCCCGCGTGCGCCGCTGTGCGCGCACGGTGTACGAGCGCATCACCGGCCGCTCCTCCTGCGGCATCCCGCGCCAGGCGGCGAACCAGGTGTCCGCCGCGGTGGAAGGCAGCTCGGTGTGCTCGCGGTGGGCGGGCGGCAGGAAGAGCGAGAGGCTCTGGTCGTAGCCCCCCGACCGGAAGTCCGCGAGGGACTGCCCGCCGAAGGTGACGCGCAGGAACGAGTGCCCGAGGCGGCGCGTGCGCAGCACTTCGAGGGTGAAGAACCGGAAGTGCGCGACGGCGGGCGCGGTTTCGGCGGCGGCGGCCTCGGCAGCCGTCTCGGCGGCGGTCGCGGCGGTCGCGGCGGCGGCCTCGGCAGCCGTCTCGGCGGCGGTCGCGGCGGTGGTCTCGGCTGCGGTCGCGGTGGTGGCGGTCGCGGTGGCGGTCATGTGGAGGATCCCCCCTGGGATGGCGCCGGGAAGGCGGGTGGTCAGCCGGCCTTCTTGGCGTTCTGGATGCTCTTCGCGAGCTCTTCCAGGATCGGCGCGCACTTCTCGTACGAGTAGATCGGTTCCGTCACGCGCGGCGCGACCTGGCCGGCCTTGACGGCGGGCAGCGCGGCCCAGGTGGGCTTCTCCTTGGTCAGCTGCTCGTTCTGCAGGGTGCCGGTGCGGTTGTCGAGCAGGATGAGGTCCGCCTTGTACTTGCCGGCGTTCTCCCAGCTCAGGCTCTCGAAGAAGACGCTGCCCTTGTCGAGGTTGTCCGGGACCACGAACTCCACGCCCAGGGACTCGAAGTACTTCAGGTCGGCCGAGGTCTTCGGGGTGGAGACGTAGAAGTGGTCCGCGTCGCCGGAGCCGACGAGCACCTTGATGCCCGGGTTGGCCTTGGTGGCCTCGCGCACCTTGGCGGCGGCGGCCTCGAAGCGGGCCTTGGCGTCGACGGCCTTCTGGCTGTTCAGGTCGGCGCCGAGGGACTTGGCCAGGTCGGCCGTGCGGCCGAGGGACTTGTCCATGGAGGCGTCGCTGCCGACGCCGATGGCGGCGGCCGGGGCCAGCTTCAGGATCTTGTCCTTGGAGGCCTCGGGCACGTACCAGTACGAGCCGTCCCAGGTGTTGGTGAGCAGCACGTCGGGCCGCAGGGCCGCGTACTTCTCGACGTTGAACTCGTCGTAGACGTTGCCGAGGATCTCCACCTTGGAGATGTCCATCGTGCCGGCCTGCGGGTCGGGCTTGCCGTCGGCGAGCTTGGTCGGGCCGAAGACGCCCTTGACCTGGACGCCGTAGTCGGACAGGGCGGCGGCCGTGCCGGTGAAGGCGACGATGTTCTTCGGGGTGGACTTGGTGGTGACGTCCTTGCCGAGGTCGTCCTTGAAGCTCCACGGGCCCGAGGCGGCCGCGCTGGCGCCCTTGTCGCCCGCGCCGTCCTTCGCCGTGTCCTTGTCGCCGCCACCGCAGGCGCTGAGCGCCGCGACGAGGCCGAGGGCGCCGCCCGCCGCGATGATGCCGCGGCGCGAGAGGAAGGAGGTTCGGGGCTTGACCATGTCGTTGTCCGCTTTCGTGCGTGCAGGGGCGGCCGCCGGGGGAGCGGCCGTTCGGGGGAAGGTTAGCCTAACCTTGGCCGAAAGCAGTAAGGGGACCCTAAATTTCCTGGGTCCCCTCACCACGTCCCGCGCGCTACGGTGCTGCGCCGAGCTGCCGTCCCTAGCCGCCGAAGCCCAGCTCACGGGCGATCAGCATGCGCTGTACCTCGCTCGTTCCCTCGCCGATCTCCAGGATCTTCGAGTCCCGCCACATGCGGGCCACGGGGTACTCGTTCATGAAGCCGTAGCCGCCGTGGATCTGCGTGGCGTCACGGGCGTTGTCCACGGCGACGGTCGACGAGTACAGCTTCGCGATGGCCGCCTCCTTCTTGAACGGCTCCCCGGCCACCAGCCGCGAAGCCGCGTCCCGCCAGCCGATCCGCGCCATGTGCGCGCGCGTTTCCATGTCCGCGAGCTTGAACTGGATGGCCTGGTTGTCGCCGATCGCCCTGCCGAAGGCGTGCCGCTCCCTGGCGTACTTCACCGACTCGTCGACGCAGCCCTGCGCGAGGCCCGTGGCCAGCGCCGAGATCGCGATGCGGCCCTCGTCCAGGATCCGCAGGAACTGCGCGTACCCGCGGCCCTCCGCGCCGACCAGGTTGGCCAGCGGGACCCGTACGTCCGAGAAGGACAGCTCACGGGTGTCGGAGGAGTTCCAGCCCACCTTGGAGTAGGGGGCGGCCACCGTGAAGCCGGGGGTGCCCGACGGGACGATGATCGAGGAGATCTCGGGACGGCCGTCCGCCTTGCGCCCGGTGACGGCGGTGACGGTGACCAGACCGGTGATGTCCGTACCGGAGTTGGTGATGAAGCACTTGGAGCCGTTGATGACCCACTCGTCGCCGTCCTTGACGGCCGTGGTGCGGGTGCCGCCGGCGTCGCTGCCCGCGCCGGGCTCGGTCAGGCCGAAGGCGCCGAGGATCTCCCCGGAGCACATCTTCGGCAGCCACTCCCGCTTCTGCTCCTCGGAGCCGAACAGGTGGATCGGCATGGCGCCCAGCGAGACGCCCGCCTCCAGGGTGATGGCGACGGAGGAGTCGACGCGGGCCAGCTCCTCCAGGGCGATGCCGAGGGCGAGATAGTCCCCGCCCATGCCGCCGTACTCCTCCGGGAAGGGCAGCCCGAACAGGCCCATGCGGCCCATCTCGCGGACGATCTCGTACGGGAACTCGTGCCGCTCGTACAGGTCGCCGATCTTCGGGGCGATGACGTCGTGGGCGAACGCCTCGACGGTGCGGCGGAGTTCCTCGTGCTCGGGGGTGAGCCGGTGGTCGAGGGCCATGGTCTTCGTTACTCCTTGTGGGAGAGGGCGCGGACGGTACGGGAGGGGCTCGGGCGGCCCAGCTGTTCGGCCATCCACACGCTCGTGGCGGTGAGGGCGGCCAGGTCGACCCCGGTCTCGATGCCGAGGCCGTCGAGCATCCACACCAGGTCCTCGGTGGCGAGGTTCCCGGTGGCGCTCTTCGCGTACGGGCAGCCGCCGAGGCCGCCCGCGGAGGCGTCGACGGTGCTCACGCCGTGCTGGAGTGCGGCGAGGGTGTTGGACAGGGCCTGGCCGTAGGTGTCGTGGAAGTGCACGCCGATCCGGCCGGTCGCGACCCCCTCCGCGTTCAGCGCGGCCAGGAGGGCCCGGACGTGGCCCGGGGTGGCCACGCCGATGGTGTCGCCGAGGCTCAGTTCGTCACAGCCGAGGTCCAGCAGGGCCTTGGCGACGCGGACCACCTGGGTGACCGGCACGGCGCCTTCCCAGGGGTCGCCGAAGCACATGGAGAGGTAGCCGCGGACGTGCGCCCCGCCCTCCTTGGCGCGGGCCACGACGGGCTCGAACATGGCGAGGGACTCGTCGACGGTCCGGTTGAGGTTGCGGGCGGCGAACGTCTCGGTGGCCGAGCCGAACACCGCGATCCGGGTGGCCCCGAGGGCGAGCGCCCGGTCGAGGCCGCGCTCGTTGGGGACGAGGACGGGCAGGTGCACCCCGGCGAGGCCGGCCAGCTCCGGGAACAGCTGCTCGGCGTCGGCCAGCTGGGGCACCCACTTGGGGTGCACGAAGCTGGTGGCCTCGATGGTGGTGAGGCCGGCGGCGGCGAGCCGGTGGATGAACTCGGCCTTGACGGCGGTGGGTACGGCCGCCTTCTCGTTCTGCAGCCCGTCGCGGGCGCCGACCTCGTGGATGCGGACGCGCGCCGGCAGCCCGGGGGCCGGGACGCTCATGGGCAGCCCGTTCACGACGTCTCCTCCTTCTCGTCCTCGGCCTCGTCCGGGGTGACGACGGCCAGGACCTGGTCCATGGCGACGGTGGTGCCGGGGAAGACGTCCAGCTCGGTGACCGTGCCGGAGTGCGGGGCGGAGATGACGTGCTCCATCTTCATCGCCTCGACGACGAGCAGGCTCTGGCCCGCGACGACCTCGTCCCCGACGGCCACCTTGACGACGGTGACGGTGCCGGGCATGGGGGCCGAGAGGGTGTCCGCGCCGGTCCTCGTCCCGCCGCGCAGGTTGGCCTCCACGGGGTCGTGCGCCCGCACGTGCCAGGAGTCGGCGTCGCGGCCGAGCCAGGTCCCCTCCGGGGAGGCGGCGTGGCTGAACCGGTGGGTGACCCCGTCGAGTTCGACCGTGAGGTGGTCGGGGGTGAGCTGGACGATCCGGCCCCGGGCCGGTGCGCCGGGGCTCCGCCCCGGACCCCGCGCCTCAATCGCCGGCGAGGCTTGATCTTGGCCGCCGCCGCCGTCGGGTGCGGGCGGGGCCGCGTCCAGGAGCAGCTCGGTGAGCGGGCCGGAAGCGCCGTGGCCCGGCCCGGCGGGCCGGGTGCGGACGGTAACCGGGTCCTGCCCGGGAAGGCTGAAGTGGTGCACCGTCCAGGCCGGGGTGCCGCCCAGGCGCCAGCCGTTGGCGCAGTCGAACGGGTCGACCCACCCCGGCTCCCCCGCGCTCCCGGCACGGTTTCGGGAAGGGGCGGGGTGGGGGACGGACAGCAGCGCAGCCGCCGCGTACACCTCCGCGGGCACCCCCTCCGGGAGGAGGGACGGGAGGTCCCGCTCCACCAGCCCCGTGTCCAGGTCCCCGGACACCACGTCCGGATGCGCCAACAGCCTCCGCAGGAAACCCGCGTTGGTCTGGACGCCCAGGATCACGGTGTCGGCGAGGGCGCCCCGCAGCACCCGCAGGGCGGTGGCCCGGTCCGGACCGTACGCGATCACCTTCGACAGCATCGGGTCGTACGTCGAGCCCGTGTCGACCCCCGCCACCAGCCCGGAGTCCGTCCGTACGGACGGGCCCGAGGGCTCGGACAGGGCCAGGACCGTACCGCCGGACGGCAGGAAGCCGCGCGCCGGGTCCTCGGCGCAGACGCGGGCCTCGATCGCGTGCCCGGTCAGGGTGACGTCGTCCTGCCCGAAGCCCAGTTCCGCGCCCGCGGCCACCCGCAGCTGCTGTTCCACCAGGTCCAGCCCCGTGACGAGCTCCGTCACCGGGTGCTCCACCTGGAGCCGGGTGTTCATCTCCATGAAGTAGTACGAGGACGGGTCCCCGCCCGGCACGATGAACTCCACCGTGCCCGCGCCGACGTACCCGCAGGAGCGTGCCGCCTCCACCGCCGCCGCGCCCATCGAGGCCCGCAGCTCCGGGGTGAGCAGGACCGACGGGGCCTCCTCGATGACCTTCTGGTGGCGCCGCTGGAGGGAGCATTCGCGCTCGCCCAGGTGCACCACGTTGCCGTGGGCGTCCGCCAGCACCTGGATCTCGATGTGCCGGGGCCGGTCCACCCACCGCTCCACGAGCAGGGTGTCATCGCCGAAGGAGGACCGTGCCTCGCGGCGGGCCGCCGCGATCTCCTCGCCGAGCACCGCCGCGTCACGGACCAGCCGCATGCCCTTTCCGCCGCCGCCGGCCGAGGGCTTGAGCAGCACCGGCATGCCGATCTCCATCGAGGCGGAGACCAGTTCGGCGTCGGTGAGGCCGCTGCCGGAGGAGCCGGGGACCACGGGCACGCCCGCCGCCTTCACCGTCTCCTTGGCGCGGATCTTGTCGCCCATCAGGTTGATGGCGGCCGCCGGCGGCCCGATGAAGGCGAGGCCGGCATCGGCGCAGGCCTGGGCGAAGCCCGCGTTCTCGGCGAGGAAGCCGTAACCGGGGTGGACGGCCTCGGCTCCGGTGCGGCGAGCGGCGTCGAGGAGCCGCTCCACCGACAGGTAGCTCTCGGCGGCGGCCGCCGGGCCGATCCGGACGGCCGTGTCGGCCTCCCGTACGTGACGGGCGTCCGCGTCGGCGTCGCTGAAGACGGCCACGGAGCGGATCCCGAGCTCCCGCAGCGTGCGGATGACCCGTACCGCGATCTCGCCCCGGTTCGCGACCAGAACAGTGCTGAACATCGAAGAAGTCCTCACGTCACAGACAACACGTCACATACGGAAGATGCCGAAGCCCGAGTCGCCCAGCGGGGCGTTCGCGCACGCGGTCAGGGCCAGCCCCAGCACCTGCCGGGTCTCCATCGGGTCGATGACCCCGTCGTCCCACAGCCGGGCGGTGGCGTAGTAGGCGTTGCCCTGCTCCTCGTACTGGGCGCGGACCGGGGCCTTGAAGGCCTCCTCGTCCTCGGCGGGCCACTCCTGGCCGGCGCCCTCGATCTGGTCGCGCTTGACGGTGGCCAGCACCGAGGCGGCCTGTTCGCCACCCATCACGGAGATCTTGGCGTTGGGCCACATCCACAGGAAGCGCGGCGAGTACGCCCGCCCGCACATCGAGTAGTTGCCCGCGCCGTAGCTGCCGCCGACGACCACCGTGAGCTTGGGGACCCGGGTGCAGGCCACGGCGGTGACCATCTTGGCGCCGTGCTTGGCGATGCCGCCGGCCTCGTAGTCCCGGCCGACCATGAAGCCGGAGATGTTCTGGAGGAAGAGGAGCGGGATGCCGCGCTGGTCGCACAGCTCGATGAAGTGGGCGCCCTTCTGTGCGGACTCGGAGAAGAGGATGCCGTTGTTGGCGATGATGCCGACCGGGTGGCCGTGGATCCGGGCGAAGCCGGTGACCAGGGTCTGGCCGAACTCCGCCTTGAACTCCTGGAAGCGGGAGCCGTCGACCACGCGGGCGATGATCTCGCGGGCGTCGTAGGGGGTGCGGGAGTCGACGGGGACCGCGCCGTACAGCCCGTACGGGTCCACCTTGGGCTCCTCGGGAGCCTCGACCGACCAGGGCAGGGCCCCGCGCGCGGGCAGGGTCGCCACGATGTTCCGTACGATCCGCAGCGCGTGCGCGTCGTCCTCCGCGAGGTGGTCGGTGACGCCCGAGATCCGGGAGTGGACCTCGCCGCCGCCCAGCTCCTCGGCCGTGACCACCTCTCCGGTGGCGGCCTTCACCAGCGGCGGGCCGCCGAGGAAGATGGTGCCCTGGCCGCGCACGATGACGGCCTCGTCGCTCATGGCGGGGACGTACGCGCCGCCCGCCGTGCAGGAGCCGAGGACGGCGGCGATCTGCGGGATGCCGGCCCCCGACATGCGGGCCTGGTTGTAGAAGATGCGGCCGAAGTGGTCCCGGTCGGGGAAGACCTCGTCCTGCATGGGCAGGAAGGCGCCGCCGGAGTCGACCAGGTAGAGGCAGGGGAGACGGTTCTCCAGCGCCACCTCCTGGGCCCGCAGGTGCTTCTTGACGGTCATCGGGTAGTACGTGCCGCCCTTGACGGTGGCGTCGTTCGCGACGATCACGCACTCGCGGCCGCTGACCCGGCCGATGCCCGCGATCACCCCCGCGGCCGGGGCCGCGCCCCCGTACATGCCCTCGGCGGCCAGCGGGGCCAGCTCCAGGAAGGGGGACCCCGGGTCGAGGAGGGTGTCCACGCGGTCGCGGGGAAGCAGCTTCCCGCGCGCGGTGTGGCGGGCGCGGGCCTTCTCGCCGCCGCCGAGACGGGCCGCGCCCAGCCGGGCGCGCAGGCCCTCGGCGAGCTCGCGGTGGGCGGCCTCATTGGTCCGCCAGGCCTCGGACGCCGGGTCCGCGGCGCTCGTCAGCACTGGTGCCTGCTGCATCGGTCGAGCTCCCTTGCTCGGTGCACGCTTTGTTAATGACCGTTAACGCGTATGCGCTCCAGGTTAACGAGCGCTAACGGCCCTGTCTAGAATGGATTCCCATGAGCACCAGAGCCGCCGCCCCCACCCGTCGCGAGCAGATCCTCAGCCAGGCCGCTCGGCTCTTCGCGGAGCGCGGGTTCCACGGGGTGGGCGTGGACGAGATAGGGGCCGCGGTCGGCATCAGCGGCCCCGGCCTGTACCGGCATTTCGCCGGCAAGGACGCCATGCTCGCCGAGCTGCTGGTCGGGATCAGCGAGCGGCTGCTGACGGGCGGCCGGCGGCGGGTCGAGGAGGCCGGCGCGGACCCGCGGGAGGTGCTGGCCTCGCTGGTCGAGGGCCACATCGACTTCGCGCTCGACGACCGGGCGCTGATCACCCTCCACGACCGCGAGCTGGACCGGCTGCGCGAGGCCGACCGCAAGCTCGTGCGCCAGCTCCAGCGGCAGTACGTGGAGCTGTGGGTGGCCGTCGTACGGGAACTGCACCCCGCGGTCGGCGAGACCGAGGTACGGGTCTGCGTGCACGCGGTCTTCGGTCTGCTGAACTCCACCCCGCATCTGGCCGTCCTCGGCCGGGACGCGACCGAGTCCCTGCTGCGGCGGCTCGCGAACGGCGCGTTCGGGGCGCTGTCGGGATGAGGCCACGCCTGCGGGGTCTGGGACGGAACGCACGACTCCGGCCGGGCGGCGGCAGAATGAGCCGCATGCCGATAGAGACGCCCGTACCCAGCCGCGCCGAACTCGTCGAACACCTGGTCCGCACGCGGATCGCGGGGGAGGTGGCCACCCCGCGCGAGAACAACCTGAGCCACTACCGCCGCCTCGCCAACGGCGACCGCCACTACTGGCTGGGCCTGGAGCTCGGCGAGCGCTGGACGGACGAACAGGATGTGCTGGCCGTCATGGCGGAGCGCTGCGGGGTCGTGGACGACCCCGGGCACCGCCACGGCCAGGACACCATCGACCCCGAGCTCACCGTCGCCGCCCTGGACCGGCTGGCGGCGCGGCTGCGCAAGGCCGCCGCGGACCGGCAGAGCGTGCTGCTGGCCACCGGGCACCCGGGCGGTCTCCTCGACGTCCACCGCGCCACGGCCGACGCCCTGCGCGCGGCGGGCTGCGAGATCGTCCGGATCCCCGCCGGTCTCACCGCCGACGAGGGCTCGGTGTGGCAGTTCGCCGGCATCGCGGTCCAGGAGCGCGGGGCGACGCTGTGGCACACCCACTCCCCGGCCCCGATGGCCGCGGTCCTGGACGGCCTCGCGGCGGAGGGCCGCCCGCAGCCGGACCTGGTCGTCGCCGACCACGGCTGGGCGGGCTGCGCGGCCCAGCGCGGGCTCGACGCCGTCGGGTACGCGGACTGCAACGACCCGGCGCTCTTCCTCGCCGAGGCGGAGGGCACCCTCCAGGTGGCGGTCCCCCTGGACGACCACGTCCGCGACCCCCGCTTCTACGACCCGATGGTCGCCTACCTGCTCGCCGCGGCCGGCCTGGCCGGCTGACCTGCCGGGGCCCGGCCCGGCCCGGCCCGTCAGGGGGCGGGCGGGCCCGGGGTGGGGTCCAGGTAGACGCGGCGGACCGCCGGGAAGCGTTCGCGCAGCTGGGACTCCGCGTCCTCGCAGGCGGCCTCCACCTGGCGGGCCGAGGCCAGGTCGTGGAAGTCGATCTTCGCTGCGATCAGCACCTCGTCCGGGCCCTGGACGAGGGTGGTCAGCTCCAGCACCGCCTCGATGTGCGGCACCGACAGCAGCTCCTCCCGTACCTGCGCCCGCGTCGCGGCGGGCAGCGGCCGGCCGATCAGGTACTGGGCGTTCGAGCGCCCGAGCTCCCACGCCACCGCCACCAGCAGCAGCCCGATCAGCAGCGACGCCACCCCGTCGTAGACCCCCGAGCCGGTCAGCTGCGCGCCCAGCAGGCCGCCCGCGGCCAGCGCGAGGCCGATCAGCGCCGCGACGTTCTCCAGCAGGACGGCCTTCACCGCCGTGTCGGGGGTGTGCTTCACGTACAGCCCCAGCGGCGCCCGCATCCGCAGCGCCTCGGCCCGCACCTGCCGCCAGGCCACGTACAGCGAGTAGCCCTCCAGCAGGAAGGCGACGGCGAGGATGACGTACGAAAGCGTCGGGTCGCCGGGGTCCTCCCCGTGCACCAGGGTGTGGATGCCGTCGTACACCGCGAAGACCGCGCCCCCCACGAACGTCGCGATGGAGGCGAGCAGCGCCCAGATGTACCGCTCGGGCCCGTATCCCAGCGGATGCGCCTCGTCGGCCGGCCGGGCGCTGCGCTTGAGGGCGGCCAGCAGCAACACCTCCGTCACCGTGTCGGCCACCGAGTGCGCGGCCTCCGACAGCATCGCGCTGGACCCGCTGACGATCCCGCCGACCGCCTTGGCCACCGCGATCCCCAGATTGGTGACGGTGGCGACGACGACGGTGGCGACGCTTTCGGATTCTCCGGGCATGCCGCGACGGTACGTCCCGGATCCGGGGCGCACCGTCAGTGACACCCGTGCCCGGCGGGGGCGCCGTCGGGCACGCCCTAGCCGCGCGGGACGCGGACGACGCCCTCCTGGATGACGGTGACCGCGAGGCGGCCGTCCTGGGTCCAGATGCGGGCCTGGCCCAGGCCCCGGCCGGCGGCGGCCGAGGGGGACTCCTGGTCGTACAGGAGCCACTCGTCGGCGCGGAAGGGCCGGTGGAACCACATGGCGTGGTCCAGCGAGGCGCCGACCACGTCGCCGACGGCCCAGCCGCCCCGGCCGTGCGCGAGCAGCACCGAGTCCAGCAGGGTCATGTCCGAGACGTAGGTGGCCAGGCAGGTGTGCAGCAGCGGGTCGTCGCCCTCCAGCTTGCCCGCGGTGCGGAACCACACCTGGCAGCGCGGCTCGACGGGCTCGCCGACGCTGCCCCACGGCGGGGTCGTCGCGTAGCGCAGGTCCACGGCGGCCCGCGCCTCGATCAGCCGTTCCACCGTGCCGGGGTCCCGGAAGGTCTCCCGGTACGCGGGCAGGGACTCGGCGGCCGTCGGCAGGGTCTCGGGGTCCGGTGCGTCGGGCATGGCGCTCTGGTGGTCGAGGCCGTCCTCGTACGTCTGGAACGACGCCGAGAGGTGGAAGATCGGCTGTCCGTGCTGGACGGCGACGACCCGGCGGGTGGTGAAGGAGCGCCCGTCGCGGATCCGGTCCACGGAGTAGACGATGGGCGCGCCGGGGTCCCCGGCGCGCAGGAAGTACGAGTGCAGCGAGTGCGCCGTACGGTCCCCGGGCACGGTCCGGCCGGCCGCGACCAGCGCCTGGGCCGCGACCTGGCCGCCGAAGACCCGCGGTACCAGCGCCGATCGGCTGGTACCGCGGAAGATGTCCTCCTCGATCTGCTCCAGGTCGAGCAGTTCGAGGAGCGTCGTCAGTGCCTCGTTCATGGAGGTGTCGGTAAGCGCCCCGGGGGGACTTACAGACCCATGGACTTCGCGATGATGGACTTCATGACCTCGCTGGTGCCGCCGTAGATGCGGTTCACGCGGTTGTCGGCGTACAGACGGGCGATCGGGTACTCGTTCATGTAGCCGTAGCCGCCGTGCAGCTGGAGGCACTTGTCGATGACGCGGTGCGCGACCTCGGTGCAGAACAGCTTCGCGGAGGCGGCCTCGGCGGCAGTCAGCTCGCCCGCGTCCAGGGCCTCCAGGGCGCGGTCGGCGACGGCCTCGGCGGCGTCCACCTCGGCCTGGCAGGAAGCCAGCTCGAACTTGGTGTTCTGGAAGTGCGCGACCGGCTTGCCGAAGACCGTGCGGTCGGTCACGTACTGCTGGGCGAACCGGACGGCGGCCTTGGCCTGCGCGTACGCGCCGAAGGCGATGCCCCAGCGCTCGGAGGGCAGGTTCGCGCCGAGGTAGTAGAAGCCCTTGTTCTCCTCGCCCATCAGGTCCTCGACCGGCACCTTCACGTCGACGAACGCCAGCTCGGCGGTGTCGGAGGTGCGCAGGCCCAGCTTGTCGAGCTTGCGGCCGATGGAGTAGCCCTCGGACTTGGTGTCCACGGCGAAGAGGGAGATGCCGAAGCGGCGGTCCTGCTCGCCCGGGGCGGAGGTGCGGGCGCAGACGATCACGCGGTCGGCGTGGACGCCACCGGTGATGAAGGTCTTGGAGCCGTTGAGGACGTAGTGCGTGCCGTCCTCGGAGAGCTTGGCGGTGGTCTTCATGCCCGCGACGTCGGAGCCGGTGCCCGGCTCGGTCATGGCGAGGGCCCACATCTCCTCGCCGGAGACGAACTTCGGCAGGTAGCGCTTCTTCTGCTCGTCGGTGGCGAGCATCTTGATGTACGGCAGGGCGAGCAGCACGTGGACGCCGGAGCCGCCGAAGTTCACGCCGGCGCGGGAGGTCTCCTCGTAGAGGACGGCCTCGAACTTGTGGGTGTCCAGGCCCGCGCCGCCGAACTCCTCGGGGACGTTGATCCCGAAGACGCCCAGCTCGCCGAGCTTGTAGTAGAAGTCGCGCGGAGCCTGGCCCGCCGCGAACCATTCGTCGTAGACGGGGACGACCTCGGCCTCGATGAAGGCGCGGATGGTCTCGCGGAACGCCTCGTGGTCCTCGTCGAAAACGGTACGGCGCACGGCCGGCCTCCCTCTGCGCGGCCGGGCCGCCGCCGCTCTCGCGGGGGTGGCTGCGCGCCGTCGTGGTTTCTCAATGTGGTCGCGAGCGCCTAAGCGCTTGCTCAGATTAAGTTACCGGCGGGTTGTCACCCGTGTCCAGAGTCCCGTGTCCAGAGTGAGGAGCGGCACGCTCGGGGCCGTCAGTACGCGAAGGCCATCGGCCGGTCGGGGTCCCCGTCGTCCCCGCCGGTCTTGGTGGGCGGGTTGCGGTCGGCGTCGGTGGGCTCGGGGGGACCGGCCTTGACGTACTTCACGAGCAGCTTGACCTCGATCACCGCCAGGAGGGCGTAGAGCAGGGTGAAGCCGGCCAGCGAGGTGATCACCTCGCCCTGGGAGACGCCGGGGGAGACCCCGTCCGCGGTGCGCAGGACCCCGTAGACCAGCCAGGGCTGGCGTCCGGTCTCGGTGAAGATCCAGCCCCAGGAATTGCCGATCAGCGGGAAGGCGAGCGTCCACACGGCGGCCCGCCAGTACCAGGTCGTCAGCCGGGACCCCAGGGTCGTGCGGCGGGTCAGCGCCAGGTGCGGCACCTCGTCCTCGCCGGTCCGCAGGTCGGGGTGCAGCCAGAACCTGCGGCGGGTCAGCCAGAGCCCGGCCGCCCCGATGGCCAGGGAGGCCATGCCGAAGCCCATCATCCAGCGGAAGCCCCAGAAGGCGACCGGGATGTCGGGCCGGTAGTCCCCGGGCCCGTACTTCGCCTGCTCGGCCGCGGCGGTGTCGTTGATGCCCGGCACGTACGCGGTGAAGTTCCCCTCCGCCAGGAAGGACAGCAGGCCCGGGATGGACCACTCCACGCTGTTGTGGCCCTTGTCGACGTCGCCGATGGCGAACACCGAGAAGGGGGCGCTGGTCTGGCCGTCCCACAGGGCCTCGGCGGCGGCCATCTTCATCGGCTGCTGCCGGAACATCACCTTGCCCAGGGTGTCCCCGCTGAACGCCACGAGCACGCCCGCGACCACCATCGTCACCAGGCCCAGCCGCAGCGAGGCGCGCATCACGGGGGCGTGCCGGCCGCGCCGCAGGTGCACCGCCGCGATGCCGGCCATGAAGGCCCCGCCGGTCAGGAAGGCGGCCGTGAGCGTGTGGTAGACGACGACCAGGGTGGTGTCCTGGGTCAGGACGTGCCAGTAGTCGGTCAGTTCGGCGCGGCCGCGCTGCTGGTTGATCCGGTAGCCGACCGGGTGCTGCATCCAGGAGTTCGCCGCGAGGATGAAGTACGCGGACAGCGCGGTGCCCGCCGCCACCACCCACATGCAGGCCAGGTGGATCTTCCGGGGGAGCCGGTCCCAGCCGAAGATCCACAGGCCGATGAAGGTGGACTCGAAGAAGAAGGCGATCAGGGCCTCGAAGGCGAGCGGCGCGCCGAAGACGTCACCGACGAAGCGCGAGTAGTCCGACCAGTTCATGCCGAACTGGAACTCCTGGACGATGCCCGTCACCACGCCCATCGCGACGTTGATCAGGAAGAGGTTGCCCCAGAACTTGGTCGCCCTGAGGTACTTCTCCTTCTCCGTGCGCACCCAGGCGGTCTGCAGGACGGCGACGAGCGTCGCGAGGGAGATCGTCAGGGGTACGAACAGGAAGTGGTAGACGGTGGTGATGCCGAACTGCCACCGGGCCATCGTGTCGAAGGCAACAGCCAGCTCCATCCGGGTCCTCCCTCGCCTCGCTCGTCCCGCCCCGCAGGGACACCTTCGCCCGGGACGCCCGCCCGGCCCGGCAGTGGCGGCCCGACCGCCCGCCGCGCAAGCCGTACGGCCGACACCCGGGCGGGTGGTCAGCCCGCGGCCGGGCCCGGCCGCTCGGCCAGCACCTGGTGGGTGAGGTGGATCCCGGCGCGCAGTACGGCGTCCCGGGCGCGGGGGTGCGCGGCCCGGTGCGCCGCCGCCAGCTCCCGGGCCAGGCGCAGCCCCGGCGCGCAGTCCTCGCCGCGCAGGGCCGCGTCCAGGGCCCGGCCGGTCGCCCCGATCAGCGGGGCCATGGCGTGCGCGGACGGGTCGTCGGCGGCGGACCGGGTCTCCAGCTCCCGGGTCAGGAACTGCAGCGCCGGGGCCGTCCGCGCGGCCAGCCGCAGCCGGGGCCGCAGCGGGCCCGCCGCCCCGGCCCGGTCCCGCCGGGGCGCCAGCAGGAGCAGCCGCCCCGACCGCTGCTCCAGTGCGGCGGAGAGCTCGTACGGGCGGTGCCACAGGGCGAAGGCGGCGACGGGGGCGGGGGCCGCGGCGTCCGCCGGTACGGGGGCGGCGGCCCCGGCGGCGGTCCGCGCGAGCCGGTCCGCCAGCGCGGTGCGGTACTCCTCCAGGCCGCGCGCCGCCTGCCGGTACGGGTCCGGCGGCCAGAGCAGCGGGCCGAGCAGCGCCACGACGGCGATGCCGACGGCGGTCTCGACGAGCCGGGCCAGGGGGTAGCCGGGCACCGGCGTCGCGTAGATCACCAGGGCGGTGATCAGCACCTGCTGGTTGGGGGAGCCGGCCCGGCTGAGCAGGTACATGCCCGCGCAGGCGCACACCAGGAGGACGGGGAACGACAGCGGGCCCGAGGGCAGCCAGTGCAGGACCGCCACGCTCAGCAGGACCCCGGCGACCACCCCGGCCAGGCGCTCCAGGGCCAGCAGGGGGGCCGCGAACACGTCCCCGCGCAGGATCAGCACGGCGGGCAGGGCGGCCGGCACCGGGACCGTGCTCGTACCCAGCCACACGCACGCGTACCAGGGGACCGCGGCGCAGACGAGCAGCCGGGCGGCCGGCGCGAGCCGCCCGCCCCGGCAGGCGCGGCGCACCGCCCGTGCGGCCCTGCGGGGCATGTCGAACATGCCGGACATCGTAGGGTCCGCCGGGGCGGCGGACCCTCGTCAGCCGTGCCCGTCGGGGCGGGACTCCCAGCGCAGGGCGAACCACAGCTCCATCCGGGTGTCGGGGTCGTCCAGGTCCGCGCCCAGCAGTACGGCGGCGCGGGCGATGCGCTGGCGGACCGTGTTGCGGTGGACGCCGAGGGCGGCGGCGGTGCGGTCCCAGCTGCCGTGGTGCGCGAGCCAGCCCCGCAGGGTCGCCGCCTGCGCCGCGCTCAGCGGGGCCAGCAGCGCCTCGGCGTACGCGCGCGCCTCCGCCGGGTCCAGCAGGGCGCCGAGCCCGCCGGGGGCGTGCCGCACCAGCGGCGTCCGGGCCGCCTCCGCGCGCTCCAGCGCCCGGCGCGCCTGGGCTCCGGCGGTGCCCAGCCCGGCGGGCGCGGCCGGAGCGCTCACCCCGAGCCGCCAGCCGGGCTGCGGGGCGGGCTCCCGGTCGGTCAGCAGGCGTACGCCGTCCCCGCGCGGGTCCAGCAGTACGGTGCCCAGCGCATCGGCCAGCGCCCGCGGATCCCCGCCGCCCCGGGCGTGCACGGCGTACCAGGGCCCGGGGGAGAGCGCCCCGGCCGGATCCCCGTCGAGCAGCAGCCGGGTCAGGGCGGCGGCCCCGTCCCCCGCCGGACGGTCCCCGGTGAGCAGGGTCAGCAGTACGGCGGCGACGGAGGCGATGGTGTGGTCCCCGGGGGTCCGGGAGGGCGTGGCCAGGGCCAGCACGCGACCGCCCCCGACCGCGTAGGCGGCCAGGTGGGTTCCGGCGTGGGAGTCGGTGGCGGTCGCGGCGGCGCCCGAGGCCACCCGCCGGGCCAGCGCCTCCAGGGCCTCCCGCGCCGCCCCGGAGGGCCCGCCGCCCCGGGGGTCCGCGCCCGCGGCGCCGGAGCGGGAGCCGGCGCCCGCACCGGGCCGCCCGACGCCCGGGTCAGCACCCGCACCGGGGCGGCGCTCCCCGCCCGGGCCCCCGTCCGGTCCCGTCCCCGAGCCGGGTGACGGCGCGTCGGCCGGGGCCGCCGGCGTTGCCGTGTCCGGCGGGATGGCCGGTGCCGCCCAGCCCGTGCCCGGCTGCTCCGCTTCGGCCGCCCGGCCCGGCGGGGGCAGCAGTGCCGCCCAGCCGCCCAGGGCCGAGGCCAGGCGGCCCAGGACCGCCGGGACCGGGCTGGGGCGGGCGGCCGCCGACGCCAGGGACTGCTGCGCCTCGGTCACCCGGCGCAGCTCCCTGGTCCGGGCCTCGGCCATCAGCCGCCAGACCGCCCGGCCGACCGCCGTGAACGGGGTCCCGGGCGGCACCTCCACCAGCGGCAGCCCGTAGCGCTCGCAGGCCTCGGCGAGGGCGGGCGGCACCGTCTCGTGCACCGGGGTGACGCCGAACCCGACCGCGCCCACACCCGCCCGGACCAGCCGCGCCACGTACTCCGCCGGATCCGTGAGCCCCGCGCCGGCCGTCAGCAGCAGCTCCCCGCCCAGCAGGTACGGCGACGGGTCGGCCATCTCCGAGGCGTGCACCCCGTACACCTCGGCCGCCCCCGCCGCCCCGGCACCCGCCCCCGCGAGCAGCCTCAGCCCCAGCTCCCGGTCGGCGGTCAGGGCGGCCAGCGGGACCGGCGGGGTGAGCGGGGCTTCCATGGACACTTCCTACACATCGGGGCATGACAGTGGATGAAACGTACACTTCGCGCCCCGGCCGCGCCCGCTTACGCTCGAAGCACCGCACTCGCAGGACCACCAGAAGGGCACCCCCCATGAGCACGCAGCCGCGCGGCCCCGTCGACTCCTCCCGCATCCCGCGTTACGCGGGCCCGGCGACCTTCGCCCGGCTGCCCCGCCTCGACGAGGTCGGCTCCGCCGACGTCGCCGTCGTCGGCGTGCCCTTCGACTCCGGCGTCTCCTACCGCCCCGGCGCCCGCTTCGGCGGCAACGCCATCCGCGAGGCCTCCCGCCTGCTGCGCCCGTACAACCCGGCCCAGGACGCCTCCCCCTTCGCCCTCGCGCAGGTCGCCGACGCCGGTGACATCGCCGCGAACCCCTTCAACATCAACGAGGCCGTCGAGACGATCGAGGCCGCCGCCGACGAGCTCATCGGCAACGGCTCCCGCCTGATGACCCTCGGCGGCGACCACACCATCGCCCTGCCCCTGCTCCGCTCGGTCGCGAAGAAGCACGGCCCGGTCGCCCTGCTCCACTTCGACGCCCACCTGGACACCTGGGACACCTACTTCGGCGCCGAGTACACCCACGGCACCCCGTTCCGCCGCGCCGTCGAGGAGGGCATCCTCGACACCGAGGCGCTGTCCCACGTCGGCACCCGCGGCCCGCTGTACGGCAAGCAGGACCTGGACGACGACGCCAAGATGGGCTTCGGCATCGTCACCTCCGCCGACGTCTACCGCCGCGGCGCCGACGAGGTCGCCGACCAGCTGCGCCAGCGCATCGGCGACCGCCCCCTCTACATCTCCATCGACATCGACGTGCTCGACCCGGCCCACGCGCCCGGCACCGGCACCCCCGAGGCCGGCGGCATGACCTCCCGCGAGCTGCTGGAGATCATCCGCGGCCTGTCCTCCTGCAACCTCGTTTCCGCCGACGTCGTCGAGGTCGCCCCGGCGTACGATCACGCGGAGATCACCTCGGTCGCGGCCTCGCACACCGCGTACGAGCTCACCACGATCATGAGCCGCCAGATCTCCGCGGCGCGGGCGAAGGGCAACTGACCACCGTGACGCACGACCACGACCTGGTACTCCGTCCCACCGAGGCCCAGACGGCGGCCGCACTCGCGCCGCCACCGGGCCGCACGGGCGGGGACCTGGTCGTGGAGGCGCTGCGCGGGCTCGGCGCCACCACCGTCTTCGGGCTCCCGGGCCAGCACGCGCTGGCCCTCTTCGACGCCGTCGGCCGCTCCGGCCTGCGCCTCGTGGGCCTGCGTACGGAGAACAACGCGGGCTTCGCCGCCGACGGCTACGGCCGGCTCACGGGCACGGCCGTCCCGCTGCTCCTGTCGACCGGGCCGGGCGCGCTGATGTCCCTGCCCGCCCTCGCGGAGGCGGCCGCCGCCTCCGCGCCGGTGCTGGCGATCTCCTCCCAGGTCCCGTCCCCGGGCCTGGGCGGGGGCCGCCGAGGCCACCTGCACGAGCTGCGCGACCAGGCGGCCTCCTTCCGGGACGTGGTCAAGTCGGTCCACCAGGCCCGCACCCCCTCCCAGATCCCCTCGGTCATCGCCGAGGCCTGGGAGTCGGCCCTGACGGTCCCCTTCGGTCCGGTCTGGGTCGAGATCCCCGAGGACGTGCTCCGCGCGGAGACGGTGATCCCGCAGGTCACCGGCATGGACGCGACCCCGCACGAACTGGCGCCGCGCCCCGAGCTGACGGCCCTCGCCGCGCACTGGCTCTCGAACGCCTCCCGCCCGGTGATCATCGCCGGGGGCGGCGTGATCCGTGCGGACGCCGCGGGCAAGCTGAAGCAGCTCGCGGAGCGCTTGAACGCACCCGTCGTCACCACTTTCGGCGGCAAGGGCGCCTTCCCCTGGAACCACCCGCTCTCCCTGCGGTCCTGGCTGGAGGACCGCCACACGACGGACTTCCTGGAGGACGCGGACGTCGTCCTGGTCGTCGGCTCCGGCCTCGGCGAGCTGTCCTCGAACTACCACACGTTCTTCCCCACGGGCCGGGTCGTCCAGATCGAGGCCGACCTCGGCAAGCTGGAGTCCAACCACCCCGCCCTGGGCATCCACGCCGACGCCCGCCTCGCCCTCCAGGCCCTGCTGGAGACGGTGACCGAGCGCGCGGACCCGGACGCCCCGCAGCGGGTGGCGTCCCTCCTCGCCGCGGTCTCGGCCCGCCTCGCCACCCAGGACGTCACCCTGGAGCAGGACCTCCTGACCGCGATCCGCGCGGCCCTGCCGCCCCGCTCCCCGTCCTTCTGGGACATGACGGTCCTGGGCTACTGGGCCTGGTCGGCCTTCGACCCGAAGCACCCGAACACGATGCACTCCGCCCAGGGCGCGGGCGGCCTCGGCTACGCGTTCCCGGCGGCCCTCGGCGCGGCCGTGGCGGAGCCGGACACCCCCGTCCTCGCCGTCTCGGGCGACGGCGGCGCCATGTACTCGATCGCCGATCTGGCCACCGCCCGCCAGCACGACCTGGACGTGACCTGGCTGATCGTCGACGACGGCGGCTACGGCATCCTCCGCGAGTACGGCTGCGCCACCGGCACCGAGCTCACCCGCCCCGACTTCGCCGCCCTGGCCGCCTCCTTCGGCGTCCCGGCGACGGTCACCACCCCGCAGACCCTGCGCGCGGACCTCAGCCAGGCCCTGAAGACCCCGGGCCCCTCGGTGGTCGTCCTGGCGGCCACCCTCAAGATGTTCGCCCCGACCCACCTCTGAGGACGACGGCGCAGCTCCCGGCGGCGAGGGTGAGGTCCAGCCCGGCCTCCAGGGCGCGGGCCAGCCGGGCCAGCAGCGGCAGGGCCGGCAGGGCCGCGCCCAGCTCCAGCCGGGACGCCTCCCACCGCGTCAGTCCCGCCCGCCGCGCCAGCTCGTCCTGCGAGATCCCGAGCTCGACGCGCCTGTCGTAGACGGCCTGCCCGACCGCGAAGCCGAGCCGCACCTCCTCCACCGCCCTCAGCACGGAACCCCCTCCGGGCCCCACCCGATCTCGGCCCAGACGGCCTTGCCGATGCCGTGCCGGCGGGGGCACTGCCCCCAGCGGTCCGCGAGGGCGGCGACGATGCGGAGCCCCCGCCCCCGCTCGTCCCACTCACCCGCGTCCCCCGGGGCCAGCTCCACGAGGTCGCCCGCGTCGGCCACCTCCACCCGCAGCACCCCCGCGTACCGGGCCACCCGCACCCCGATCTCCCGCCCCGGCGGCGCCCCGGAGTGCCGGACGGCGTTGGTGACCAGCTCGGAGAGCAGCAGCTCGGCCGTATCGGCGGCCTCCACGCCGACGCACCACGCCGCGCATTGCCCCCGTAGGAGCGCGCGGGCCCGGCCGGGGGCGCGGGGGCCCGGAGGTACGAGCCAGTACGTCTCGTCGGCAGAAGACACCGTCATGAACCTCACCTATCTAGATACCTGAGGAAAGTGAAGCGGCTGCGCGAGCCTCCCGTCAAGAGATATCTAGATATGTGTACGCTGCGTGGCGGCACGGTGGCCGCCGTCCGTCACCCCCGGCCCGCCTACGCTGTCGGCAGGATGATCGGGGAGGACCGGCATGGCCAAGCACGACGCCACGGGGCGGCAGCCCAAGTACCTGCGCATCGCTGCCGCACTGAAGGACGCCATCGCGTCGGGTGAGTACGGACCCGGCGACCGGCTGCCCGGCGAGAGTGACCTGATGGCGGCGTACGGCGTCGCGCGGATGACGGCGCGGCAGGCCTTCGGCGTCCTTCAAGCCGAAGGTCTGGCCGAAGCGCGCAAGGGAGCGGGGGTGTTCGTGCGCGAGTTCCGGGTCGGCATCCGGCGGCGCGGGATCCAGCGACTGGCCGTCGAGGTGTGGGGCGCGGGCGGGTCCATCTGGGCGGCGGACGGCAAGGGCCGCGATCCGCAGGTCGAGGTGCTCGGTATCACCCAGGAGGCCGCTCCGGCCGCTGTCGCCGCCGCACTGGGTCTGGCCGACGGCGCCCCGGCGTGCGTGCGCCGCCGCAGGTTCCTGTTCGAGGGCAGGGCGGTCATGCTGGCCACCTCCCACCTCGACGCCGCCCTCGTCGCCGGCACCCCCATCACCGAGGCCGACACCGGCCCCGGCGGGATCTACGCCCGCCTCGCCGAGATCGGGCACAAGCCCGCCCGCTTCCGCGAGGAGGTCCGCTCCAGGATGCCCAGCGCCGAGGAGGCCGAGGCGCTCGGGCTGGCGGCCGGGACCCCGGTGGTGCTGATCTGCCGGACCGCCCTCACGGCGGACGGCCGCGCCGTCGAGGTCAACGAGATGGTGCTGGACTCCGCCGCCTACGTCCTGGAGTACGAGTTCGACGCCCCGTAGCCGTCGGCTTCCTCCGGGCGGGTGCGGTTCGCGCGCCGTCCCCGTACGGCCGTGCGATTGTTGCGGCGGGATGAAATCCGCCGGTCGGAGCGTTGGGGGTGGCGGCAGGACAGGACCTACGGGGAGGTACGACGTGACGGCGGCCGGCGGAAAACAGGGCTGGGCCAGGCGGCTGACCGCCTACACCTGGCGGTACAAGGGCAACGTGCTGCTCGCGCTCGGCTCCTCGCTGGGCGGCATGGCCGTCATGGCCCTCGTCCCGCTCGTCACCCGGGTGATCATCGACGACGTCGTCGGGAACAAGACCAAGGACATGGGCCCCTGGGCCGGCCTGTTCATAGGCGCGGCCGTCCTCGTCTACGTCATGACCTACATACGCCGCTACTACGGCGGCCGCCTCGCCCTCGACGTCCAGCACGACCTGCGCACCGACATGTACGCCACCATCGCCCGCCTCGACGGGCGGCGGCAGGACGAACTGTCCACCGGGCAGGTCGTCGGCCGGGCCACCAGCGACCTCCAGCTGATCCAGGGCCTGCTGTTCATGCTCCCCATGACCATCGGGAACTTCCTCCTCTTCGGGATATCCCTCGGCGTCATGCTGTGGCTGTCCCCGCTGCTGACCCTGGTCGCGCTGCTGATGGCCCCCGCGCTCTGGTTCATCGCCAAGCGCAGCCGCAAGAAGCTCTTCCCCGCCACCTGGTACGCCCAGGCGCAGGCGGCCGCCGTCGCCACCGTCGTCGACGGGGCCGTGACGGGCGTCCGCGTCGTCAAGGGGTTCGGGCAGGAGGAGCAGGAGACCGGCAAGCTCCGCGAGGCCGGCCGCAGGCTGTTCGGCGGGCGGATGCGTGCCATCCGGATGAACTCCCGCTACACCCCGGCCCTCCAGGCCGTCCCCGCCCTCGGGCAGGTCGCGATGCTGGCCCTCGGCGGCTGGATGGCCACCCGCGGCCAGGTCACCCTCGGCACCTTCGTCGCCTTCTCCACCTACCTCGCCCAGCTCGTCGGCCCCGTCCGCATGCTCGCCATGGTCCTCACCGTCGCCCAGCAGGCCCGGGCCGGCGCCGAGCGCGTCTTCGAACTCATCGACACCGAACCGGTGATCGCCGAGGGCACCCGGGAGCTGCCGGCCGACGCCCCCGCGACCGTCGAGTTCGACGGCGTCCGCTTCGGCTACGACCCCGAACGGCCCGTCCTCGACGGGTTCTCCCTCACCGTCGCCGAGGGCGAGACCGTCGCCGTCGTCGGCGCGTCCGGCAGCGGCAAGTCCACCGTGGCCCTGCTCCTGCCCCGCTTCTACGACGCCGACCGGGGCGCCGTCCGCGTCGGCGGCCACGACGTCCGCGAGCTGACCTACGACTCGCTGCGCGCCGCCATCGGCCTGGTCCCGGAGGACTCCTTCCTCTTCTCCGACACCATCCGCGCCAACATCGCCTTCGGCCGCCCCGACGCCACCGACGAGGAGATCCGTGCCGCCGCCCGCGCCGCCCAGGCCGAGGGCTTCGTCGAGGCCCTCCCCGCCGGGTACGACACGAAGGTCGGCGAACAGGGCCTGACGCTCTCCGGCGGCCAGCGCCAGCGCATCGCGCTCGCCCGGGCCATCCTCACCGACCCCCGGCTGCTGCTCCTGGACGACGCCACCTCCGCCGTCGACGCCCGCGTCGAGCACGAGATCCACGAGGCGCTGCGGGCCGTCATGGCGGGCCGCACCACCCTCCTGATCGCCCACCGCCGCTCCACCCTCGCGCTGGCCGACCGGATCGCCGTACTCGACCACGGGCGGCTCGCCGACGTCGGCACCCACGAGGAGCTGGAACGCCGCTCGGCCCTGTACCGCAGGCTGCTGACCGACCCCGACGCCCTCGGCGCCGCCTCACCGCGCACCCCCCGGGCACCGGCCATGGCCGAGTTCGAGCGGGACATCGAGCGGGACCTGGAGCTGGAGGCGGAGATCGACTCCGAGCCGGTGAACGCCAAGCGCCGGGTCGCGGACGGGATCACCCCCGAGCTGTGGCGGCGCGAGGAGAGCGGCCGGTCCGCCGCCGCCCACGCCGCCCCCGGCATGCCCGCCACCCCCGAACTCCTCGCACAGGTGGCGGCCCTGCCCCCGGCCGAGGACGATCCCGCCGTGGACGAGACCCGGGCCGCCTCCGCCGAGGAGAGCTACGGCCTGCGCCGGCTGCTCCACGGCTTCTGGGCGCCGCTCGCCGTCAGCCTGGGCCTGGTCACCCTCGACGCGGGCTCCGGACTGCTGCTGCCGGTTCTGATCCGGCACGGCATCGACCAGGGCGTCCAGCAGGCCGCGCTCGGCGCCGTCTGGGCGGCCTCCGCCCTCGCGCTGGTGCTGGTCCTCGGCCAGTGGGCCGCGCAGTTCGCCGAGACCCGGATGACCGGCCGCACCGGCGAACGGGTCCTGTACTCCCTGCGCGTCAAGATCTTCGCCCAGCTCCAGCGCCTCGGCCTGGACTACTACGAGCGCGAGCTCACCGGCAAGATCATGACCCGGATGACCACCGACGTGGACTCCCTGTCCAGCTTCCTGCAGACCGGCCTGGTCACCGCCGTGGTCTCCGTCCTCACCTTCTTCGGCATCCTGATCGCCCTGCTCGTCCTCGACGTCGAACTCGCGCTGATCGTCTTCGCCACCCTGCCGGTGCTGGTCCTCGGCACGATCGTCTTCCGCCGCAAGTCGGTCGCCGCCTACGAACTCGCCCGCGACCGGGTCAGCCTCGTCAACGCCGACCTCCAGGAGTCCGTCGCCGGGCTCCGCCTGGTGCAGGCCTTCCGCCGCGAGTCCCTCGGGGCCCGCCGGTTCGCCGAGCGCAGCGACTCCTACCGCCAGGCCCGGGTGCGCGGCCAGTGGCTGATATCCGTCTACTTCCCCTTCGTGCAGCTGCTGTCCTCCGGCGCGGCCGCCGCCGTGCTGATCGTCGGCGCGGGCCGGGTGGAGGCGGCCACCCTCACCACCGGCGCGCTGGTCGCTTACCTGCTGTACATCGACCTGTTCTTCGCCCCGGTCCAGCAGCTCTCCCAGGTCTTCGACGGCTACCAGCAGGCCACCGTCTCCCTCGGCCGGATCCAGGACCTGCTGCGCGAACCCACCACCACCCCGCGCCCCGCCGACCCCGTTGCGGTGGCGCGCCTGCGCGGCGAGATCGCCTTCGAGGACGTGCGCTTCCAGTACGGCACCGCCGAGGAGCGCGGCGAGAAGGCCGAGGCGCTGGCCGGGATCAGCCTGCGCATACCCGCCGGGCAGACCGTCGCCTTCGTGGGCGAGACCGGCGCCGGCAAGTCCACCCTGGTCAAGATGGTCGCCCGGTTCTACGACCCGACCTCGGGCCGGGTCACCGCCGACGGCGCCGACCTGCGGGAGCTCGACCTGACGGCGTACCGCCACCGCCTCGGCGTCGTCCCCCAGGAGCCGTACCTCTTCCCGGGGACGGTCCGCGACGCCATCGCCTACGGGCGGACCGGCGCGAGCGACGCCGAGGTGGAGGCCGCCGCCCGGGCCGTCGGCGCCCACGACATGATCGCCACCCTCGACGGCGGCTACCTGCACGCCGTCGCCGAGCGCGGCCGCAACCTCTCGGCCGGGCAGCGCCAGCTGATCGCGCTGGCCCGCGCCGAGCTCGTCGACCCGGACGTCCTGCTCCTCGACGAGGCCACCGCGGCCCTGGACCTGGCCACCGAGGCCCAGGTCAACCGGGCCACCGACCGGATCGCGGGCAAGCGCACCACCCTGGTCGTCGCCCACCGGCTGACCACCGCCGCCCGCGCCGACCGGGTGGTGGTCATGGACCGGGGCCGGGTCGTGGAGGACGGCAGCCACCTCGAACTGCTGGCCCGCGGCGGCCGGTACGCCGAGCTGTGGCGGACCTTCGCCGGGGAGGACGAGCCCGCCGCGGCCGCGTGAGGGGCTGCGCTCAGAGCTCGCCGAAGAGCAGGTTGCCGGGGGCGTCCTCGTCGTCCCCGGTGTAGTACTCGCGTACGGCGTCGAGGAGTTCGTCCACCGACAGGTAGCCGTCGTGGTTCTTGTCGATCTTCGCGAAGAGGGCGTCCGCGTCGGCGGGCGCCAGCTTCGTGTCGAAGGCCAGCTGGGCCTTGTGGAACTCCTCGGGGCTGATGTGCCCGTCCCCGTTGGTGTCGACGACCGTCAGGATGGCCTTCATCATCGGCCGGAAGGACTTGTCGTAGGCGGGGCCGCCGTCCTTGTAGAGGCGGGTCATGCCCTCCCGGTACTGCTCGGGCGTGAGCTTCTGGTCCGAGCCGACGCCCAGTTCGGCGAAGAGGTCCACCCAGAAGTCGGTGAGGCCGCGGAAGACGTCGGCCGCCTTGGGGGAGGCGGCGGGCTCGGCGAGCGCGGACAGCAGGCGAGAGCCGAGCGCGATCATGTCCTGCTCGTCGATCACGCCGTTGGAGTCCGCGTCCAGATGCGCGAACGCGCACTCCAGCTTGCGGTCGAGCAGGTCGTTCGTCATGTCGGATGCCCTTCACGGCTCTCGTGGCGACGGTGAGCGTTCGCTCGGCCACCTAGCGTAATGTCCTCGATGATCGCGGATTCCCGCTCTCCCGCCGGGACGTCGTGGATGCACTCGTACGAGGTAGGCCCGGGGGTGGTTGGTACGTGCAACCTTCCGGTGCGCCCGGGCGTCGTACGTCCATGCGTGGTACGTACGACTGATCGGGGGGCGGGGATGGTGTCGCAGGGGCGCGGGGAGCGTGCGGGGCGGGGATGGGCGCGCGGCCGGGGCCGGACGGTGTCCCTCGGGGTGTTCGGAGCGGCGCTCTGGCTCGCCGTGGGCGGGGTGTTCGCGGCCCCTCCCGCGCACGCCGCGCCGGGCGGGTGCGAGGGCAAGCTGGTCAAGGCGCTGCCCTTCATCACCGGCGAGGTACGGGTCTACAAGAGCCGCGACCGCGCCTGCGCGGTGACCGTCGCGCTGCGGGCGGGGGAGCGCCGGCAGATGTCGGTGAGCATTCAGCCGCGTGGCGGCGTCCCGGTGGGCGATGCGGGGCAATTCACCCGGTACGCGGGCCCCGTCTCCGTGGGGGCGATCAACCGATGTGTGTATGTAAAGGGCGCGGTGGCGTCCGGATCCGTCGAGTCCGGCTGGATCCTGTGCTGAGGGTGCGACCCAACTGGGACTGTTCAGGGGCGTGTTGACCCGGCTAGGTTCACGGCGACCACAGTGAACTCAAGGGGAGGGTGAATGCGCAAGACGCTCGGATGGCTGCTGTCGCTCGTGGTGCTGATCGGCACCATGGGTGCGGCCGGCGCCACGGCACAAGCGGCCACCGCCGCGGGGCCCGTCGCCGCCACGGACATCAAGGACCAGATCCTCGGCATTCCGGGGATGAGCCTGATCGAGGAGAAGCCGTACCCGGGGTACCGCTTCTTCGTCCTGAACTACGAGCAGCCGGTCGACCACCGGCAGCCGTGGAAGGGCACCTTCAAGCAGCGTCTGACCCTGCTGCACAAGGACGTCTCCCGGCCCACGGTGTTCTTCACCTCGGGCTACAACGTCAACACCAACCCCCGCCGCAGCGAGCCGACGACCATCGTCGACGGCAACCAGATCTCGCTGGAGTATCGATTCTTCACCCCCTCCCGGCCCGACCCGGCCAACTGGGGGAACCTGGACATCTGGCAGGCCGCCAGCGACCAGCACCGCCTCTTCACCGCGCTGAAGAAGGTCTACCCGAAGAACTGGCTGGCCACGGGCGGCAGCAAGGGCGGCATGACGGCGACGTACTACGAGCGCTACTACCCGCGTGACATGGACGGGGTCGTCGCGTACGTCGCGCCCAACGACGTCGTCAACAAGGAGGACTCGGCCTACGACCGGTTCTTCACCAAGGTCGGCACCAAGGAGTGCCGCGACAAGCTGAACAACGTGCAGCGCGAGGCGCTGATCCGCCGGGCGCCGCTGGAGGCCAAGTACGCGGCGGCCGCCGCCGAGAACGGCTGGACCTTCACCACCGTGGGCAGCCTCGACAAGGCCTTCGAGGCCGTCGTCCTGGACTACTCCTGGGCCTTCTGGCAGTACAGCCTGCTCTCCGACTGCGCCGGCATCCCGACCGCGGCCACCGCGAGCGACCAGGAGATCTGGGACACGGTGGACACCATCTCCGGCTTCTCGGCCTACGCCGACCAGGGACTGGAGACGTACACGCCGTACTACTACCAGGCCGGTACCCAGCTCGGCTCGCCCGACATCAAGCAGCCGCACCTCAAGGGCCTGACCCGCTACGGCTACCAGCCGCCGCGCAACTTCGTGCCCCGCGAGATCCCGATGACCTTCCAGCCGGGGGTCATGGCGGACGTGGACCACTGGGTCCGCACCCAGGCGAACCAGATGCTCTTCGTGTACGGGCAGAACGACCCGTGGGGCGCCGAGCCCTTCCACGTCGGGTACGGCACGCACGACAGCTACGTGATGATCGCGCCGGGCGCCAACCACGGGGCCAACGTCGCCAAGCTCCAGGACGGCGAGCGGGCCCTCGCGACCGCGAAGATCCTCCAGTGGGCCGGGGTCGCCCCCGCCCAGACCGTGTTCGGCAGGGCCCAGGCCGCCGCGCCGCTGGCCGCGCCGGACCCGGTGCTCGACCAGGTCGACCTCAGGCACGAGCCGCAGCTGCGGCCCTAGCCCGCGGGCGCCGCGCGCATCGCCGCGCGGAAGAAGGCCGTTACCGGGCCACGGGCGGGTAGGACAGCCCGTGGCCCAGCGGGTAGCGGCCCGGGACGGGGACCGGGAGGCGTCCGGCGGGCCGCCTCGCACCCGTCAGCACCCGGGCCGCCGCCCGCATCTCCACGTCCGTCCAGCAGTACGTCGCCACCTCGGCCGCACACTCCGGCAGCCGCGCCGGGTCGTACGGATTGCGGATCGCGACCAGCACCACGGGCACGCCCGTCGCGATCAGGTCCGCCACCAGCGCACGCTGCGGACTCTCCCCCTCCGGGACGTTGTACGTGCACACGAGCACCGCCGCGTGCCCCGGCGCCGCCGCCACGGCCCGCTCCGGCGCCAGTGCCGTCGCCCGGCAGCCCAGCGCCGCCAGCTCCCGCGCCAGGACCGCCGTGGGGGGTCCCGTGGTACCCGTGGGGGAGGCCGGATCCGTCCCGGTGACCAGCAGCCGGGGTCCGGCCGCCGCGTCCAGGGGCAGCAGCCCCCGGGGATTGGCCAGCAGCGTCGTCGTGGCCGCCGCGATCTCGTCGGCCGCCTCCAGGTGCGCCGGCGTGCCGACCAGCCCGTCCACCCGCGCGGCCGAGGGGTAGGGGTCCCGGAACAGGCCCCGGCGGGCCTTGAGTTCCAGGATCCGCAGCACCGACTCCTCGATCCGCTGCCGCGTCAGCTCGCCCGACTCCACCGCCGCCAGCACCCCGCGCTGCGCGAGGGCGAGGTCGGGGGCGTTCAACAGCTGGTCGCAGCCCGCCTTGAGGGCCAGGACCGGGACCCGCTCGTCCCCGTACTTCTGCCGTACCCCCGCCATGTCGAGGGCATCGGTGACCACCACGCCCCCGAAGCCCAGGCGTTCGCGCAGGATGCCGGTGACGATCGGCCGCGAGAGGGTGGCCGGGTCCCCCGAGGGATCGAGCGCGGGGAAGACGATGTGCGCCGTCATCACGGCGTCCACGCCCGCCTCCACCACCGCCCGGAACGGCGGCTCGTCCAGCTCCTCCCACCGCGCCCGGCTGTGCCGCATCACCGGCAGCCCGACGTGGCTGTCGGTCTCGGTGTCCCCGTGCCCGGGGAAGTGCTTCGCCGTCGCCGCCACCCCCGCCCCCTGGTACCCGCGCACCTGGGCCGCCGCCAGGGCCGCCACCGCGCGCGGGTCCGAGCCGAAGGACCGTACGCCGATCACCGGATTGGCCGGGTTCACGTTCACGTCGGACACCGGGGCGTAGTCCTGCCGGATGCCCAGCGCCGCCAGCTCGGTGCCCGCCACCCGGGCCGCCCGGCGGGCGTCGGCGGGGGAGCCCCCCGCGCCCAGCGCCATCGCCCCCGGCAGCAGGGTCGCGGGCCCGCCGATCCGGGCGACGGCCCCGTGCTCCTGGTCGACGGAGAGCAGCAGCGGGATCCCGGCGCCCGCGCCGGCCGCCGCCCGCTGGAGGCCGGCCGACAGGGCGGCGATCTGGTGCGGGTCACGGGTGTTGTGGGCCCAGCCGAAGTACACGACCCCGCCCAGGTGGTAGCGGGCGACCACCTCGGCGGCGGTGCGCACCCCGAACTGGGCCAGGTTCAGCTCGGCGTCCGCCGGGTCGGGATCGGTCGCCGAATGCCCGTAGGCCCGGGACACGAACAGCTGCCCCACCTGTTCGGCCGGGCTCATCCGGGCCACCACCGCGCGCAGCCGGGCCCGGTCCGGGTGGTGCCCCGGCGGGCCGCCCGGCGGGCGGGCGTCGTCCGGCGCGGAGCCGTGGGAGCCCACGGCGGCGGAGGCGGCCCCGGCGGCCGTGACGGCGGCCATGGCTGCGGCGGCGAGCAGGGCCCTGCGGGAGGCGTGGTACGGCACCCGCCGGACCCTACTGGCGGCCCGCTCCGGGCGTCCGGGGGACACTCGGGAGGTCCCCCGGAAGGGGGGCCGCGGCGACCCAGTGCTCCTGGAGGGCGCGGACGGCCTCGGTGATCGCCGGGCGGCGGGCCGCCCCGGTCCGCCACAGGGCGTACACCCTGCGTACGGGGCCCGGCTCCAGCGGGACCGCCACCGCCCCCGGGGGCAGCGGGCCCGTCCCCAGCCGGGGCACGACGGCGATCCCGAGCCCGGCCGCGACCAGGGCCACGATGGTGTGGTTCTCCTCGGCCACGTGCGCGATCTCCGGCTCGAACCCGGCCGTCCGCATCGTCCGCACCAGCCAGTCGTGGCAGACCCGGCCGGGCGGCTGGCACACCCACCGCTGACCCCCGAGGTCCGTCCGCCGCACCACCCGCCGGGCGGTGAAGGGATGCCCGGCCGGAACCACCAGATCGCAGGGGTCGTCCCCGATCACCGCCTGCTCCACGCCCTCGGGGGCCGGCAGCGGGGCGATGTCCCAGTCGTGCGCCACCGCCAGATCGGTGACGCCGCGGGCCACCAGGTCCACCGAGAGGTGGGGGTCCACCTCCGTCAGGCGTACGTCGAGCGCGGGATGCCGGCGGGCCAGACCGGCCAGCACCCCCGGCAGCAGGCCGCGCGCCGCCGAGGCGAACGCGGCCACCGTCAGCAGCCCGCTCGGCTGCCCGCGCCGCTCCTCCAGGGTGGTCTCGGCGCGCTCCACGATCGCCAGCAGCTCCCGGGCCGTGTCCGCCAGGTGCCGGGCCTCCTCGGTGAGGGCGACCCCGCGGCCGCGCCGCTCCAGCAGCGTGGTGCGGGTCTCCCGTTCCAGCTTGGCGATCTGCTGCGAGACCGCGGAGGGCGTGTAGCCGAGGGCGGCCGCCGCGGCCGCGACCGAGCCGTGGACGGAGACGGCGTGCAGGGCGCGCAGCCGGGACAGGTCGAGCATGGACCCATCGTAGGGCCGCCGGGCCCCGCCATCCGTAAGCGATGCTTCATCCATCCCGGAAGTGATCCGCGCTGGTGCTACACGGTCGGGGCGCCGATGCTCGGAGCATGCGTCCCGTACACACCGCACTCGCCGTCCTCGTCGCCGCCGTCTGGGGCTTCAACTTCGTCGTCATCGAGATCGGCCTCGGCCACTTCCCGCCGCTGCTGCTGTCCGCCCTGCGCTTCCTCGTCGCCGCACTGCCCGCCGTGTTCTTCGTCGGCCGCCCCAAGGTCGCCTGGAAGTGGATCCTCGGGGTCGGAGCGGCCCTCGGCATCGCCAAGTTCGGGCTGCTGTTCACCGGCATGGCGGCCGGGATGCCGGCCGGGCTGTCCTCCCTGGTGCTCCAGGTCCAGGCCGTCTTCACCGCCCTCCTCGCCGCCGCCGTCCTGCGCGAACGGCCCGGCCGGGTCCGGCTGCTGGGCATGGGGGTCGCCCTGGCGGGGATCGGCCTCGCCGCCGCGGACCGGGGCCTTTCGGGGCCCGTCACCGGCTTCGTCCTGGTCGTCGCGGCCGCCGCCGGCTGGGGGGTGTCCAACGTGCTGACCCGCAGGGCCGCCCCGCCGGACGCCCTCAACTTCATGGTGTGGGTCTGCACCGTCCCCGTGCTGCCGCTGTTCGCCCTCTCGCTGCTGCTGGAAGGGCCCGAACGCGACCTGGCCGCACTGCGCGCCCTCGACTGGTCCGGGGTCGCGGTCATCGTCTACATCGCCTGGGTGTCCACCGTCTTCGGCTTCGGCGCCTGGAGCTACCTGCTGCGCCGCTACCCGGCCTCCTCGGTGGCGCCGTTCTCGCTGCTCGTACCGGTCTTCGGGATGTCCTCGGCCGCCCTGGTGCTCGGCGAGGGCGTCTCCGGACTGCGCTGGCTGGCGGCGCTGCTGCTCGTCGGCGGGGTGGGGCTGACGTCCCTGGCCCCCGCGCGGCCGGCCGGCCGGGGGGCCGCGCCGCTCGGCGGGGCGCAGGGCCCCCGCGCGGTGGCGGCGGTCAGCCCCGCCCCGTGAGGGGGCTGACCGCCGCTTGGTAAGGGGCCGCGCCGCTCCGTGCGGGGCCGCGCCGCCTCGTGCCTACTTCTTGCCGCCGCCCAGGATCTGGCCCAGCAGGTCGCCGAGGCCGCCGGCCCCGGCGGGGGCCGCCCCGGGAGCGGACGCGCCGCCCGCGGTGGCCGCGCCCGCTCCCGCCTTGCCCGCCGCGGCGCGCTTGGCGAAGACGGCCAGGACCACCGGGATCAGCACCTCGATGACCCGGCTGACGGTCGCCGCGGGGATCCCGGTCTTCTTCGCCACGGCGTTGGCCACGGGCTTGCTCACCTTGGCCAGCACCCCGGCCATCATCCCGCCGCCGAGCAGGCCGCCCAGACCGCCGCCGAGCGTGGCCACGCCCTGGAGCGGGGGCTCGGACGCCTCCGCGAACGCCTGGCGGACCTCGGCGCCGTCCTCGTCGTCGGCGGCGGCCTTCTGCTGGAGGTCGCCGGTCATCGCGCCCACGGTCGTCGCGACCGTCTCGCGCGCGCCGTCCGTGTCCGTGCCCAGCAGCCCGGCGATCTCGGTCAGCTTCTCGTCGCCGAGCTCGCCCAGCACCTCGTCCTGGAATGAAGATTCACTCATGCCGGAAACGCTACTTCCGTCCCGATTCACCGGCACCTTGAGTAGGCATTGGGTCACGGAAACGTAAAGCTCCGGTTCCGCGTGCAACCCTGCGGGCCGATGACGGGTCGTACGGTGCGTCGGCACTTCCGGGAGGGGATCCGGGGGGATCGGGAAGTCCGACGAGGGAGGGGTAACCGTGAGGGGGTCCGGCCGGAAGGCCGGACCCCCTTCTGGCTTCCCGTGCACGGCGCCCCGGTCCGGCGGCGTTGTCCACAGGCCCGGGCGGGCTGTCGGCGCCGGACGGTAGCGTCGTGCCATGACAACCAACGGGGCCGTGCAACTGGCGGTGGTCGAGGGGGTGCTGGAGCGCATCACCTACGCCAATGAGGAGAGCGGGTACACCGTCGCCCGGGTCGACACCGGCCGCGGCGCGGGGGACCTGCTGACCGTCGTCGGCTCGCTGCTCGGCGCGCAGCCCGGCGAGTCCCTGCGCATGGAGGGCCGTTGGGGCTCGCACCCCCAGTACGGCAGGCAGTTCAGCGTCGAGAACTACACGACGCTCCTGCCCGCCACCATCCAGGGCATCCGCCGCTACCTCGGCTCCGGCCTCATCAAGGGCATCGGCCCCAAGATCGCCGACCGGATCGTGGAGCACTTCGGCACCGACACGCTCGATGTCATCGAGAGCGAGCCCAAGCGGCTGATCGAGGTCCCCGGCCTCGGTCCCAAGCGGACGAAGATGATCGGCGCCGCCTGGGAGGAACAGAAGGCGATCAAGGAGGTCATGGTCTTCCTCCAGGGAGTCGGCGTCTCCACCTCCATCGCCGTGCGCATCTACAAGAAGTACGGGGACGCCTCCATCTCGGTGGTGAAGAACCAGCCCTACCGGCTCGCCGCCGACGTGTGGGGCATCGGCTTCCTCACCGCCGACCGGATCGCCCAGGCCGTCGGGATCCCGCACGACAGCCCCGAACGGGTCAAGGCCGGACTCCAGTACGCCCTGTCCCAGTCCAGCGACCAGGGCCACTGCTTCCTCCCCGAGGAACGGCTGATCGCCGACGGGGTCAAGCTGCTCCAGGTCGACACCGGCCTCGTCATCGAGTGCCTGGCCGAGCTCGCCGCCGATCCCGAGGGCGTCGTAAGGGAATCCGTGCCCGACCCCCAGGGCGGCCCCGACCCCCTCACCGCCGTGTACCTGGTCCCCTTCCACCGGGCGGAGCTGTCGCTGGCCGGGCAGGTCCGCCGGCTCCTGAACGCCGAGGAGGACCGGATGCCGGCCTTCCGGGACGTGGACTGGGAGAAGGCGCTCGGCTGGCTGGCCGGCCGCACCGGAGCCAGCCTCGCCCCCGAGCAGCGCGACGCCGTCCGGCTCGCCCTCACCCGCCGGGTCGCGGTCCTCACCGGCGGCCCCGGCTGCGGCAAGTCCTTCACCGTGCGCTCCATCGTGGAGCTGGCCCGGGCCAAGAAGGCCAAGGTGGTGCTCGCCGCCCCCACCGGGCGGGCCGCGAAACGGCTCTCGGAGCTGACCGGGGCCGAGGCCTCCACCGTGCACCGGCTCCTCGAACTCAAGCCGGGCGGGGACGCGGCCTACGACCGGGACCGGCCCCTGGACGCCGACCTCGTCGTGGTCGACGAGGCGTCGATGCTGGACCTCCTGCTGGCGAACAAGCTCGTCAAGGCCGTCGCCCCCGGCGCGCACCTGCTGCTCGTGGGCGATGTGGACCAGCTGCCCTCCGTCGGTGCGGGAGAGGTGCTCAGGGACCTGCTGGCCGAGGGCGGCCCGGTCCCCGCCGTCCGGCTGACCAGGATCTTCCGTCAGGCCCAGCAGTCCGGGGTGGTCACCAACGCCCACCGCATCAACACCGGGGTGGCGCCCATCACCGACGGGCTGCCGGACTTCTTCCTGTTCCCCGAGGAGGACACCGAGGCGGCCGGAATCCTCGCCGTGGACGTGGCCGCCCGTCGCATTCCGGCCAGATTCGGGCTGGACCCGCGCCGCGACATCCAGGTGCTGGCGCCCATGCACCGGGGGCCCGCCGGGGCGGGGAACCTCAACGGCCTGCTCCAACAGGCGATCACTCCCGCCCGTCCGGACCTGCCCGAGAAGCGGTTCGGCGGCCGCGTCTTCCGGGTCGGGGACAAGGTCACCCAGATCCGCAACAACTACGAGAAGGGCGCCAACGGCGTCTTCAACGGCACCGTGGGTGTGGTCACCGGCCTCGATCCGGACGAGCAGCGGCTCACCGTCCGCACCGAGGAGGACGAGGAGGTGGCGTACGAGTTCGCCGAGCTCGACGAGCTCGTCCACGCGTACGCCGTCACCATCCACCGTTCCCAGGGGAGTGAATACCCGGCGGTCGTGATCCCCGTCACGACCGGGGCATGGATGATGCTCCAGCGAAATCTGCTCTACACGGCGGTGACCCGCGCTAAGAAACTGGTCGTGCTCGTCGGGTCGCGGAAGGCGCTCGGCCAGGCGGTGCGCACTGTTTCCGCAGGCAGGAGGTACACAGCGGTCGCCGCTCGGCTCTCCGGGCGCATACCGGTGGGAAACATCACCTAGATGATCGATCATTTGGGCTATCCGCAGGGGTGCCGAGGGGGCAGGATGAGCAGCTTGGAGGCACTCAGTGCCGTCAAAAACACCAAACCCCGACCCCGAGTGCACTCACCTGTGCCAAATGGGGGAAGGTAGAGGCAGTCAGGGCACCTCGAAGAAGAGGCACTACGTCGGTGAGGGATGACGTGAGCGACAACTCTGTAGTACTCCGGTACGCGGACGGTGAATACACCTACCCGGTGGTCGAGAGCACCGTCGGTGACCAGGGCTTCGACATCTCGAAGCTGAGGGCCCAGACCGGGCTCGTCACTCTGGACAGCGGCTACGGAAACACCGCCGCCTACAAGTCCGCGATTACCTACCTCGACGGCGAGCAGGGCATCCTGCGCTACCGCGGTTACCCGATCGAGCAGCTGGCGGAGCGCTCGACCTTCATCGAGGTCGCCTACCTGCTGATCAACGGTGAGCTGCCGACCGTCGACCAGCTCGCGTCCTTCCGCAACGAAATCACCCAGCACACGCTGCTGCACGAGGACGTGAAGCGCTTCTACGACGGCTTCCCGCGGGACGCGCACCCGATGGCGATGCTGTCCTCCGTGGTCAGCGCGCTGTCGACGTTCTACCAGGACAGCCACAACCCGTTCGACGAGAAGCAGCGCCACCTCTCGACGATCCGGCTGCTGGCCAAGCTCCCGACGATCGCGGCGTACGCGTACAAGAAGTCGGTCGGCCACCCGGTGGTCTACCCGCGCAACGACCTCGGCTACGTCGAGAACTTCCTGCGCATGACCTTCTCCGTGCCGGCCCAGGAGTACGACCTGGACCCGGTCGTGGTCTCCGCGCTGGACAAGCTGCTCATCCTGCACGCGGACCACGAGCAGAACTGCTCGACCTCCACCGTGCGCCTGGTCGGCTCCTCGCAGGCGAACATGTTCGCCTCGATCTCCGCCGGCATCTCCGCCCTGTGGGGCCCGCTGCACGGCGGCGCCAACCAGTCCGTCCTCGAGATGCTGGAAGGCATCAAGAACGACGGCGGCGACGTCGACGCCTTCATCCGCAAGGTGAAGAACAAGGAGGACGGCGTCCGCCTGATGGGCTTCGGGCACCGCGTCTACAAGAGCTTCGACCCCCGGGCGAAGATCATCAAGGCGGCGGCGCACGATGTCCTCTCGGCGCTCGGCAAGAGCGACGAGCTGCTGGACATCGCGCTCAAGCTGGAGGAGCACGCGCTGGCCGACGAGTACTTCGTCGAGCGCAACCTCTACCCGAACGTGGACTTCTATACCGGCCTGATCTACCGGGCCATGGGCTTCCCGACCGAGATGTTCACCGTGCTCTTCGCGCTCGGCCGGCTCCCCGGCTGGATCGCCCAGTGGCACGAGATGATCAAGGAGCCCGGCTCCCGCATCGGCCGCCCGCGCCAGATCTACACCGGCGAGGTCCTGCGCGACTTCGTCCCCGTCGAGGCCCGCTAGCGGCGAGCCCCCACGGCTGAGCGTACGAAAAGCGCCCCGCCGTCGATCCCCCCACGGGTCGACGGTCGGGGCGCTTTCCTTTCCCCAGCAGCGGATTCCCCCCACGGGACCCGCGCCGGGGCGTCGGTGTGTGCCGGGACCCGTTCGGGTCGGGAGGGCCGCTCAAAGCTTCCCGAGGGCACGCGTCCCGGCCGGCAGATGCCAAGGACGTCCCCCAGGACCTCCATCGAACGTCCCCCAAGACGTTTTCGGCATCGCCCCATTAGACCCGTGCCGACCCCGGATGGTTACGTTGCGATCACTGTGATCTGCGTCTCCAGTGAAGGAAATGTGGAGGGCCCGGGGAGGAGATCCACTAGCGGAAGGACCGCAGCCGCAGGCTGTTGGTCACCACGAAGACCGAGGAGAAGGCCATCGCGGCCCCCGCGATCATCGGGTTGAGCAGACCGGCGGCCGCGAGCGGCAGGGCCGCCACGTTGTAGCCGAAGGCCCAGAAGAGGTTGCCCTTGATGGTGGCGAGCGTCCGGCGGGAGAGCCGGATCGCGTCCGCCGCCACCCGCAGGTCGCCCCGTACGAGGGTCAGGTCCGCGGCCTCGATGGCGGCGTCGGTGCCGGTGCCCAGGGCGAGTCCCAGGTCGGCCTGGGCCAGCGCCGCCGCGTCGTTGACGCCGTCGCCCACCATCGCGACCGTACGGCCCTCGGCCTGGAGCCGGCGGACCACGTCCACCTTGCCCTCCGGCAGGACGCCGGCGACCACCCGTTCGATGCCCACCTCGCGGGCCACCGCAGCGGCCACCGCCTCGTTGTCCCCGGTCAGCAGGATCGGGGTGAGGCCGAGCCGGCGCAGCCGGGTCACGGCCTCGGCGCTGGTCTCCTTGACCGCGTCGGCCACGGTCAGCACCCCGCGCGCCTCCCCGTCCCAGGCGACCAGGACGGCCGTGCCGCCCGCGGCCTCGGCGGCGGCCCGGGCGGCGGCGAGCCCGGCGGGCAGGCTGACGCCCCGGTCGGCCAGCAGCCGCTCGCGCCCCACGAGGACGGCGTGCCCCTCGACGGTGCCCTCGACGCCCAGACCGCCGTGGTTGCGGAAACCCGTCACCGGCGCGAGGCCGCCGGCGCCGTCCGTGGCCCCGGCGGCCCCGGCGGCGACGGCCCGGGCGATCGGATGCTCGGAGGCGTGTTCCAGGGACCCGGCCAGGCGCAGCAGTTCGTGCCCGTCGACGCCCTCGGCGGGGTGGGCACCGGTGTACCTCATCAGGCCGGTGGTGACCGTTCCGGTCTTGTCCAGGACGACCGTGTCCACCCGCCGGGTGGACTCCAGCACCTCGGGTCCCTTGATCAGGATGCCGAGCTGGGCGCCCCGCCCGGTGCCGACCATCAGCGCGGTCGGGGTGGCCAGGCCCAGGGCGCAGGGGCAGGCGATGATCAGGACGGCCACGGCGGCGGTGAAGGCGGCGGTGGGGTCGTCGGTGATGAGCAGCCAGGTGACCCAGGTGCCGAGCGCGAGGAGCAGCACGACCGGCACGAAGACGCCGGAGACGCGGTCGGCGAGCCGCTGCACCTCGGCCTTGCCGTTCTGCGCGTCCTCGACCAGCCGGGCCATCCGGGCGAGCTGGGTGTCGGCCCCGATCCGGGTGGCCTCCACGACGAGCCGGCCGGAGGCGTTGACCGTGGCGCCGGTGACGGGGTCGCCGACGTCCTTCTCCACGGGCACGGACTCCCCGGTGAGCATGGAGGCGTCCACGGCGGAGGAGCCCTCGATGACGGTGCCGTCCGTGGCGATCTTCTCGCCGGGCCGGACCACGAACCGGTCGCCGACGGCCAGCGTGCCCACCGGCACGCGCACCTCTCGGCCCCCGCGCAGGACGGCCACGTCCTTGGCGCCCAGTTCCAGCAGGGCCCGGAGGGCCGCGCCCGCCTTCCGCTTGGAGCGGGCCTCCAGGTAGCGGCCGAGCAGGATGAAGGCGATGACTCCGGCCGCGACTTCCAGGTAGAGGCCGGAGGAGCCGTCGGCGCGCGAGACGGTGATGTCGAAGCCGTGCCGCATGCCGGGCATGCCCGCGTCCCCGAAGAACAGGGCCCACACCGACCAGGTGAACGCGGCCAGGGTGCCCACCGACACCAGGGTGTCCATGGTGGCGGCGCCGTGCCGGGCGTTGGTCCAGGCGGCCTTGTGGAAGGGGAACCCGCCCCAGACGACGACGGGCGCGGCCAGCGTCAGCGAGAGCCACTGCCAGTTGTCGAACTGCAGGGCCGGGATCATCGAGAGCAGGACGACGGGCAGGGCGAGCGCGGCGGAGACGAGCAGCCGCTGCCGCAGCGCGGCGAGCTCGGGATCGCGTACGGCGGCCACCGCGGGGCCGGCCTGCGGCTCCGCTCCGGCCGGCGGCGGGGGCGGGGGCGGCGCGGGCTCCTCGGCGGTGTACCCGGTCTTGACGACGGTCGCGATCAGGTCGGCGACCCGCACGTCCCCGGCGTAGGAGACGTGGGCCTTCTCGGTGGCGTAGTTCACCGTGGCCTCGACGCCGTCCATCCGGTTGAGCTTCTTCTCGATCCGGGCGGCGCAGGAGGCGCAGGTCATCCCGCCGATCGAGAGCTCGACCGCCGCTATGGGCCCGTCGTGGACTGTGCTGGTCATCTTTCCGGCTCCATGGGAATGGCCGGCCCGTACGGAACCAGTATGAGCTGGCCGGTACGGACCGGCTGGGCACTGCGAAGGGGGAGGGGGCTCAGACCCGGCCGGCGAGCTCGTAGCCCGCCTCGTCCACGGCGGCGCGGACGTCGGCCTCGGCGAGCGGGGCGGCGGAGACCACGGTGACCTCGCCGGTGGCGGCGACGGCCTTGACCGAGCTCACGCCGGGCAGGGCGGTCAGCTCGGCGGTCACGGCGCCCTCGCAGTGCCCGCAGGTCATTCCCGTGACCTTGTACACGGCGGTGGTCTGGGTGTCCGTCTCGGCGGTCATGTCGTTCTCCTTCTCGCGGGTGTCTCTCTGCTCCCAGATTATACCCCTAGGGGGTATTGAGCGACCATCTGGCGCGATGTGGCGGGATCCCGGTGACCGGCGCGGCGGGCGCGGGCGATGGACAAGATCCCCTCAACCCCAGTAAATGGCATACATGTCACATACCGGGACGCTCATCCTCATCATGGCGGTCGCGGTGCTCGCACCCCTCCTCGCGTACGGAGTGGCGCGCTGGCTTCCCGTGCCACTGGTGATCTTCGAGATCCTGCTGGGCATCCTCGTCGGGCCGGACGTCCTCGGCTGGGCGGGTTCCGGCGAGGTGATCGACGTACTGAGCGAGCTCGGTCTCGCCATGCTCATCTTCCTCGCCGGGTACGAGATCAAGTTCGCCGAGGTCCGGGGCGACACCCTCAGGCGGTCCGTGTGGGCCTGGCTGGCCGCCCTCGCGCTCGGGCTCGTCCTCGGCACCCTGCTCGCCCGCGGCGGCGGCTTCGACCAGGGCGTCTACATCGGCACCGCGCTCACCAGCACCGCCCTCGGGACCGTCCTGCCGGTGCTGCGCGACGCGGGGGACCTGGGGAGCCGGTTCGGGACCGTGATGATGGCGGTGGGCTCCGTCGGCGAGTTCGGCCCGATCATCGCGATGGCCCTGCTGCTCAGCGGCCGCGCGCCGGCCCGCTCGGCGGCGCTGCTCGCCGCCTTCGCGGTGCTGACCGGGCTGGCGGTCTTCTGGGCGCTGCGCCCCAAGCCGCCCTGGTTCTCGGAGGTCATCGCCAAGACCCTGCACAGCAGCGCCCAGTTCGCGGTACGGCTGGTCGTGCTGATGCTGGTGGCGATGCTGGGGCTGGCCCAGGCGCTGGGGCTCGACGTCCTGCTGGGCGCCTTCGCGGCCGGGCTGATCACCCGGCTGGTCCTGACCGGGGCGGCGCCCGAGAGCAGCGACGCCGTACTGGCGAAGGTGGAGGCCATCGGCTTCGGCTTCCTCGTCCCGCTGTTCTTCGTGGTCACCGGGATCGAGTTCGACCTCGCCGCCCTGCTGGCCGGCGGCCGGACGCTGCTGATGCTGCCCGTCTTCCTGCTGCTGTTCCTGTGCGTGCGCGGACTGCCCATCTGGCTGCTGGCCCCCCCGCGACCTGGTGGGGCCGGACCGGACGGCGCTGGTGCTGTTCGGTTCGACCGCGCTGCCGCTGGTGGTGGCCATCACCACGCTCGGGGTGGAGGACGGGCAGGTCCAGCCGGGGGAGGCGGCGGCCCTGGTGGGCGCCGCGATGGTGTCGGTCCTCGTCTTCCCGCTGCTCGCGCTGCGGCTGCGGGCCCGCGCGGGCGCCGGGCGGCCCCGTGCGGCGCGGCCCGGGGCCGAGCCCTGGTGAGGGGGCGGACCGGGCGGCCGGGGCGCGGCGGCCCCGGGCCCGGCGGCCGGGCTCCTCAGTCCTCGCGCCGCCCGCGGTTGCCGGGGCGGCGGGCCACCCAGGTGCGGATGGTGTCGGCGTACCAGTAGGGCTTGCCGCCCTCCACGTGGTCCGGGGCGGGGAGCAGCCCGTGCTTGCGGTACGAGCGCACGGTGTCCGGCTGGACCCGGATGTGGGCGGCGATCTCCTTGTACGACCACAGCGTTCGGTCGCTCATGCACGACACCTCCTGGTCCACGCCGCGGGGCCGGCCGGGAGGCCGTCGGGGGAGCCGGCGCGTGGACAGTGACGATCACTCGGGTTGTGCCCGGAGAACGACGCTCGGTGAGGGCAGGGGAGTGCCTGTCGAACGGCTGTGACGGAAAACCCGCGTAATGGGGACATGCGTGACAGGAGGGGGACACCCGTGACAGAAGGGCCACACGAACCCCCCTGCCACACGCGCCCCCTGTCACACCGGCCCGGGCCACACGCGCCCCCTGTCACACCGGCCCGGCCACACCGGCCCCTGTCGCACGGCCCCCGTCACGGGCGGCGCGGTCAGCGCGCGTACAGCTCCGGCCGCTCCACCAGCCGCACCGGGGTCCGCGCCCCGCCGTGGGCGGCCACCAGCCCCGCCTCGGAGACGGCGGCGGCCGCGTACCCGTCCCAGACGTCGGGTCCCGCCACCCGCCCCCGCGCCGCCGCGGCCACCCACTGCCGGAGCTGGCGGTCGTAGGCGTCGGCGAACCGGGTCGTGTAGTCCTGGACGATCTCCCCGCCCCACCGGCCCCCCGACTCGACGACCATCGCGTGCCCGTCCCCGATGCGGGCGCTGCCCGACTCGCCGACCGCCTCGCAGCGCACCTGGTAGCCGGACCCGCAGTTCACGAAGATCTCCACGTCGACGATCGCGCCGCCCGAGGTCTCCAGCAGCACCAGACGCGGATCGCCCAGCCCCGCCGGCGCGGCCGAGGAGGGCGTGGGAGCGAGCACCGTCACGGCGGTGACCTCCTGGCCCAGCAGCCAGCGAGCCGCGTCCACCTCGTGCACCACCGAGTCGGTGATCAGCATGTCGGCGGTGAAGAACGACGGCGAGGCCGCGTTGCGGTGGCGGCAGTGCAGGAAGAGCGGCCGGCCGATCCCGCCCGCGTCCAGCAGCTCCTTGAGCCGTTCGTACTCGGGGTCGAATCGCCGCATGAACCCCACCTGCACCAGCCGCCGCCCCAGGCGCAGCTCCGCCTCCATGATCCGCAGGGCCCCCGCCGGATCCGGGGTCAGCGGCTTCTCGCACAGCACCGCGAGCCCCCGCTCCAGGGCGAGCAGGACCGCCTCCTCGTGGGCCGGTCCGGGGGAGGCGATCAGTACGGCCTCCACCCCGGGAGCCGCTATGGCGGCGGCCGGATCCGTGTACCCGCCCGCGCCGTCCAGCCCCGCCGTGACCTCCTTGACCCGGTCCCCGTCCGGGTCGGCCACGGCCACCACCCGTGCCCCGCCCACCGTCGTGCCGATGCGCCGGACGTGGTCGGAGCCCATCCTCCCGGTGCCGATCACCGCGATGCCGAGGGTGCCGCTCATGTGTGTCTCCTCCAGGGGGTCAACGGGCGCCGCAGGAGCGCAGGTAGGACCGCGTGCGCCGGGCGATGGGCAGCGGCCGGTCGGGCGGGCAGGGGTACATGTCCTGCTCCACGATCGCGAACAGGTCCACCCCGAGCCGCTGCGCCGCCGCCAGTACGGGCTCCAGCGCGGGTACCCCGGACGGCGGCTCGCACATCACCCCGCGCGCCACGGCCGGTCCGAAGGGCAGCTGCCCGGCCCTCACTTCGGCGAGGATCCGCGGGTCCACCTGCTTGAGGTGGAGGTAGCCGATCCGCTCGCCGAAGGTCTCGATCGCGCTCACGCTGTCCCCGCCGCAGTACGCGTAGTGCCCGGTGTCCAGGCACAGCGAGACCAGCTCCGGATCGGTGGCGTCCAGCAGGCGCGCCACGTTCGCGGGGGTGTCGACGTGCGTGTCGGCGTGCGGGTGGACCACGATCCGCAGCCCGTACCGCTCCCGCACCTCCCGGCCCAGCCGCTCGGTCTGGGAGGCCAGTTCACGCCATTGCCCGGGGGTCAGCTCCCGGTCCTCCAGCACCTCGCCGGTCTTGTCGTCGCGCCAGAAGGACGGGATGACCACCAGGTGCTCCGCGCCCATGTCGCGGGTGAGCGCGGCGATCCGCGACACGTGCTCCCAGGTCTGCTCCCAGACGGCGGGCCCGTGATGGAGTCCGGTGAAGACGGTCCCGGCGGACACCTTCAGCCCGCGCCGGGCGGTCTCGTCGGCGAGCCGGGCCGGATCGGTGGGCAGGTAGCCGTAGGGGCCGAGTTCGATCCACTCGTACCCGGCGTCGGCGACCTCGTCGAGGAAGCGCTCCCACGGGGTCTGGCCGGGATCCTCCGGAAACCAGACACCCCAGGAGTCCGGAGCCGAACCGACGCGGATACGGGTCAACGGGGAGGGGGAGGAGGTCATGACGGCCACCTTAGGGTGCGAGGTCCGGGCCCACGGGGAAGAAGGATGGGACCGGAGCGAGGAGAGGAAGAAGTGACGGAAGCGACGGGAGTGACAGAAGCGTCAGGTGCGCCGGCCAGAGAAGGCGACGGGCCCGTGTTCGACCTGATCACGATGGGACGGATCGGGGTGGATCTCTACCCGCTGAAGACCGGTGTACCGCTCGGCGAGGCCGACACCTTCGGCCGGTTCCTCGGCGGCTCCCCCTCCAACGTGGCCGTCGCCGCCGCCCGGCTGGGCCGCCGCACCGCCGTGATCACCCGTACCGGGGCGGACCCCTTCGGCGCCTACCTACGGGCCGAGCTGCGCGGATTCGGCGTCGACGACCGGTGGGTGGGCGAGGTGTCCCGCTACCCGACGCCCGTCACCTTCTGCGAGATCTTCCCGCCGGACCGCTTCCCGCTCTACTTCTACCGGTTCCCCAAGGCCCCCGACCTGGAGATCGAACCCGACGAGGTGGACCGGGAGGCGGTGCGCGCCGCGCGGGTCTTCTGGATGACGGGCACCGGGCTCAGCGCCGAGCCGAGCCGCAGCGCCACCCTCGGCGCACTGGAGGCCCGCTCGAAGTCCGGTACGACCGTCTTCGACCTGGACTGGCGGCCGATGCTGTGGGACGGACCCCCGCAGCCCTGGTACGACAAGGCCCTCGCCCTCGCCACGGTCGCCGTCGGCAACACCGAGGAGTGCGCGGTCGCCACGGGCGAGAGCGAGCCGTACGCCGCCGCGCGGGCGCTGCTCGCCGCCGGGGTGGAACTGGCCGTCGTCAAACGCGGACCGCGGGGCGTGCTGGCCGTGCACCGCGACGGACGCGCGGTGGAAGTGGCGCCGATGCCGGTGACGGTGGTCAACGGGCTCGGCGCCGGAGACGCCTTCGGCGGCGCCCTGTGCCACGGGCTGCTGGCCGGCTGGGACCTGGAACGGGTGCTGCGCCACGCGAATGCGGCCGGCGCGATCGTGGCCTCCCGGCTGGCGTGTTCGACCGCGATGCCGTTCGCCGACGAGGTGGAGGAGGTGCTGGACCGTGCCGGTGGTCTCTGAGACGGGCATGGAACTGACCCGGCTGCGGGTCCTGGAGCTCGCGCCGGGGGAGACGTACGCCCACGACTGCGGGGACGCGGAGTGGATCGTCCTCCCGCTGTCGGGCGGCTGCCGGGTCCGCTGCCCGGAGGCGGAGGCCTTCGAACTGCGCGGGCGCCCCGGCGTGTTCGACGGGCCGACCGACTTCGCCTACCTGCCCCGGGACGGGCGCGCCGAGGTCACCTCGGCGCGCGGCGGCCGTTTCGCGCTCGCGGGGGCGCGGTGCGGGAACCGGCTGCCCGCCCGCTACGGGCCCGCCGGGGCCGTCCCCGTCGAGCTGCGCGGCGCGGGCACCTGCTCGCGGCAGGTCAACAACTTCGCCGCGGCGGGGGTCTTCCCCTGCGACCGGCTGATCGCCGTCGAGGTGCTCACCCCGGGCGGTAACTGGTCCTCGTACCCGCCCCACAAGCACGACGAGCACCACCCCGGCGAGGAATCCCGGCTGGAGGAGATCTACTTCTACGAGATCGCGCCGCACGGCGACGTCCCCGGCCTCGGCTACCAGCGCGTCAGCCCCTCCCCGGCCGGGAAGACCGACCTGCTCACCGAGGTGCGCTCGGGCGACACCGTCCTCATCCCCGACGGCTGGCACGGCCCCTCCATCGCCGCGCCCGGCCACGACATGTACTACCTGAACGTGATGGCCGGCCCGGACGCCGCACGCGAGTGGCTCATCCGCGACCACCCCGACCACGGCTGGATCCGGGACACCTGGGCGGACGCGGCCGTCGACCCCCGGCTGCCCTTCCCTCGGCGTACGGAGGCCCGCGCGTGAGGCTCACCACCGCCCAGGCCCTGATCCGCTTCCTCAGCGCCCAGTACACCGAGCGCGACGGGCACCGCCACCGGCTGATCGCCGCCACCTGGGGCATCTTCGGCCACGGCAACGTCGCCGGGATCGGGCAGGCCCTCCTGGAGAGCGGGCCCGGGGCCATGCCCTTCCTCCAGGGCCGCAACGAGCAGGCGATGGTGCACGCCGCCGTCGGGTACGCCCGGCAGAGCGGGCGCCTGTCCGCGCACGCCGTGACCACCTCCATCGGCCCCGGCGCGACCAACCTCGTCACCGGGGCCGCGCTCGCCACCGTCAACCGGATCCCGGTGCTCCTGCTGCCGGGCGACACCTTCGCGACGCGGCCCGCCGATCCGGTGCTCCAGCAGCTCGAAGTCCCGTACGCGGGCGACGTCTCCGTCAACGACGCGCTGCGTCCCGTCTCCCGCCACTTCGACCGGATCACCCGTCCCGAGGCCCTCGTCCCGGCCGCCCTCCAGGCGATGCGGGTGCTCACCGACCCCGTCGCGACGGGGGCCGTCACCCTCGCACTGCCGCAGGACGTACAGGCGCAGGCCCACGACTGGCCCGAGGAGTTCTTCGCCGAGCGCCTCTGGGGCGTGCGCCGCCCGCGCCCGGACCGCACCGAGCTGGCCCGGGCCGCCGACGCCGTACGGGGCGCTGCCCGCCCCCTGATCGTCGCCGGCGGCGGGATCCGGCACTCTGCCGCCCAGCAGGCCCTCGCCGCCTTCGCGGAGGCCACCGGGATCCCGGTCGCCACCACGCAGGCGGGCAAGGGGGTCCTCCCGTACGACCACCCCGCCGACGTGGGCAGCGTGGGGCACACCGGGACGGCCACCGCCGACGGGCTGGCCCGACGGGCCGACCTGGTCATCGCCGCCGGGACCCGGCTCACCGACTTCACCACCGCCTCCGGGACGCTGTTCCAGGACCCCGGCGTCCGGTTCGTCGGCCTCAACCTCGACCCCTACGACGCGCACAAGCTCGCGGCCCTGCCGCTGGTGGCGGACGCCCGCGAGGGGCTCGCGGAGCTCCTCGCGGCGCTCCCGGGGCACCGGGCCGCCGACGGGTACGTCGCCGCGTACACCGCCGCGAAGGCCGACTGGGAGGCGCGCGTCGACGCCGCGTACGCCGTGCCCGCCCGCGACGAGGACCGGCCGCCCACCCAGGCCCAGGTCCTCGGCCTGCTCGACGCCCTCGTGGACGGCACCGACATCCTCGTCAACGCCGCCGGCTCGCTGCCCGGAGACCTCCACAAACTGTGGCGGGCCCGCTCGGCCGACCAGTACCACGTCGAGTACGGCTACTCCTGCATGGGCTACGAGATCCCCGCCGCGATCGGCACCGCCCTGGCCGCGCCGGGCCGCCCCGTGTGGGCGCTCGTCGGCGACGGGACGTACCTGATGAACCCCACCGAGATCGTCACCGCCGTCCAGGAGCGGATCCCCGTCCGGCTGGTGATCCTCGACAACCAGGGGTACGCGTCCATCGGCGGCCTGTCGGGGGCGGTGGGAGGCGAGGGCTTCGGCACCGCGTACCGCTTCCGGGGGCCGGACGGCGCCTACGACGGGGCCCCCCTCCCGCTGGACCTCGCCGCCAACGCGGCCTCGCTGGGCATGGCCACCATCCGCACCCACACCCTCGGTGACCTGCGCAAAGCCCTCGCCGAGGCACGGTCGGCGGACCGGCCCACATGTGTCTACGCACAGACCCGAACACCCGACACTGTGTCGGGCCCACCCCCGGCACAGGCGTGGTGGGATGTTCCCGTGGCCGAGACCGCGACCCGTGCGTCGGCGGCCGGAGCCCGTGACGAGTACGACCGGCAAGCCGCGCAGCGACGTCGCCATCTGTGAAGGAGCAAGCATGAAGACCGTCAACCACTGGATCGGTGGCAAGACCGTCGAGGGCGCGTCGGGCAACTACGGCCCGGTCACCGACCCGGCGACGGGCGAGGTCACCACGCAGGTCGCCCTCGCCTCGGCCGATGAGGTCGACGCCGCCGTACGCGTCGCCCAGGAGGCCTTCCTCTCCTGGGGCCAGTCCTCCCTGGCCGCCCGCACCAAGGTGCTCTTCGCCTACCGGGCCCTGCTGGACGCCAACCGCGACGCCATCGCCGAGCTGATCACCGCCGAGCACGGCAAGGTGCACTCCGACGCGCTGGGCGAGGTCGCGCGCGGCCTGGAGATCGTCGAGCTGGCCTGCGGGATCACCACCCAGCTCAAGGGCGAGCTGTCCACCTCGGTCTCCAGCCGCGTGGACGTGGCCTCCATCCGCCAGCCGCTGGGCGTGGTCGCGGGCATCACCCCCTTCAACTTCCCGGCGATGGTGCCGATGTGGATGTTCCCGCTGGCCGTCGCCTGCGGCAACACCTTCATCCTCAAGCCGAGCGAGAAGGACCCCTCCGCCGCCAACAAGCTCGCCGAGCTGGCGACCGAGGCGGGCCTGCCGGCGGGCGTCCTGAACGTCCTGCACGGCGACAAGGTCGCCGTCGACGCCCTGCTCGCGCACCCCGGCATCGCGGCCGTCTCCTTCGTCGGCTCCACCCCGATCGCCCGCCACATCCACACCACCGCCTCCGCCAACGGCAAGCGCGTCCAGGCGCTGGGCGGCGCCAAGAACCACATGCTGGTGCTCCCGGACGCCGACCTGGACGCCGCCGCCGACGCGGCCGTCTCCGCCGCCTACGGCTCCGCCGGCGAGCGCTGCATGGCGATCTCCGCGGTCGTCGCCGTCGGCGCCATCGCGGACGAGCTCGTCGAGAAGATCCGCGAGCGCGCCGAGAAGATCAAGATCGGCCCCGGCAACGACCCGGCCTCCGAGATGGGCCCGCTGATCACCGCCGCCCACCGCGACAAGGTCGCCTCCTACGTCAAGGGCGCCGCCGCCCAGGGCGCGGACGTGGTCCTGGACGGCACCGGCTACACGGTGGAGGGCAAGGAGAACGGCCACTGGATCGGCCTGTCCCTGCTCGACCACGTCAAGACCGACTCCGACGCCTACCGCGACGAGATCTTCGGCCCCGTGCTGTGCGTGCTGCGCGCCGAGACCTACGAGGAGGGCGTGGCCCTCATCAACGCCTCGCCGTTCGGCAACGGCACCGCGATCTTCACCCGCGACGGCGGCGCGGCCCGCCGCTTCCAGCTGGAGATCCAGGCGGGCATGGTCGGCGTCAACGTGCCGATCCCGGTGCCGGTGGGCTACCACTCCTTCGGCGGGTGGAAGGACTCCCTCTTCGGCGACCACCACATCTACGGCAACGACGGCATCCACTTCTACACCCGCGGCAAGGTCGTCACCACCCGCTGGCCGGACCCGGCCGACGCCCCGGCGGGCGTGGACCTGGGCTTCCCCCGCAACCACTGACGCCCGGCGCCCCGCGCCCGCGCCCCAGTACGGCAGCCCCCCGGCCACCCTCACCGGCCGGGGGTTCCTGCTGTTCCGGCCCCGTCTTTATGCGACTACGCGAATATTGGCGAGACCGCATGGACGCCGGGCCGCAGCCCCTCGTACGGTCATGGTCACCAGCCCAACCGGGCTGCCCTACAAGGGGGTTTCGCCATGGCTCGTGAGGAACTGACCAGGCTCACCGGCAACGGGAACGGCACCTGCGGTAAGGACGACTGCCCCAACGTGTACGTCTCTCCGAGCGGCTCGATCATCGTGCAGGGAGACGTGTCCACGGCCTTCCAGCCCCCGGCGGGGGAGGGGCTCGTCGAGATCCCCGAGGCTGTGCTGAGGGAGGCATTCCGTGCTCTTGGATGGTGACGCCTGGCGATCCAGGTTCGAGCGCTTCACGGTCGAAGCGTGGCGCCTGGAGACCCTGCCGCAGTACCTCATGCCGCAGGAGGAGGAAGAGTTCCGGGCGTTCAAAGCCGGAGCCCGCATCGACCCTCACGCGGTCTCGAACGAGTACACCGATCGACTTCGGCAGCAGGCCGCCGAGGGCCGCCCCCAGGGCCGCGTACACATCCTGACCCAGCCGCTCTCTGACTACCTGCGATTCGAGTTCTCCCAGTACTACGCGCCTCACGCCTTGGCCGGTGAGCAGATCCGCATCCTCGATGTGACCGACCGGACGAACCCGCTTGAGGGCGTTCAAGATTTCTGGATGTTCGACCGCTCCGAAGTGGTACTGATGAACTACCACCCGGACGGGCGGCAGATCAGCCGCGAGGTCTTTGAAGGCGACCTGGCTCCGTTCATCGAGTACCAGCGCATCGCCATCGTCGAGTCGGTGCCCTTTGAGGAGTACGTGAAGGGCATTGACGTTTGACCCCCAGCAGCTAGGGGAGTCCAGGGCTGACCTAGCACAAACGCTAAAGACGCTGCGGAAACGGGCCGGGTGGACTCAGACCCGGCTCGCTCAGCGCTGCAACATGTCTCAGACGAAAGTCAGCAACATCGAGAGCGGGAAGCTGACCCCAGCTCTGGTGGAGGTGGAACTAATCCTCCGGGCCCTTGATGCGCCGACGTCCCTCGTAACCGAGGTGATGTCGCTAGCTCGGATGGCTAACATCGAATGGAAAGACGCCTGGTCTTCCCGTCGTAGGGGACTGGATAAGCGACAGAATGAGCTGGCCGGCTTCGAGAAGTCGTCCACAGAGTTCCGCTACTTCCTGCCGACGATGATCACAGGGCTCCTGGCCACGCCGGAGTATGTGCGGGCCAGCATCGCGGACGTGCCTGGAGATCAGAGCAAGACAGTAGCCAAGAAGCTTGAGCGGCAGGCCGTCCTTTATGACGGATCCAAGCAGTTCACGTTCATCCTGACTGAGCAGGCTGTGAGATGGCCCCTCATCCCTCCGGCCGCTCTGGCCATGCAGATGGATCGACTGGCTTCACTGACACGCCTCTCCAATGTTCGGATCGGGGTAATCCCAATCGGCCCTGGCGTGATGCCCGGACCGTTGAACGTCTTCACCGTCTACGACGACCGCATCGCCACGGTGGAAACGTCTACCGGTGTGATGGTATTTCGAGATCACCGAGACGTTTCCGCGTACCTTGCCGAGTTTGCGACATTCCAGCAGCACGCCTTGTTCGGAGAGCAAGCGAGGGAACGCCTGAACGAATGGTCCAGCGTCTTTACCCGATGACGCTAATAAAGCTTCAGTGGGAGCCTGTTGGGCCCGAACATTGTCGAGTACCGAACGGCAATCGGGAGGGGCCCGACATGGCAAAGGTGAAAACGGCGGAGACCCCGCAGCTCGACCGGAACGTGTGGGAGTACCTGACCTTTGCGCCCGGCCGCGAGTGCTCGGCCTGCAAGCGCAAGGTCCAGCCGCTCGAACCCGTCCGGCGGGCGGCCGTTGACCGCACGTCCGGTGCGCCCGCCGTCAGCTACAGGCAGACCGTGGGGGTCTGAGTGGACATGCAGACCTGGCGGGACGGCCACACGCGAGCGACCGACGCGCTCGAATCCTTCCGTGCGGCCCTGGCCGCTCTCGGCATCCCTGAGGCCACGTGGACGGGAATGCGTCCCACGGTGACTTTCAACGGCCTTCCGTACGTCCACCTGGGGATGCTTCCGGCTGACGTGGTGGAGCAGATAGCCGAAGTCCTGAGGGGCACGAAGACTTCCGCCCACTGAGGGCGGGGGACGGCCTCACGGGGCCGTCAAGCAGATCAGGAAGGGCACCCATGACCGATCTGTACGCGCTCAACATCGACACCGCCTCCTTCTCGAAGGCCTGCGGAGGCAACACCCACCCGGACGGCGAGGCGTGCGTGACCCTCGCCAAGATCGGCCCTGACGCGTGGGCCCTGGGTGACAGCAAGCGGTCGGACGTACAGCCGCTGCGCTTCACGACGGCGGAACTGGACGCGGCGGGCATCAACCCCGCGCGGTTCGACCTCTCCGCCTGATCTACCGCACCACCTGAACAGACGGCCCTGCCCTCACGCCGACGGGTGGGGCCGTCATCATTCCCAGGAACGGAGCAGCAGTGCACCACCACGGCTACGCATGGCTGGGGGAGAAGCAGGACTTCGACAGGGAGGGTGCCCGGCGCCCTCCAGGCGAGCCTCCGACTGCTGGCAGCCCGCAAGAGGTCATCGGTCGATACCGACAGGCTGTCGCCGAGTTCCCTAGCTCCGGCATGCCGCCGATCCAGACGGCGCACTGGCTGCTGAAGCCGCCCTCCGTGGTACGCGGGACGTGGGCGGAGCCAAAGGAGGCGGGGAAGTGGCTTGGTCTCCAACTGGCGGAGTTCGCAGCCCGGTTCGCCTCGGCTCAAGACGCCGATGCAACCCGACTGGTGGTCCTGGTGAAGTCCGCCGTAGAGCGGCTGACGTGGGGTGGGGATGTGTCCCTAGGCCACTACATCAAAGGGACCGTTTTTCACTCCGTCGCCCTGGTGACGTGCTCCCCGAACAGAGTCGAACCCGGCCTGCCCTGTCCGCTCGGCAAGTAGCCCGCAGCGGGACCTTGGCCCTGTGGCCGGCAGGGCCGTTGGTCCCGTCCTACCTGCTGCGCCGCGGCGCGGGTCAGGACAGCCCAGGCGGATCGCTGACCAGTTCGGGTCGTCATTGGCTACACGCCGGAACTCGAAGCGTCCCGACTCGTCCAGCTCCACCACGTAGTCACGGCCCCGCAGCATGGCCCTGCCATGGGCGTCGCGCACATAGCGGGGTTTGCCTCCAGCCAAATACCGCAGGTTTCACACTGGCTGTTTTCGGCCCGGGGGACGTTCTTGACCTTCTTGTATCCGTACGGAGGCGTTCCGCCAGCCCAGCGGGCATGGCGTCAAAGGTATGCGCGGGACTTAGTCACACTTGCCGAGCTTCGGCCGGTCGTACATGTTCACGGAACCGGAGACGGTCCGGTCCTCGACCTCACCCGCTACGGTGTGGCCACCAGCGAGAGCCCAGGCCCGCTGGTCCTCTAGCTGGGCCTCGATCCTGTTGCTGTCGTTCTTGTCGTCGCTGATGCGTGCAGCGAGTTGCGCGCGGGGCCATATCGACACTCTCTGTCGGCCCCGCAGGCCCCGCATCCTGTGATGCGGTAATCCAGTCACCTCCGGTTCCCGCGCAACCACTGACGCCCCGCGCCCCGGGCGCCGTGCCCCGACGAGGCGCCCCCGTACGGCAGCCCCCCGGCCAACCCTCACCGGCCGGGGGTTCCTGCTGTCCGGGGGTTCGCCGGGCGGGGCGGGGGCTCTGGGTCAGGGGGTGGGCGCCAGGTCCGGGGCGGGCTGTGTCCGGCGGGGGGCGGAGCGGCGCCGGCGCAGCAGCCGGGCGGCGACGGCGGCCCCCGCCAGCACCAGGAGGGCCCCGGCGGCCGGCCACGGCACGGCGAGGAAATCCGTACCCGAAGAAGGGGAGAGGCCGGGGTAGGCGGCCGCGCTCGCCGCGACGGTGACGCTCACCCGGTCCAGCTGCGGTGAGTCGGCCCACGGTTCGGTCAGCTCGACCCGCTGCCCCGGCAGCAGCACCAGCTTCTCCTCCCGGCCCGGCCGGTCCAGCACCCGCCGTCCGAACAGCCCCCGCGCGGACACCGACACCTTCGGCTCGACCACCACGTTGCCCCGGTTGACCAGCGCGTACGAGACCGTCGCGCGGGCGGGCTTCGTCCAGGGCAGCAGCGGCGCGCCCCGGCTGACCCGGACGTCCTCCACGCTCAGCCCCGGCGTCAGCGGCCCCGGCACCCGGAAGTACAGCCGGGCGCCGACCGAACGCCGCACCCCCACCTGTACCTTGCCGTCCTTGCGCACCCCCTCGACGGCGGTGTTCAGCGCCACGATCCCGCCGACGTGGTCGCCCGGAGTGGCGTCCGCGGGCACCTTCACCGTGAACGGGATGTCGGCGCGGCCCTTGGGCGGCACCGTCACCGTGTTCGCCGCCGCCGGGCCGAGCGCGATCCAGGTGCCGACGTCCTTGGGCTTCGTCTCGACGGGCAGCAGCGCGAACGCGCCCCCCGACGGGGTGTTGACGGCGTCGGTCGCGAAGACCTGGAAGGTCAGCGCCTGGTCGGAGGAGTTCAGGATCGTCGCGCTGTCGCTGACGGTGCCCCCGGCCTCGCCCTGGTGGAAGAAGTACGCGCGGTCGGTCATCGCGGCCCCGGCCGCGGGCGTCGGGAAGACCCCCCAGGTGCCGTTGTCCGCGGCCGTGGCGGTGGTGGCGGTCAGGGCGGGGAGCAGCAGCAGCCCGCACAGGCCGGCGAGCAGGGCGCGCGGGAGGGACGGGAGGTGCGGGAGGGTCCGGAGAGTCCGGAGGGTCGGGAGGGTACGCAGGCGCATGGGCGGGTCTCTCCAGTCGCGGCGCGGAGCGAGAACGAAAGGGGTGGTGCGACGCCTCGGCGCCGCACCACCCCGGGCCGGTCCGGGCCCGGTCAGGCGATCGAGAAGGTCACGACCGACTGGTAGGTGTCGGCGAACATGAACGGCGGCAGCTGGAGCATCGCCGCGCCGCCCACGGCGAACTCGCCGCCGGTCAGCTCGTCACCGCCGGCCGCCTGGGAGGCGACCTTCATCGGGGAGTCCGTGATCGCGCCCGGCGCACCGGCGGTGCAGGTGCTCGGGCTGTCCGGGTTGGTGACGGTGCAGGACGGCTGGATGCCGATCTGCGCCTTCGCCATCGAGTGGCCGGTCGTCTGGTTCAGGAACGGCGTACGGGTCGCCGTCACGTCCCAGCCGAGGCTGCCGCCGCGGAAGTCCTGGACGGTCGCGGCGTTGAACGCGCCGAACACCGACTGGGCCTTGCCGTTGATGGTCACCGCGCCGAAGCTGACGGCCGGCTGGCCGTCCTTCGGGCCGAGGGCCAGCGGACCGGGCAGCACCTCGACGTCGACCGGGTTCTGTACGCCCGCCTGTTCCTCGACGAACACGAACGGCTTGGCCGGGGCCACCGAACCGTCGATCCTGATCGCGTCGGCCTTCTTGGTGACGGTGATGGCACAGGTGGCCGCGCCCGAGGCGTCCGCCGTGCCGGTACCGGTGTCCCCGGTGGCCGCGCCCGCGAGGAGGGCGGAGCAGGTGACCGGGCCGGCCGGGAAGTTGGCGCCGGTGGCGGTGACGGCGGTGCCGGCCTTGCCGCTGTTGGGCGTCAGCTTGGTGGTGACCGGGTCCTTGGGCAGGGCCTCGACGGCGACCGAACCGACGGAGGCGCTGGGGCGCGGCTCCGGCGTACAGGTCGTCGTGTAGACCGTGCCGCCGAGGTCCGCGTCCGTGATCACCTGGTCGAGGGTGATCTGGAGCGTGGTGCCCTCGGTGCCGTCCGGGATGGTGATGTTCCCGCTGAAGGCGGGCGGGTCGGCCTTCTTGCCGGCTTCCTGGTGGCTGGGGACGGCCGCGCTGGTGACCGTTTGGGCGACCCCGCCGACGAGCAGCTTCGCCTTGATCGTGTTGACCGTGTCGATGGTGAACATCGGGACCACCGGGGTCTCACCGGGGTCGATGGTGATCGGCACGCTCTGCCCGGCCTTGGCCGTGTCCGGCAGCGTGACCGTGTAGTCCTGGTTGCCGTTGGCGCCCGGCTGGGGCGCGGGGGCGACGCACTTCATGAAGACCGGAGTGGTCTTGGTCGCGGCCTGCGCCGTCCCCGTCAGGGCCACCACACCGCCCGTCAGGGCCAGGGAAAGGGCGCCCGCCCCGGCCAGAACTCTTCGTCGGAACGTTGTACTCACTGGGTCGCGACTCCTTCGTCAGACGAACCCCTCCCCCCACCCGCTGTGGGGAGGAGGTTGAGCCGGTGCGGATGGCCGTCATTGACGCGTCGCGGTCATGAGAAGTCAATGGATTGTTTTCGCCCGAAGCACACAGACATTGATGTCCCATCAGGCCTGGTCGGACGGGACATCGGATACCGACCGGTCGGTGACCGGCCGGGGCCGGTGGCGGGTGGGGCGCAGGGGGGTTCAGCGGTCCGTCGGGACGTGCAGCAGGAGGTTCGGGGTGCCCGCGGGCAGGCCCGTGATCCGGTCCGAGACGGCGCCTCGCACGAGGGCCTGGCGCACCTGCTCCGGGGTCCGTGCCGTGCCGCCCGCCAGGATCAGCGCGGCCACGCCCGCCACGTGCGGGGCCGCCATCGAGGTGCCGGTGGCGCGGGCGACGGCGGTCGCGGAACCCTTCCAGGCCGAGATGACGGACACGCCCGGCGCGGAGATGTCCACGCAGCGGCCGTGGTTGGAGAAGGCGGGGCGGCGGTCGGCGGCGTCCGTCGCGCCGACGGTCAGGGCGGCGGGGACGCCGGAGGGGGAGCCGCCGCAGGCGTCCTTCCCGGCGTTCCCGGCGGCCACGGTGAAGGTGATCCCGGAGGCGACCGCGCGGGTCACCGCCGCGTCCATGGCGCGGCTGCGGGTGCCGCCCATGCTCATGTTGGCGACGACCGGTCCGCCCTTCGCCGCGGTCTTGACGGCGTCCTTCACCATCCAGTCCAGGCCGCGCAGGATCGCCGACAGGCGCCCGTCGCCGCGGCAGTCGGCCACCTTCACGCCGACGAGGGAGACCCCCTTCGCGACCCCGTACGTCGCCCCGCCCACGGTCGCCGCGACGTGCGTGCCGTGGCCGTTGCAGTCGGCGGCGCCCTCCGTCCACACCGCGTTGTAGCCGGCCCGGGCCCGGCCGCCGAACTCCTGGTGGAGGGTGTTGATCCCGGTGTCGACGACGTAGACGGTGACGCCCTGCGCCCGGGTGGCGTACGTGTACCCGCCGTCGAGCGGCAGCTCCCGTTGGTCGATGCGGTCCAACGGCCAGGGCGCGCCCGCCTGGACCACGGCCGCGGGGACGGGGACGGGCGCGGGGGCTGCGCTGGGGACGGGCGCCGGGGCGGGGGCGGGCGCGGTGGCCGGGGTGGGCGTGGGCGCGGCGGCCGGGGCCGGGGCGGTGACGGGGGCGGGGGGCGCGACCGGTGTGGGCACGGCGGCGGGTGCGGGGTCCGGCGGGTCGGAGAGCCGGTAGACCGTATCCGGCTCCACGGAGGCCACCCGGGGGTCGGCGGACAGCTCGGCGGCGCGGGCCGCGGTGGTGCGCACGGCGAAGCCGCTGAGGGCGGCGTCGTAGACCGCGCCGACCCGGTCGCCCGCCTGCGCCGCCTCGGCGGCGAGCGCACGGGCCGGAGCGCGGGCGGTGGTGTCCTTGAGGACGACGACGTAGGGGGCGGTGGGCGCGTCGGCGGCGTGGGCGCTGTGCGGCGGCAGGACGGTGGACGCCGCGAGGAGGGCGGCGGCCGGGAGGAGCGCGGTCATGGCGGTCATGCGCCCGATGCTCGGCCGCGCCCGGCCTCCGCGCGCGGAGGGTGCTCCGAGTGGCCCCGCGACACGCCGCCGCAGGGGGCGCGTCGCGGGATCCGGACCGGCCCCCGCCGCCCCCGCCCGGGGGTCACGGGCTCGCGGTCGCCCCCGGACCGAGGTCCCAGCCGCGCATCGTGAAGAACCCCTCGTCCTCGCCGCCCGCGGAGCCGTACGTGGCCAGCGCGGGCTCGTCGTCGATGTCGACGCCCGCCCACATGCCGTAGCAGCCGCGCGCCTTGGCCTCCTCGGCGAGCGCCAGGGTCAGGGCGCGGCCGATCCCGCGCCGCCGGTAGCCCTCGTCCACGGACAGCTCGTAGAGGCACATCTCGGTGCCCTTGTCGGGGTGGGTCATCTCGATGCCGGAGACCATGCCGGCGGGTACGCCGTCGACGTAGGCGATGAGCATCAGGTGTCCCGGCGAGTCGAGGAAGCGGCGCGACCACTCCTCGCGGGCGGGGCCGTCGAAGAGCCCTTCGGCGGACTGGAGTTCGGTGGGGGTGTCGGCACGTCGGATGTCCATGGCGGTGACCCTAGGGGGTCCGGGGCCCGATCATGCGGACATGACGGTGCGTGGGGGCGGGGAGTCCGGGCCGGCGTGGCGGTCCGCGCCGGAGGCGGTGCGACGGGCGCCGGCCCTGGCCCACGAGGCGCCGGCCGCCGGGGTCCGGCCGACGGGCCGGTGCTCATGGATCCGGCGGGAGCGGTGCTCGCCGAGACTGCGACGGGGCGTACGAAGCCGGTCCGGGCGTGGGGCCGTTGCGGGGCACGCCGCCGGCCCGCACCGCCGGCCCACGCCGAGATGAATGCCCTCGGGGCCGCCCGGACGGAGTGGGGCCTCGGTGCCACCACCCTGTGGGGCAGGCACGAGCCGTACGCGATGTCCGCCGCCGCGGCGGGATTCACAGGCGTGGGGGAGGTGCGGTTCCTGGCCCCGGATCCCCGGGCGCTCACCGTCGGCACCGACGGGGCATCCGGAGCCGTGCTGTCCGGGCGGCCCGCGGCCGGGCCCGGGCGGGCCCGGTGGCTGGGGGTCAGACGGTGCGCAGGGCGAGGGCGGCGGCGTAGGTGTCGGGCGCCGAGAGGTCGCGCAGGGTCCAGCCGGGCACCGGCGCCGGGGTGGACGCCGAGCCCACGTACGGCTCGGCCAGGCCCAGCGCGAGCCCGGTACCGGTGGCCTTGAGGTAGGCCTCCTTACGGGACCACACCCGGGCGAGCGCCGCCGGCCGCTCCGCCGCGGGCAGGCCGGTGAGCTCGGCCGTCTCCGCCGGATGCAGGGTGGCGAGGACGTCGTCCACCGCGCTCGCGCTCGGCAGCCCCTCGATGTCCACGCCGACCGGAACCCCCGCGAAGGCGAAGTACGCCATGTCGTCGCTGTGCGAGAGCGAGAAGTGCACCGCGCCCCCGGCCACGGCGGGGCGGCCGTGCGGCCCGCCGCAGCAGGGGCAGTCCTCGCGCACCAGCGACACCTTCTCCGGCGCCAGGCCCAGATATGCGCCCAGCAGCACCCGCAGACCCAGGTGGGAGGCCAGATAGCTGCGCCGGTCCCCCGCGCGCAGCAGACGCGAGAGCCGGTCCTGCTCCGCCGCGTCCAGCAGCGGGACCGCCCCGGCCGTCTCGTGGCCGCCGATCACCTCGCGCGTGGTGTCCAGCGACCACACGGCCACTCCGGTGCCGACCGGGAGCACACCGGCCGAGGGTGTGGCCCCGTCGAGTTGGTTCACGTACTCGCTCACCCGATGAGAGTAGACGAGGCCCTCCCGGAGCCGGTTACGCTCGGCCCGGAACGATCTTTCACGAGAGCGGGGGGAACGCGTCGTGCACAGTGCCGAAGTGACGCCGGAAGGCGACCGGATCCGATGGGTCGAGCTCCCCGGGGAGGGCCCGGCCCGCGTCTACCTCCACGGACTCGGCTCCACCTCGCCCGCCTATTTCGCCGCCTCCGCCGCGCACCCGCTGCTCGCCGGGCGGCGCTCGCTGCTGGTGGACCTGCTGGGCCACGGGCACAGCGACCGCCCCGAGGCGTTCGCGTACACCCTGGAGGCGCACGCCGACGCGCTCGCGCCGGCGCTCACCGGGGCCGGCGCGCAGGGGGCCGAGGTGATCGCCCACAGCATGGGCGGGGCCGTGGCCATCGTGCTGGCCGCCCGGCACCCCGAGCTCGTCTCCCGGCTCGTCCTGGTCGACGCCAACCTCGACCCGGTCCCGGTCGTCCCCCGCGCCCCGGGCAGCAGTGGCATCGCCTCCTACACGGAGGAGGAGTTCCTGGCGGGCGGCTGGGCCGAGGTCCGCGACCGGGTCGGCGCGCACTGGTGGTCGACCATGCGGCTGGCCGGCCGCACCGCCCTGCACCGCACTGCCGTTCACCTCGCCGCCGGCACCACGCCCACCATGAGGGAACTCCTGCTGGATCTGAAGATCCCGCGCAGCTTCCTGTACCCCGCGAGCGACGGCGCCCTCCCCGGGGCGGAGGCCCTGGAGGCAGCCGGAGTCGAGGTCGTGGCCATCGCGGACTGCGGGCACAACATCATGCTCGACAACCCGGACGCCTTCGCCCGCGCCACCGCCGCGGCCCTCGCCCGCACCGCCGCCTGACCCGTCCGCGCCCCCGTACCCGTACCCGTACCCGTACCCGTACCTACGCGCGCCCGCGCCCCCGTCTCCGTCCGCGCCCGGACCGATCCACCGAACCGCCGGCGGGTCAGGGGTGTCGCACCGGGACGGCGGAGGCCGGAGCGAGGCCGGGCTTGCCCACCTGTATTCGCGCCCCCGGCGAGGGCGTGCCGTCGGTCCACGCGTAGACCTTCTTGCCGCGCACCGCGACCTGGTACTGGTAGGGCCCCCGGCATTCGGGCCGCTCCCCGGACCGGAGGTCGCCCGGCCACCAACGGGCCGTCAGATGCGGCCCGCCGGCCTTCTTCGGCGCGCTGACGGCGCACTGCGGGCCGTCGAGCGGGGTCTTGCCCAGGGTGAACCGGATCAGCCGGGCCTCGCCGGTGGTGCGCACCCGCACCCGGACGTCGGTGGCGTCCTTCGGTATCCAGCCCGGCAGTACGAACGCCATGTCACCGCGCGTGGGAGCGTCCGCGGCGGTGGCGAAGTGCCTGCCCTTCTCCTTGAGGAACCGGTCGTTGAGGGTGTCCGTGACCGGGTTGGGAGGAAGGTTCGGCAGGGCGAGCGCCGCGGTGGCAAGGGCTCCCACGGTGGCGGCGGCGATGACGAGCGGACGGCGGTTCATACCCACAAGTGTTCGCGATCGGGGCCGTTGGCGCGTCCCTCCGCAGTACGAACCGTGCCTCTGTCTGAAGTCGGATGCGCCGTCATACCTGAGAGCGGTGCGGACGGGCCGGCATAGAACCAGGGTCCCCCCGGCCCGCGTCCGGAGATCCGTGTATAGGAGCCGTGGGGGCCGGGGATAGGACCCGATCGGAAGGTGAACCCACCTGCCGCAACGGCCAGTTGGCCGGGCGGCGCAACGATCAGGACACCGCTGCACACCGCTCCGTACGGCTCCACACCGGCCCCACACCGGCTCCGCCACCCTGCTCGCCGGTCCCGCCCCCGTCCCCACCCGGAGGAATGCCATGCGTCTTCGTCTCGCTCCCCTGCTCGCCGCCGGAGCGGCCGCGGGTCTGCTCGCCGTCGCCACCCCCGCGTCGGCGGCCCCCGCGGACAAGCCGCAGGTGCTCAGCGGCTGGACGCAGACCAGCGCCGCCAGCTACAACTCCTGGGTCGCGGCGCGCGGGAACCAGTCCGGCTGGTCCTCGTACGGTTTCGACTGGTCCACCGACTACTGCTCGTCCTCGCCGGACAACCCCTTCGGCTTCCCGTTCCAGACGGCCTGTGCCCGCCACGACTTCGGCTACCGCAACTACAAGGCGGCGGGCGCCTTCCCCGCCAACAAGTCCCGCCTGGACGACGCCCTGTACGCGGACCTCAAGCGGGTGTGCTCGCAGTACTCGGGCGTCAAGAAGGGCTCCTGCGACAGCACGGCCTGGACCTACTACCAGGCGGTCAAGGCCTTCGGCGTCTCACCGCAGGACGCCCCGGCGGCCTGACCCACCCCGATCCCCGTCCCGCCCGCACCCCCGTCGGGCGGGACGGTTCCACTTACCCGCCCCGCCGCCGCCCGGTGATCCGGTCTCAGCCGCGCCACCAGCCGTCCAGCGGGGTGACCGGGACGGTCCGCTTGTGCCGGGTCGCGAGGTAGACCGACTCCACCTTCGCCGCCACCTCGGGCGTGACGTCGCAGCCCTCCAGGTAGTCGTCGATCTCGGCGTACGTCAGGCCCAGCGCCACCTCGTCGGGCAGCGCCGGCCGGTCGTCTTCCAGGTCGGCGGTCGGCACCTTCTCCCAGACGCTGGGGGGTGCGCCCAATTCCTGGAGCAGCGCGGCGCCTTGGCGCTTGCTCAGCCCGGTCAGCGGGGTGACGTCGACACCGCCGTCGCCGTACTTGGTGAAGAAGCCGGTCAGCGCCTCGGCCGCGTGGTCGGTGCCCACGACGATCAGGCCCAGCTGTCCGGCGATCGCGTACTGGATCACCATCCGCTCGCGGGCCTTGACGTTGCCGCGCACGAAGTCGCGCAGCCCGCTCCCGCTCCCGCTCCCGGTGCCATCGCCCTCGCCGTCGCCCAGCAGCTCCCGCAGGCCGGCCGCCGTCTCGGCGGAGACCGCGTCCGCGCTCGGCTTCACGTTCACCGCGACCGACCGGTCGGGGCCGATGAACTCCAGCGCGATCTGGGCGTCGTGCTCGTCGGCCTGTACGCCGTAGGGCAGCCGGACCGCGACGAAGGTGGCCTCGTGCCCCTCGGCGCGCAGCTCTTCGGCGGCGATCTGGCAGAGCCTGCCCGCCAGGCTGCTGTCCTGGCCGCCGCTGATGCCGAGCACGTAGCCCTTGGCGGGGGTGGACCTCAGGTAGTCCTTGAGGAAGTCGACCCGTCGCCGGATCTCGACCTTGGGCACGATGGTCGGCCGGGCGCCGAGTTCGCCGAGGATCTGCTCGCGTAGGTTCGCCATCCGCGTACTGTACCGGCGGCCGGAAGACGGCCCGGTGGCGGCCCGTGGACGGCCCGGTGGGCGGCCGGCGGCGGCCCAGTGGCGGGGCCGGCGAGGCCCCGGCCCTCTGCCCCGGGCCTCCGGCCCTCCCGGAGGAGGGGCCGGACCGGCCCGGCGCGAGCGCCCCCGGCAGGACTCGAACCTGCGGCCAAGCGCTTAGAAGGCGCCTGCTCTATCCACTGAGCTACGGGGGCCGGAAGGTGACCGTGTTGGCCTGGAGCCCCTTGGTGGGGGTGGGACTGCGGTCCGTGCCGGGTCAAGGATAGGGCTCCGGTCGCCTTGTCCCGGTTGCTTCACTCGCGTGCCACGATGTGGAGGTTCGGTGAAGCGGTCCCGATAATCGCAGGCAGGTGCGATTCTCGCATCGCTTTTGCGCCGCGGCGGCCTGGGTGTTGTGCACTCGTTATGCCTGCGTCCCACTCGTCCTCGGTGTCCAGGATGTCCTGGTGGAGTAGCGCTCGGCGCGCAGAGGGCGTATAAGCTTCAAAAATGGTCCCAAATTGGGCATTCTTCGCATGTGGTGACCTTGGATGTACGGCCTCAGCTGCTCGATGCCCTGTCCGCCCTGCGCGACCGGGTCGCGTCCGTGCGTCTGCCGCTGCCCCTGCCCGGCGCCCCGCGCGCCCGCCAGACCAGAGCCGAGCTGCTCGCGCAGCTCGACGACTACCTCGTACCCCGGCTGAAGGCGCCCGAGGCGCCGATGCTCGCCGTCGTCGGCGGGTCCACCGGGGCCGGTAAGTCCACCCTCGTCAACTCGCTCGTCGGGCGCCAGGTGAGTGAAGCCGGGGTACTGCGGCCGACGACGCGCACCCCCGTGCTCGTCTGCCATCCGGATGACCATCACTGGTTCGCCGGGATGCGCATCCTCCCCGACCTCATGCGCCTCTGGTCTCCCGAAAGCGACGACGAACTGCTTCCCCGGCCCAAGAAGGGCCTCCCGCGCGGACCGAACCAGCGCACCGCGACCCGCGAACTGCGGATCGAGACCGTATCCACCCTCCCGCGCGGGCTCGCCGTCCTCGACGCCCCCGACATCGACTCCCTCGTGGTCGAGAACCGGACGCTCGCCGCGCAGCTGATCTGCGCCGCCGACGTCTGGGTCATGGTCACCACCGCCTCGCGCTACGCCGATGCCGTCCCCTGGCACCTGCTGCGCACCGCCAAGCAGTACAACGCCACCTTGGCCATCGTCCTCGACCGGGTGCCGCACCAGGTGCTCGCCGAGGTCTCGCGCCAGTACGGGGCCCTGCTCACACGGGCCGGGCTGGGCGACGTACCGCGCTTCACCGTGCCCGAGCTGCCCGAGTCGGCCGGCGGGGGCGGCCTGCTGCCCGCCAGCGCCGTCGCGCCGCTGCTCGCCTGGCTCACCCACCACGTCCAGGACCCGGCCGCCCGGCAGTACGCCGTCGGGCGGACCGCGCTGGGAGCGCTCGACTCGCTGCGCCGCCGCATGCCCGAACTCGCCTCCGCCGTGGCCGCCCAGCACGCCGCCGCCGTACGGCTGACCTCGGCCGTCGAGGACGCCTACAAGCAGGAGGGCAAGCGGGTCCGCAACCGCCTCGACCGGGGCGCCGTGCTCGCCGGGGACGCGCTCACCCGGTGGCGCGGCTACCCCCTCGACACCAGCGCCGACGAACTCCTCGACTCCCTCGCGGAATCCCTCGCCGCCCTGCTCCAGTGCGCCGTGGCCGCCGCCGACGAACGGATCGCCGCCGCCTGGCGGCGCGAGCCGGCCGCCGGAGCCGTCGCCCTGCCCGCCCCCGACCGGGAGGCGGCGGAACGTATCGGCATGGCCGTCCGGCGGTGGCGGCGCGTGCTGGAGGAACTCGCCGAGGAAGAGGTCGCCCGGCTCGACAAGCAGCCCGCGCCCGACCCCGACGGCATCGCCGCCCTGCTCGTCGCCGCCCTCCTGGGCGGGAAGCGGGCCCGCCCCGCCGGGGAGAAGCTCGCCGAACGGATCGGCGTACAGGCCGCCGTACGCCTGCGCGACCGGGGCGGGGAGCTGGTCGCCGAACACCTCGACCAGGTGCTGCGCGCCGAACGGGACCGCAGGCTCGCCCCGCTGGAAGCACTCGAAGTGACCCCGGAACCGCAGGCCGAGCTGATCGCCGCGCTGTCCCTACTGCAGAAGGAGAGGTGACGCGGTGACCGCCCTGACCGACCGCGACCGCACCGACGACCGCTGGGACGACGGCTTCATCGCGCGTTCGCGCCACCGGGTCTCCCGCAAGGCCGCCCGCGCCTCCGGTGCCGCCTCCGCCGCCGGAACCGGCGGCGACGCGACCGACGGACGCGACGGCTCCGCTGCGGACGGGAACGCACCCGGCGGGCTCGCCGCCCTCGGCGCCGGCCTGCACGCGGACCAGGACCGCAACGCGGCGCTGGACGCGGCGCTGGACGCGGAGCTGGAAGCGGAGCTGGACGAGGAACGGCGCGCCGGCGACGAGGCGCTCGTCCGGGCCGTCTCCGGCGCCGGCAGCGACGGCGGCAAGGTCTCCGCGCCGCCGCTGAGCCCCGAGGCGCAGGCCCTGCGGATGCGCCTCGACGCCCTGCGCCAGCTCGTCGGACTGTCCCGGACCCGCCTCGACGGCACGTCCCTGGCCGAGGCCGGCCGGGTGCTGGACGAGGCGGCGGCGCGCCGGGGACTGTCCACCCAGCACACGGTCGTCGCCATCGCCGGAGCCACCGGAAGCGGCAAGTCCACGCTCTTCAATTCACTCGCCGGAGTGCAGATCTCCGAGACCGGGCTGCGCCGCCCGACCACCGCCGCGCCGATCGCGTGCAGCTGGTCGGACGGGGCGGCCGGGCTGCTGGACCGGCTGGAGATCCCCGGCCGGCTGCGCCGCAGGCCCCGCGAGACCCCCGAGGCCGAGGCCCTGCGCGGGATGGTCCTCGTCGACCTGCCCGACCTGGACTCGGCGCTCGGCGTGCACCGCGACCACGTGGACCGGGTCCTGGCGCTCGTCGACGCCGTGGTGTGGGTGGTGGACCCGGAGAAGTACGCGGACGCCGTTCTGCACGAGCGCTACCTGCGGCCGCTGGCCGGGCACGCCGAGGTGACGTTCGTGGTGCTGAACCAGGTGGACCGGCTGCCCGGGGAGGCCGCCGACCTCGTCCTGGACGACCTGCGCCGGCTCCTCGACGACGACGGCATCGCGCTCGGCGAACACGGGGAGCCGGGGGCCACCGTGCTCGGAGTGTCCGCCCTGACGGGTGAGGGCGTCGGGGAACTGCGCGAGCTCCTCGCACAGTTCACCCAGGAGAAGGGCGCCGCGACCCGGCGGATCTCCGCCGACGTCGACCGGGCCGCCGGCCGCCTGAGACACCTGTACGTGGCCGACGGACACGCCGGGCCCGAGATCGGCGAGGCGGCCCGCGCCGAGTTCGAGGACCGGCTCGCCGAGGCGGTGGGGGCGTACGCGGCCGGGCTCGCCGCCGAACGGGCCTGGCGGCGCAACGCCGGCAAGGCCTGCGGCACGCCCTGGCTGCGGCTGTGGCGCTGGTACGAGAACCGGCGCGCCCCGCGCACCCTGGCGGGCCTGGCCGCCCTCGCCGCGATCGGCCGCAACCCGGCGCTCTCGCCCGGGACTCCGCTCGAAAAGGAGGTGACCGCCCGCCAGCGGGTGGAGCAGGCCGTGCGGACGGTCGCCGACGAGGCGGTCATCGGGCTGCCCGATCCCTGGGCGCAGGCCGTGCGGGAGACCGCGGTGCGCGGGGCGGAGCGCCTCCCGGAAGCCCTGGACGAGCTGGCGGTGACGCTCGGCGCCGCCGTCGCGGTCCCGGCCGCCAAACCCCCTCGGCCCACCTGGTGGCCGGCCGCCGTGCTGGCACAGGCGGCGATGACCCTGGTGCAGATCTTCGGCGGGCTGTGGCTGGTCGGGCAGATCGTCGGGGTCCTGGAGCCGAAGCTGATGCCGCCGGTGCTGTTCATGGTGGCGGGCATCATCGGCGGCCCGCTCGTGGAGTGGGCCTGCTCGATCGCGGCCCGGGGCCCGGCGCGGCGCTACGGGCAGGACGCCGAACGCAAACTCCGGCAGGCCGCGGCCGGATGCGGGCGGGCCCGGGTGCTGGAGCCGGTGGCGGCGGAGCTGCTGCGCTACCGCGAGGTGCGCGAGCAGTACGCGACGGTCGCCGCAGGGGGGACGAAGTTGTCCACAACCCGCGAGTAATCCACAGGCCGGAGCGGGGACGGCGCGCCCGCGCCAGCATGTTTCGTACGCCGTGCGGAAGGTCCGGGCGGGTGCGGAACGTGGGGGAGGGCGGCCGGGATGAACGACACCCTGGTGACGCTGGTCGGGTACGTGGCGACGCAGATCGACTTCAAGGAGACGCAGACCGGGCCGTCCGCGCGGTTCCGCTTCGCGGTGACCCCGAGGTACTTCGACCGGCGCACCGACACCTGGACGGATGCCGCCACCAGCTTCTACACGGTCTGGGCGCGCCGGGTGCTGGCGGTCAACCTGGCCAGTTCCGTGGCGGTGGGGGAGCCGCTGGTGGTGCACGGACGGCTCCGGGTCCGGGAGGATCCGCCCGACGGGGACGGCGTCCGGTGGTTCTCCGCGGACATCGACGCGGTGGCCATCGGACACGACCTCAATCGCGGAACGGCGGCCTTCCGGCGGGTGGTCAAGACGGACACCCCGCTGATGGGGCCTCAAAATGCGGCGGTGGTCTGAGTGTTCGAGGCGGATAGGATTCCCCGGTACTCACGGGCACCTGGGTCTACGGCCCGAAGGGGAAGACTGTGTCGATTGCTGTTCCCGCGTCCTGCGCGTCGTCTGCGTCCTCTGCGTCCTCTGCGTCCTCTGCGTTCTCCGCATCCGCCACGCCCTGCGACGGCTCGGCGACGCCACGCGTCGGATCCGCCGCCCCGGTGGCCGCGACCGCTCCCCCGGCCGGGGCCGCCGCCCCGGCCGCAGGCAGACCGGCCCGGGCGTCCGCCGCGCCACCGGCCCCCGAAGCGCCCCGGGCCGTGGTTCCGCTTCCCGCCGCTCCCGCTGCCGCCGACCCTGGCCCGGGCGGTGTCGCGGGTGATGTCGTCGGCGGTGTCCCGAGTGGCGTTGCCGCGAGTGGCGGGGGCGCGCTGCGGGGCTCCGTCCGGCGGGCCGCGGCCGTGGCCCTGCTCACCGCCGCCGCCCTCGCCAGCGGTCCGGGGGCGCGGGCCTCGGCGGATTCCGGCGACCCGGATACGGGCCGGTCCGCCGGGGGCGCGAGCGCCGTGCTGGACGGCCTGAAGACATACGGGCAGGCGGTCCTGCACACCCGGGACGGCGCCGTCCGGCAGATCCCGGCGGGCCTCTACGAGATGCGCGTCGACGGCGGAGGCATGCTCCAGACCTATGGAGTGGGCGTCGCGGGCTACGCGCAGCCGCAGGCCCGGTACACCGAGAGCGGCTGGAACGGCAGCCTGCTCGCCGGGAACGCCGAGGCGGGCCGGATCCGCTGGGTGCTGGAGCACTCCTACCCCCAGCACAACGACCTGGCCGGGCTGGCGAAGCAGGCCGGGGCCGGGGCGCTGACCGTGGAGAGCGCGGCCGCCGGGACGCAGGTGGCCATCTGGCGACTGGCCGACGGGGCCCAGGTGGAGGCCGCCGACCCGGAGGCGGAGCGGCTGGCCGACTACCTCCTGCGGGAGGCGGCCCGGCTGCCGGAGCCGCCGGCCTCGCTGGACCTGGAGCCCGGCCGGGTGTCCGGGACGGTGACGGGTCCGGCCGGAAGCCGGCTCGGGCCGGTGACCGTGCGCACGGGGGCGCAGAGCGTGACGGTGACTCCGGACGCGGCGGCCGTGGCCATGGGGGTGCGGGTGGTGGACGCCGAGGGGCGGGCGGTCGGCTCCGCGGCCAACGGGACGCCGCTCTACTTCGAGGTACCGGCCGGCACCCCGGACGGGACGGCCTCGGTCATCGTCCAGGGCTCCACGAAGGTGCCCGTCGGGCGGGTCTTCACCAGCGGGATCCCGGCCGAGGCGCAGATCGTGGCTGGCTCTAGCGACGCCGCTGCCGCCGCCACCGCCACGGCGGTCTGGCCGCGGCCGGCGGCGGGGGCCGCGACGGGGACGGTGGGCACGCTGGCCGGGTCGGCCGAACTGCCGCCCGCCGACGCGGCGGCGTCGCAGTCGCCGGATTCCCCGGATGGGGAGCGGCTGGCCACCAGCGGCAGCTCGGCGGCCACGCCGGTGATCGCCTCGCTGGCGGTGGGGCTGGTCGTGCTGGGCGGCATGGTCGTCCTGCTGCTGCGCAAGCGTCCGTTGGAGGGAGAGGAGGAGGCGGTGGGGTCCGAGGGCGCCGAAGGCTGATTCCGCGGGCCGCTGCCGGGGTAAGCGCGAGGGATGGGTGATCAAGATCTGACCTGGCGGGGTGCGGTCGCGCGGTGGGACCGGCGGCTGTTCGACGAGGTGGCGCGGCGGCACTGGCCGGGAGCCGACCGGGTGCTGCCGAGACTCGGCCGGGCGGCGAACCACGGAGTGCTGTGGGGCGGGACCGCGCTGGCCATCGCCGCCCTCGGCTCGGCGCGGGGCCGCAAGGGCGCGCTGAGCGGGATGGCCTCGCTCGGGCTGGCCTCCGCGACCATCAACACGGTCGGGAAGTGGTCCGTGCGCCGGCCCCGGCCGCTGCTGGACGGGGTGCCGCTGGCGCGGCGGCCCGCCGTGGCGCCCTGGACGACCTCGTTCCCCTCCGGGCACTCCGCCTCGGCCTTCGCGTTCGCCGCGGGGCTGGCGTCGGAGTCCCCCGGCTGGGGGGCGCTGGTGGCGCCGGTCGCGGCGTCGGTGGCGTTCTCCCGTGTCTACACCGGAGTCCACTACCCCTCGGACGTCGCGGTGGGCGCCGCGTGGGGGGTGGCGGCGGGGATCGTCGTCCACCGGGCCGTGCGGGCCGTGCAGCGGGCGCGCGTGGTGCCGGGCGAGGAACGCCGGGCGAGCGGGGTGCCCGCGCTGCCGGACGGGGCCGGGCTGACGGTGGTGGTCAACTCCGGGTCGGGGACCGCCTCCGTGGTGGGGCTCGACGTACTGCGCAAGCGGCTGCCCGAGGCGGAGCTCGTGGAGTGCTCCGGGAGCGAGCTGGAGGCGGAGCTGGCCGCTGCCGCCGCCCGCGCCACGGTGCTCGGCGTGTGCGGGGGCGACGGTACGGTCAACGCCGCCGCCACCGCCGCGCTGCGGGCCGGAGTGCCGCTCGCGGTGTTCCCCGGGGGAACGCTGAACCACTTCGCGCTGGACCTCGGGCTCGCCGGGGTGGAGGACACCTGCCGGGCGGTCGCCTCGGGCGAGGCGGTCCGGGTCGCGGTGGGCCGCTTCACCCCGGCCCCGACCAGCCACCCCAACCGGCCGGCGCCCCCGCCCGCGGACCCGGACTCCGGTACGGATGCGGGGACGGGCTCCGGTTCGGATTCCGCCACGGGCTCCGCCACGGGCTCCGCCACGGGCTCCCTCGCCGGTTCCGGCTCCGGGACGGCGGCGGAGGCCGGGTACTTCCTGAACAACTTCAGCATCGGTGCCTACCCCGAGCTGCTGCGGCACCGGCTGAATTGGGCGCCCCGGATCGGCGGCGGCCCCGCCGCGGTGCTGGCGGCCTGGCGGGTGCTGCGCGCCGAGCGGCCCGTCCGCCTGACCCTGGCCGGCCGGCCCCGCAGCGCATGGCTCCTCTTCGCCGGGAACGGCACCTACCAGGGCACCGGCCCCACCCCCCGCCGCCGCGACCACCTCGGCGAGGGCTTGCTCGACCTGCGGGTCGTCCACGGCGGCGGCCGCCCCGGCTCCCGCCTGCTCGCCGCCGCCTTCGCCGGACCGCTGACCCGCTCCCCGGTGCACGTGGCCACCAAGGTGCGCAGCCTGCGGATCGGGGACATCCCGGAGGGCACGCCGCTCGCCTACGACGGGGAGTACGCGCACGCCCCGGCCGCGCTCGTCCTCGAAGGCCTCCCCGACGCCCTCACCGTCTACCGCCCGCTCTGATCCCCTCCGGGCCGGCCTTCCCCGCGCCGGCCTGCCCCGTCCGATGGCTCCCCGGAGCCCTCGGACGGGGCGGCCGGCGTTCCCGTGCCCGGCCCCACCCCGAGGTCGGCCCGCATCACGGCGCGCGTGCGCTGCCAGGTGTCGCCCAGCTCCAGGAGCACCGCCTGGATCTCCTCGAACCCCCGCCCGGGCGCCGGCGTCCCCCGCTCCAGCCGCACCGTCCAGGAATAGGCCTTCGACAGGGCCGAGGTCAGACCGTCCAGCTCCGTCATCACCGCGTCGGAGGCGATCATCTGGGCCTCGGCGAAGGAGGAGTGCAGCGCGTGCCGGGCCTCCTCCAGGGCCGCCCTGCCCTCCGGGGTGACGTCGTCCCGGTGCACGGCCCACAGGTGGTTCATCAGCTCGACCCGGTAACGGCGGTACGCGGCATTGGCGCTCACGTAGCAATCGCGCCGCTTGTCCCGCTCGGCGATCTGCTGGTCCCGCTCCCACTGGGCCCGCGCCAGCCGCTCCTGCCGCTCGAACTGGCCGGCCTGCACCCGGGCCGTGATCCGCTGCGAGAGGACCGGCGCGAGCAGGGTGCCCGCCACCGCCACCACCGCGCTGGCGAGCGCCAGCAGTGCGTTCTCCACTTCCCCGTCCCCCTGTGCCCGACCCGCTTTGACGGCCCCCCGCACCCCCGGCCGCCGCCCAGGATGTCAGCCCCGCCCCCACCCCGAGCAGCGCTTTTACCCATCCGTTGGCCGTCCGGCGGCCGCCCCGCCCCACCCCGCGCCCCGGTCCGCGGGCGGGAACGCGTTTCCGCCTGGGGATGGACGTACGGCAAGATGGGGTGTATCTGCCCACCATCGATCTGCCGGACGGTTTCTCTTGGCTGAGTTCATCTACACCATGCGCAAGACGCGCAAGGCGCACGGCGACAAGGTGATTCTTGACGACGTCTTCCTGAACTTCCTGCCCGGCGCGAAGATCGGTGTGGTCGGCCCCAACGGCGCCGGCAAGTCCACCGTTCTGAAGATCATGGCGGGCATCGAGCACCCCTCCAACGGTGAGGCGTACCTGTCGCCGGGTTACTCCGTCGGCATCCTCATGCAGGAGCCCAAGCTCGACGAGTCCAAGACCGTCCTGGAGAACGTCGAGGACGGCGTCGCCGAGATCAAGGGCAAGCTCGACCGGTTCAACGCGATCGCCGAGGAAATGGCGACGAACTACACCGACGAGCTGATGGCGGAGATGGGCAAGCTCCAGGACGACCTGGACCACGCCAACGCGTGGGACCTCGACGCCCAGCTGGAGCAGGCCATGGACGCGCTGGGCTGCCCGCCCGGCGACTGGCCCGTCACCAACCTCTCCGGTGGTGAGAAGCGCCGCGTCGCCCTCTGCAAGCTGCTGCTCGAGGCCCCCGACCTGCTGCTCCTCGACGAGCCCACCAACCACCTCGACGCCGAGTCCGTGAATTGGCTGGAGCAGCACCTCGCCCAGTACAAGGGCGCCGTCGTGGCCGTCACCCACGACCGGTACTTCCTCGACAACGTCGCCGAGTGGATCCTCGAACTCGACCGCGGCCGCGCCCACCCCTACGAGGGCAACTACTCCACCTACCTGGAGAAGAAGGCCGAGCGCCTCAAGGTCGAGGGCAAGAAGGACGAGAAGCGCGCCAAGCGCCTCAAGGAAGAGCTGGAGTGGGTCCGCTCCAACGCCAAGGGCCGCCAGGCGAAGTCCAAGGCCCGTCTCGCTCGCTACGAGGAGATGGCGGCCGAGGCCGACAAGATGCGCAAGCTCGACTTCGAGGAGATCCAGATCCCGCCGGGCCCGCGTCTGGGTTCGATCGTGGTCGAGGTCAACAACCTCTCCAAGGCGTTCGGTGACAAGGTCCTCATCGACGACCTGTCCTTCACCCTGCCGCGCAACGGCATCGTCGGCATCATCGGTCCCAACGGCGCCGGCAAGACCACGCTGTTCAAGATGATCCAGGGCCTGGAGACGCCGGACTCCGGCGAGATCAAGGTCGGCGAGACCGTCAAGATCTCGTACGTGGACCAGGGCCGCGCCAACATCGACCCCAAGAAGAGCCTCTGGGCGGTCGTGTCGGACGAGCTGGACTACATCAACGTCGGCAACGTCGAGATGCCGTCCCGCGCGTACGTCAGCGCCTTCGGCTTCAAGGGTCCGGACCAGCAGAAGGCCGCCGGTGTGCTCTCCGGCGGTGAGCGCAACCGCCTGAACCTCGCGCTCACCCTCAAGCAGGGCGGCAACCTGCTGCTCCTCGACGAACCCACCAACGACCTCGACGTCGAAACCCTGGGCTCGCTCGAGAACGCGCTGCTGGAGTTCCCCGGTGCGGCCGTGGTCGTCTCCCACGACCGCTGGTTCCTGGACCGGGTCGCCACGCACATCCTGGCGTACGAGGGCGAATCCAAGTGGTTCTGGTTCGAGGGCAACTTCGAGTCGTACGAGAAGAACAAGGTCGAGCGGCTCGGCCCGGACGCCACGCGCCCGCACCGCGCCACCTACAAGAAGCTCACCCGAGGCTAGGCCGAGACCATGGCCAGACATCACTACCGGTGCCCCCTCCGCTGGGCGGACATGGATGCCTTCGGGCACGTCAACAACGTGGTCTTCCTCCGCTACCTGGAGGAGGCGCGCATCGACTTCATGTTCCGCCTGGCGCCGGGGGAGGGCAGCGACTCCTTCACGGGCGGTTCCGTCGTGGCCCGTCACGAGATCGACTACAAGCTGCCCCTCGTGCACCGGCACGAGCCGGTCCTGATCGAGTCCTGGGTGACCCGGATAGGTGCCGCGTCCCTGACCATCCGCTACGAGGTCAAGGACGAGGCCACCGCGGACGCTCCCGAGACGGTCTACGTCCGGGCCGAAACGGTGGTCGTGCCCTACAACCTCGCCGAGGGCCGGCCCCGCCGCATCACGGCCGAGGAGCGGCACTTCCTGGAGCAGTACCTCGACACGCCCGAAGCGGCCGAAGGGCGCCTCGCGGCATGAACGAGCAGTTGCACTTCGCCGACTCCGGGGAGGCGGCCGACCTCGCCGCCTTCCTGGGCCGGCTGGTGCACTACGACCGCGCAGCCGCCGTCCGCCTCCAGGCGCGGGCGGGCGGCGGCGCGCTGGCCGTCTTCGGACGGCCGCCGTCCTTCGACGTCCTGGCCGTCCGCACGGCACGGCTCCGGGCCCCGCTCGCGACGCCGCTGGACGTGACGGTCTCCGCCGGCGAGCTGCTGGAGGCCGTCGACGAGGGCGGCGCCGGGGTCCGCGTGCCCGGGCCCGTCACCGGTCCGCCCTGGGCCGGGGTGCTGCCGCCGCGCGGCGGCTGGCGGCCCGTGGCGGGGCTGCCCGCCCCCGAGGCGGTACGGGCGGCCGTGGCCGCGGCCGTCGCCGAGTTCCGGGCCCGTGACGAGGCGCTGCCCGCGCAGCACCGCACCCGCTCCGAGCGGGACCGCATCGGCCGCGAGATCTGGTCGCGCACGCTGGGCGACACCGAACTTCCGCTGCGGGCCGTGCACGCCGCGCAGTCCCTGGGCTTCCTGCGCCCGGTACGGTCCCCCGTCCCGGTGGGCGCCCCCGTCCCGGCCGGCGTCACCGGGGCCGGGCCCGGCCCCGCCGCCCCCGCTCCCGTGGCGCTGTTCGCCTCCGGCGGCTGGCTGCGGCTGAGCACCCCGTACGGATCCGTCGCCACCCGGCGCCCCGGCGGCGCGGCCGGACTCGGTGCCTTCCAGGTGCGGCCGGTCTGAGCCCCGGCCGGTCCCGGTCCGAGCCCCGGCCGGTCCGGGGTGCGGCTGGACGGCGGGTCCTAGGACCGGGGTCCTCCGTCCGGGCGTCTGAGACGATGGTCGGGTGAATGACGATCCCCAGAGCACGGTGCAGGAGATGACCTTCTACGAGCAGGTGGGCGGCGAGGAGACCTTCCGCCGTCTGGTCCACCGCTTCTACCAGGGGGTCGCCGGAGATCCGCTGCTGCGTCCGATGTACCCCGAGGAGGACCTCGGGCCCGCCGAGGAGCGGTTCACGCTGTTCCTGATCCAGTACTGGGGCGGCCCGACGACGTACAGCGACAACCGCGGCCACCCCCGCCTGCGGATGCGGCACGCGCCCTTCCAGGTGGACGCCGCCGCCCATGACGCCTGGCTGGCGCACATGCGGGTCGCGCTGGACGAGCTGGGCCTGGCGCCGGAGCACGAAGCACAGCTGTGGCGCTACCTGACCTACGCCGCCGCCTCCATGATCAACACGGCCTGACCGCCGGGTCCCGGGCACGCGCGGTCGCACCCCGGGGCTGCCCGCAGCACAGTGGAGTCATGGGCAAGGGCGGCAGGGGCGGCACGGGCGCTCACGCGTCAGGCACTCCACGCGATCCCCGCACTCCGGGCACCGCACCCGACGGGACCGCGGCGCCACGGGACCTGCGGGAGATCGCGCACGCCGCGCAGGTCCGCGAGCTCACCGCCGCCGGGGTGCTGGAGGACCCGCAGTGGCGGGCCGCCTTCGCGGCCGTCCCCCGGCACGTGTTCGTGCCGTACTTCTGGACCGGGCGCGGAGCCGGGCACGAGCGGCTCTGGGGCGAGGACCCCGACCCCGTCCGGCGGGCCCGCTGGCTGCGCGGCGTCTACACCGACGCCCCGCTCGCGACCCGGCTGCGCGACGGCGAGCTGGTCTCCTCCAGCAGTCAGCCCTCCCTGATGGCGAAGATGCTGGAGTGCCTGGAGGTGCGCGACGGGGACAACGTGCTGGAGATCGGCGCGGGCACCGGCTACAACGCGGCGCTGCTCTGCCACCGCCTCGGCGAGGACCTCGTCACCACCGTGGACCTGGACGAGGAGATCACCGAGTCGGCGCGGGCCCACCTGGCCCTGCTCGGCTACCGCCCGGCCGTGGTCACCGGGGACGGGGCGCGCGGCTGCCCCGCCCGCGCCCCCTTCGACCGGATCCTGGTGACCTGCACCCTGCCGCTGGTCCCGCACGCCTGGCTCGGCCAGTGCCGGCCGGGGGCACGGATCCTGGCCCCCCTGTCGACCGGGCTGATCGCGCTCACGGTCCGGGACGCCGATTTCGCGGAGGGCCGCTTCCTGCACACCTCCGCCTACTTCGTCCCGCTGCGCGGTGCCGGAGCCTCGGCGGTGCCCGCCGGGGCGACGGGGCTGCTGCACGGGGTCCCGTACGAGCTGGTGGAGAACGAGCGCTTCCAGTTCCTGCTGATCCTGACGGCGGGCGTGCTGCACGCCCGGGAGGCGCTGGACCTGTGGCGGCGCGAGGACCGGCCAGCGCGCGAGCGGTTCGGCGTCACCGTCACCGCCGAGGGGCAGTGGTCCTGGCTCGACGATCCCCAGGGGCCCTACGTGTGGCCCCTGGGGGAGCGGACGGCCTAGCCGAGGCGGACGGTGATGGTGGTCCAGGCCCCCACGTGGACCCGGTCGCCGTCGGCGAGCGGGACCGGGACGTAGGGCTGGATCGGCTCCTCGCCGCCGTTGATGGTGGTGCCGTTGGTGGAGTTCTGGTCCACCACGGCCCAGCTGCCGTCGGGCTGCTGCACCAGTACCGCGTGCTGGTGCGAGACGCCCGGGTCCTCCGGGGGCACCGACAGGTCGACGTCCGGGGACTCGCCCGTCGAGGCGCGGCGGCGGCCGATGGTGATCTGGCCGCCGGAGAGCGGAAGGTGCTGCTCCGGTGAGTACGCGGGCAGGTTGAGCGCGGCGGCCTCGGGGCCGCTGCGCTGCATCATCGCCATGAAGTACGAGCGGTCCGGGCCGATCGTCGCCGACCAGGAGGCGCTGCCGTGCTGGGGCGTCGGGGGCGTCGGGGGCGTCTGCGGCGTCTGGGGTGCCGGGGGCGCCTGCGGCGGGAAGGGCTCGTGCATCGGGGGCTGCTGCACCGGCTGCGGCTGCTGGTACTCGTGCTGCGGCGGAGGCTGCTGCTGGTAGTGCGGCTGCTGGTACTCCTGCTGGTACTCCTGCTGGTACTCCTGCTGCACGGGCTGCGGCTGCGCCGGCTGCGGCGGCTGCGGCGGCTGCGGATCGCGGGAGGGCGGCGGCAGCAGCCAGTCGTCCTCGCGCTGGAGCGGCTCGGCCGGGCGGTTGACCCGCGAGGGCCGTGATCCCTGGTACTCGAAGTGGTCCTGGGAGAACACCGGCTGCGGCGGAGCCGGCGGCGGCGGCAGCGGGGGAGCGCCCGCACCCGTACCCGTACCGGCGCCGGGGCCCGAGTCCGGGGCCGGCGCGTACGAGGAGGTCGCGCTGCGCGTCAGGAAGTTGTACCGGCACTCCTCGCAGAAGGGCGCCATCGCCTCGCGCGGGGTGCGGCACTGCGGGCACAGCTCGGCCTGGGCGGTCGGCTCACCGGTGGTGGGAGGGTAGCCGTAGCCGTAGGAGGGCGCCGCGGGGGCGCCCGTAGGGGCGGCGGCAGCCATGCGGTGGCCACAGACCTCGCACCAGTCGTCGGAGGCGGACTGGTGCCCGTTCGGGCAGGTCGGCATCGCGGCGCTTCCCCCTTCTCCCTGCGTCATGGCGTCAGGTTGGTCTCAGGTCTTCTTCACTCGGACGGTCTGGGTGGAACGCGTTTCGAGGGTCATCTCGTCGGCATCGGTGACCTTCGCTTTCAGCCGCACAGTACCCGCGACCGCATCCACGACGTCCACCACCTTCGCCAGAAGTCTGGCAGTGTCGGCGTTCCCGGAGACGCTCGCCAGCTGTACCGCACGGCCCAGTTTGGCCGTGGCGCCGTCGACATCACCCAGTTTGCGGGCTTCCAGGCCCTGTTGGATAGCCTGCGCGAGCTCCGCCTGTCCCGTGTAGTGCGCCACCTGCGGGCTGATGGCGGTCGAGGCGGCCAGGTCGTCGGTCCACACGGCCCGCACCAGCCCCTGCGCGAGCGGCGGCCGCGGCTCACCGGCGGGTCCGGGCAGCACGAGCGAGGCCCGCGCCGCCAGCATCTCCTGGCCGACGGAGGCACCCGGCACCCGTACGCACACGTGGTACTCGCGGGACTCGTCGCCCCAGGAGCCGGTCGGGTAGTCGCCCGCCCGGGGGCCCGCCTCGCTGCGCCGGCCCGTGAGGTCGTGGAGGGCGGGGGAGACCTGCTTGACGTACTGGACCTCCGCCCCGACCGGGGTCCACAGCCGCAGCGCGACGTCCGCGACCTCCTTGCCCATGACGTTCTCCATCATGCGCGTGAAGTCCTCGGCGAGGTGGGCCGGATCGGCGACGATGTCGGCGGAACCGAGCAGCGCGCCCGCGATGCCGGTCACCTCCTTCACCTCCCAGTCGGTGCCCACCCCGCGGGCGTCGCAGGTGAAGCGGCCGGCGCAGGCGTCGAGGGTGGCGCGCAGCACGGCCGGCTCCTCGTGCTCGTTGCGGCCGTCGGTGAGCAGGATGCCGTGCCGGATCGCGGCGGACGAGCCGCGCAGCAGGCCGTCGGCGAGCCGCAGCCAGGTGCCGATGGCGGTGCCCCCGCCGGCGGTCAGGGCGCGCAGGGCCTCCTTGGCCTGCGCCCGGGTGGCCGGGCCGGCGGTGGCGAGGCGGCCCTGGCCGGGGTAGACCTCCTTCGCCACGTGGGTGCCGGCGACCACGGCGAAGGCGGTGCCGTCGCGCAGGGTGTCGATCGCGGCGGCGGTGGCCTCCCGGGCCCCGCGCATCTTGTCCGGCGGGTACTCCATGGAGCCGGAGCAGTCGACCATGATCACGACGGCCGCGTCCCGGCCGAGGGAACGGGTGGCGGCCGCCCCGCCGGTGGAGGTGACCGTCACGATGGCGTGCACGTCCCGCCCGCCCTCGGGAAGGAACTCGTTCTGGTACACCTCCACGCTGAAGCGCGGGGCGCTCGGCTTGGCGAAGTTCGCCATCTGCTGGACTCCTCGGAGCTGGCTGGCTGACTGGCTGGGCGGGCGGCTGGGCGGCCGGGCGGGTCAGACCTCGGGGCGCGGTTCCGCTTCGGCTCCCGCGTCCGGTTCCGCTTCCCCGCCCGGCGCCGCTCCCGTTCCGGCCTCCGGCGCCGCGGCCGGCGCCGGCGCGGTGTCCGGTTCCGGGCTGAAGGGAACGATGGCGACGGTGACGTTGTCGTGGCCGCCCCCGTCGAGGGCGTGCCCGACCAGCACCTGCGCGCTGTGCAGCGGACGGTCGGCGGCGTCCGCGGGCAGCACCCGGGCCATGTCCTGCGCCGACTCGGCGTAGTTCCACAGACCGTCGGTGCAGACCACGACCACCCCGGGGTGGTCCGGCCGGAAGCTGGCCGTGTGCGGGTCGAGGTCGTAGGCGTCGGCGCCGAGCCAGCCGGTGATGGCGTGGGCCCGGACGTCGGCGTACGCCTCGGCCTCGCCCATCAGCCCGGCCGCGACCATCTGGGCCGCCCACGAATCGTCCTCGGTGAGCCGGCGGGACAGCGCGGCGCGGTCGTCGGGGACCCAGTAGGCGCGGCTGTCGCCGACCCAGCCGATGGTCAGGACACCGCCGCTGACGACGGCGCCGACCAGGGTGCAGGCCGGGGCGTTCTGCGCGCCCGGGGTCGGCGGCGCGAGGGCGTTGACGGCGTCGGCCGCCGCGAGGATCGCCCCGTGCATGGCCTCCGCCGGATGGGCGCCGCGCGGGAGGGCATCGAGCAGCGCCTCGTTGGCGGCGCCGGCGGCGGCCGCCGACGCCTCGTCGGGGCGGCTCGCGGAGGAGACGCCGTCGCAGACGATGGCCACGGTGGCGGCGGAACCGTCGGGCAGCGCGGTGGCCGCCACGGCGAAGGAGTCCTCGTTGCGGTGGTGGCGCAGGCCGCGGTCGCTGACGGCGGCGACGCTGCAGAGCTCCTCCTCCAGGTGGTCGCGCTCGCGGGGCTGCGCGTGCCCGCAGTGCTCGCAGTACCCGTCGGTGTCCACGTGCCCGGCGCGGCAGGCCACACAGGTCCTGCCGCCGTCGCCCTGCGCGGGGGAGCCGTACGGGTCCTCGGGCGCGGCGGGCTCCTGCGAGGCGGCGGGCTCCTGGGGCGCGGCGGGCTCCTGCGGCGCGGCGGCGTACGGCTCCTCGTGCCCGGCCGGGCCCCAGGGGGCGCCGGCCTCGCCGGGGAGGTCGTGGCGGACGGGTTCGCGGCCGTACGGGGTCTCGTGCCCGGCATCGGCGGAGCCGCGGGGAGCGGCCGGGCCCGGCAGGCCGGAGACGTCCCCGGGCAGCGTCGGCGCGTGTTCGGCCGTGCTCCCCCAGCCGGGCGCGGGCACTGCGGAGCCGCCGTACCCGCCCGTGGCGCCGCCCACGGAGGCGCCTTGCGGCGCGGCGTCCGGGCCGGAGAACCCGGAGTGCGCGCCGGTGCCCCCGGCCGGGACCGCGTGCGCGGGCGCCGGGGCCGGGGCCGGGATCAGGGCGTCGGGCCGGCCGGCCGGGGCGGCGGAGCCGGCGCCGCGCGCGGCCGGGTCGGCCGGGGCGAGGACGTACGACCCGGTGGCGTCCGGTTCTCCCGGGGCCCGGGTTCCGGAGCCGCCCGCCGCCGGGGTGACGGGGAGGGTCGGTGTGGGGTCCGGTTCGGGGGGAGGGGAGGACAGGGCGTATCCGCACACGCCGCAGAAACGGTCACCCTCTTCCAGGGGCTCCTTGCAGCTGGGGCAGCCCGACAGCCGATGCATCGACATCACTCACACCCACGTCCGGGGACGGAAACGGTTTGCCCGCTCCACCAGTTCGATCCTCTCCTCGCCCCGCTGCGCCAGCCGAGCGAGGACGCGGTACGAGCGCTCCAGGCCGAAGCGCAGCCCCCGCTCGTCCAGTTGACTGCCGAGCAGCGAGGTCCGGCCGGGGTCGGCACCCCGGCTACCCGACAGTACCCAGTCCAGGGCCGCGGCCAGTACCTCCGCCGTCAGCCGCTCCTGCCGCTCCGGGTCCAGCCCGAACCGCCGCAGCGCCTCGACCTGGTCGGACGCGGCCCCCAGATCGGCCGGCAGGGCCTCCTGCGGGGAGCGGTCGCGCAGGCGTGCCCGTACGGCCGCCACCCGTGCGGCGGTGTAGTGGATGGAGGCCTCCGGCACGGACTCCAGGGTCCGCACCGCCGCGTCCCGGTCCCCGGAGGCCAGTTGGACCCGGGCCAGCCCGAAGGCCGCGCTGACGAACCCCGGATCGGTGGCCCAGACGAGCCGGTAGTACTCGGCGGCGTTGTCCAGCTGGCCCAGCACCTCCGCGCACAGCCCGAGGGCCAGCTTCGGGGCGGGCTCGCCGGGGAAGGCGTCGTAGACGGCGTCGAAGGACAGGGCCGCTATCTCGTCGTCCCCGGTGGCCAGCGAGGCGATCCCGCGGGCCCACACCACCCGCCAGTCGTCCGGGTGCCGGGCTTCCAGCTCGGCGAGGTCCGCGCCCGCGACGGCCAGTTCGCCCAGTTCGAGCCGGGCGCGCAGCTCCCGCAGCCGCAGTTCCACGGAGTCGGCCGGAGCCGAGCCGAGCGCGCCCAGCAGGTCGGCCGGGGCGGAGGCGAGGAGTCCGGCGAGGAAGCCGGCGTTGGGGTCGGCCGGGTCCACCAGCGGCACCGGCAGGGACAGCGCCGTGTCGTGCGCGTCGAGCGGCGCCAGCCCGGGCGCGGTGGGGGGAGGGGCCGGGACGGCTGTCGGCAGCGGGGCCGGGAGAGCGGCCGGGAGCGGCGTGGTGACGGCCGGGGCCGGGGCCGGGGTCGCGCGCCGGGGTCCGGGCAGCGCGGCGCCCGCGAGATGCGTGGCGGTGGTGCCGAGCGAGGGTGCCCCCGGGGCCGTGCCCGAAGCCGGACCCGCCGCCGCGACCGGAGCCGGAGCCGACGCCGACGACGCCGGGGCCGCCGCGACCGGAGCCGGAGGCAGGGCCATGGCCGTCGCCGCCACCGCCTCGGGCGCCACCGCCGCCGGAGCCGCCCGCCGCCCCCACATCCGTCGCGGGACCTCCCGTACGCCCAGCCGGGACGCCCCCGTCCCCGGCACGTCCGCGTACAACCGGGTGTCCGGAACCCGCAGTTCCGGCCCGAACAGCGTCGACGGCTGCGGCCGCGGCCGGCCCGTCTGGAGCGCGACCACCTCCCGCAGCACACCCGTCAGCTGGTCCGCCATCTCCTGCGCGGAGGCGAACCGCCGCCCGGGATCCGGGTCGGTCGCCCGTACGAGCAGCCGGTAGAAGGACTCGTAGCGGCCGAAGACCTCGATGTGCTCCGGATCCGGCAGCGAGTCCACGAACACGTTCGTGTAGCCCTGGAAGTCGAAGGTCAGCACGGCCAGCGTGCGGGCCACCGTGTACAGGTCCGAGGCCACCGAGGGCCCCAGCTCCGCCACCTCGGGCGCCTGGTAGCCCACCGTGCCGTAGATGGCCGACTCGTCGTCGTCCATCCGCCGGACCGCGCCCATGTCGATCAGCTTCAGCTGGTCCTGCTGCTGGATCGCGTTGTCGACCTTGAAGTCGCAGTACAGGAGGTTGCGGCTGTGCAGGTGCCCGAGGGCCTCCAGCGCCTCGATCCCGTACGCGCACGCCTGCTCCACCGGCAGCGGATCGCGCCGCCCGTCCGGCCGGCGCCGCTCGTTGGCGATCTCCTTCAGCGATTTGCCGCCCACGTACTCCATGACGATGTAGCCGTCGAGCGAACCCGTCCGCTGGTCCAGGTGCTCCACGAAGTTGTAGATCCGCACGATGTTGGAGTGCTCGATCTCCGCCAGGAAGCGCCGCTCGGAGATCGCCGCCTCCATCGCGTCCTGGTCACCGGTGTCCAGCAGGCCCTTGAGGACCACCCACCGGCTGGCCACCGCCTTGTCCACGGCCAGGTAGACCCAGCCGAGCCCGCCGTGCGCCAGGCAGCCCGCCACCTCGTACTGGCCGTGCACCACGTCACCGGCGCGCAGCTTCGGCACGAAGGAGTACGGGTGCCCGCACTTGGTGCAGAACCCTTCCGTCCGGCCCGGCCGCTCGCCCCGGGCGCGGCCCACCGGGGCCCCGCAGTCCGAGCGCGAGCAGAACCGCTTGCGCTCCGGCACCTCCGGATTGGCCAGCACCGCCGCCGAAGGATCCGGACGCGGCACCTCCGGCATGGTGACCAACCCGGCGCCCAGCCTGCTGCGGCCCGCCGAGGGCACGGAGGAACCCGAACTGCGCACCGACACCGAGCGGGTGGAGGCGGCGCCGCCCGACAGCGACCGCGACAGCCGCCCCGACACCGAACGGCGCGAGGAGGAGGACCGGGAGGAGCGCGAGGACCGCGCCGAAGCCGAGGAGCGGCCCGAACCGCGCGAGCCCGCCGAACCCCGGGAGTCCCCGTGCCGGGCCGCGCTCGTCATCCCCGTCGGCGGCGACTGCAGTTCCTCCGCGCCGGCCGCGACCGCGCCGACCGGCGCGAGCCCGCAGGTGTCGCAGTAGAGCTCCCCGCCGCCCATGTCCTCGTACGATCCCGGGCAGCCGGGACGCACGCACGGCGTTCCGATCAGGCTCACGCGTCCTCCTCCCCCGGCCCCTGGGGCCGGTGGTGATCCGGCAGGGGCTGCTGCCTCGGTACCAGTGTCTCCGCCGTCGCCCGCTGGTAGCGCACCACGGCCTGCTCGGCGGCCCGCAGGTCGCAGGGCGCGCTCCACAGCATCCGCCGGGCCGTGTCGTAGCGCTCGACCAGCAGTGGGTCCTGCGCCATGCCGTGCCGGGCCGCCTTCGCCTTGTACGCGTCCAGCCGGCCGCGCAGCTCCGCCCGGACGGCCAGCGGCGCCGTCACCGCGGTCAACGATTCACGGGCCCGCCGGAGTTCCTCCTCGGCCCGGTCCTCCAGCGCGTCCAGCAGCGGGGACAGCCGGTGCCACTGCGAGCGCCGCCGGTACTCGGCCGCCGCCGCCAGCTGCTCCTGGAGTGCCGTCGGCGGCCCGCTGACGGCGGGCACCTCCGACGCCGCGATCTTGGCCAGCACCTCGATGCGCGCCGTCCGCGCCTCCGCCAGGGTCCGGTCGGCCCGCGAAAGCACGTCGCGCAGGGCGATCAGCCGCGCCTCGGCGTCCTGCCGGACCGTCAGCACCGCCTCCACCTCGCGGCGTACGTCGTCCAGCGCGCGGGCGGCCCGGTCGTAGCGGCCGGTGTCCGGACGGCCGCCGCCCGGGGCGGAACTCCCCGCCACCGCCACCCAGAAGTGCAGCGGATCCGCGATCACCTCCGCCCGCAGCGCGGCCAGCTCGGCGGTGATCTCCTCCAGGTCGTCCCCCGACGGGTGCTCGCCCGGCCGCACCCCCACCGAGTGCGCCAACGCGCGCGTGCGGTGCAGCTCGGCGCCGAGCAGGTCGATCCGGGCGGGCAGCGCCGACCAGACCGCGTCCGCCGCGACGACCACGTCCAGCGAGCCCGCGTACAGCTCGTTCATCCGGGCCACCAGCTCGGCCAGCGAGAACCGCTCCGCGAGGCCGGCCCCCTCCACCCCGGCCCCCGCGATCACCACGCCGGGACCGCGCAGCCGCTCGGTCAGCTCGGCCAGTTCCTCCCGGGTCGGCCAGCGGCGCCGCTCGCGGATCTCCCGGGCGGCGGCGAGCGCCCCGCTGTAGGCGTCGAAGTACGTCCACAGCCGGCTGATCGCCGCGTCGGCGGCGGCCCAGCGCTCCTTGGTGACCCCGCTCAGCGCGGCCCCTTCCAGCAGCCGCCGGCCGGCGTGGTCCTGGAGCGCGAGCAGCGAGGTCTCCACGGCCTCGTGCTCGGCGCCCAGCCGCGCCAGCGCGCGGTCGACCTCGTCCCGGTCCATCACGGCCGGGCCCGCCCCCGGAAGGCTCGCGTACGGATTCCGATCGCTCACCGGCTCAGCCGTTCCGGTACTTGGGCGCGGGCGGCACCGCCTGGGCGGGCAGCACATTCTGGAAGTGCTTGCGGTAGGAGACGGACCAGGGGCTCTGCTCGCCGCCCGCCCGGTAGTCCTCCAGCACCTTGTTCACCCGGCGCACCAGGTCGGTGGCGTCCTTGTTCATGGCCACCCCGTAGAACTCGCGGGTGAAGGGCGCCCCGACCAGCTGCACCGAGGGGTCCTGCGCCGCCTGGCCGGCGGCGAGGGCGTTGTCGGTGATGATCCCGTCGACCTCGCCCAGCTGGAGCCGCACCAGGCAGTCCAGCTGGTTGGGCACCGAGACCGGCACCGAACCGTACGACTTCGCCTTGAGCGCGGCCTCCGCGGTGGAGCCGGCGGCCGTGCAGATCCGGCGGCCCTCCAGCGAGGCGTCGTACCCGGTGATGCGCGAGCCCTTCGGGGCCAGCACCTGCTGTCCGGCCTCGAAGTAGGCGGTGGAGAACGCGACGTCCTCCAGCCGCTTGCAGTTGACCGTCATCGTCCGCACGACGATGTCGACACGGCCCTCCTGGAGCGCCGGGATCCGCTGGCTGGTGGGAATGGCCCGGTAGATGACCAGGTCCTCCCGCCCCAGGATGTCCTTCGCTATGGCCTTGACCAGGTCGATGTCGAAGCCGTCCAGATGGCCGTCCGGATTGCGGTATCCCCACTTGAAGCTGTTCTGGTCCACGCCCGCCACGAGTTTGCCCGCCTTGCGGATCCGCTCGATCGTCGGGCCGTCCAGCCCGGACGGGGACAGGCTCGCCTCCGGCTCCTGGCAGGTGTCGGCGGGGGCGAAGGGCGCGGCCGCCACCCCGGCGGGCTCTGCGGCCGCCCTGCCGTGCCCGGGGCCGGGAGAGGTCCCGGCCAGCGGCAGCAGCACCGCGGCGGCCGTCACCGCGCAGGCGGCCGCCATCGCGCTCACCCCGCCCCAGCCGCGCAGCCGTCCCGTCCGTGTCCGCCGTATCCGCATCGCATTCACCTGTACTCCGAAAGCCTGCGGCCGATGCCGAGGAGAGCGGCGGCCGCGCCGACGACCGCCAGCGCCGCCGCGCCCGTCACCAGCCCGTCCAGCGCCCCGAGCCCGCCCCGGGCAGCCCGGGTGAACTGGCTCTGCTCGTGCGCCACGGCCCGCTCCAGGGAGGCGTCCACCGTGTCGAACGAGGCCCCGCTGCTGTCCTTGTGCTGTTCGTCCCCGATGACCTGGGGAAGGGCGAGCTCGTAGTCGCCCTTGATGTCGCTCTCCCGGGCCGCCGCGTGCCGCTGCTTCCACTGCGCCACGCCGGCCACGGCCTGCGTCACCGGCTCCCGGCCGCTCGCGTCGTCGGCCAGCCGCAGCGCCCGCGCCAGCCCCTCGTCGAGCTGCTTCATGTCCCGCGCGTAGTCCACGTCGTACTTGTCGGACTTCTTGTCCTCGGCCAGTACGGCGCCCCGCGCGATCAGCGTCAGGTTCTCGTTGGCGCGGGCCTGGAGGGACGCGATCCGCGCGTCGTTGAGCACCTTGAGCGACTCCTGCCCGTGGGCCCGGGCCTCGCCCAGCCCCGCGCGGGCGACCGAGTGGCCCACCGTCAGCCACAGCAGCACCACGGCCGCGGCGGCCGTCGCGGCCAGCAGCCCGTGGTTGAACACCCGGTTCGTGTGCAGGTAGTTGCGCCGCTGCGCCCACACCAGGGCGGCCAGGGCGAGCAGCCCCGCGCCCGAGGCGGCCAGCGGCCAGGACCGGGCCGCGTCGTAGTCGGCGTAGAGCCGGCCGGTCTCCGCCTCGTACAGGCGCTGGGCGGCGGGCAGCAGCACCGTGCTCATCTGCTCGTTGGCGTAGCGCAGGTACGCGCCGCCGAGCGGCAGCCCCTGCCGGTTCGTGGCGCGGGCCTGCTCGATGAGGCCCGTGTAGCGGGGCAGTTGCTCGCCGAGGAGGGCGATCTCCTTGCGGGATTCGCCGCCGGCGCCGGTGTTGGCCGCCGCGCTCACCAGCAGCCGGGAGGCGTTCGCGATGTCCTTCTCGTAGCGCCGGCGGACCTCGCGGGGCTCCTGGGCGCCGGCGAGGAACCCGCTGGAAGAGGCCGTGTCGGCGTCCGCGAGGGAACGGTAGATGCTCGCCGCGTCCGCGCTCAGCGGCTGGCTGCGCCCCACCACGTCGTCCGCGGCGGTGACCCGGCCGGAGATCTCCCACACCGCGACCGCGCCGAACAGGACGACCAGGGCGGCGAGCACCGCCCCGATGATTCGCAGCCGGCCCGGCTCGGTCGTGGCGGCGGCGCGCAGCCGCTCCACGCCCTCCGCCCAGGCGGTGCTCCGCCCCGGCGGCGGCGCCGCCGCACCCGGACCCGGACCCGGATCCGGCCCGGCGGGCGGCGCGGAGGCACCGCCCCCGGACGCGCGTGTCGTGATGGCCACCGTGACCTCCCCCTCGGTCCCTCTGCTCGCAGCAGTATGGCCGTAGTGCCGCCCCACCACAGCACCCGGAGCCCGATCTTGGGCGATCCTCCCTGCCTCCCGCCCCCGCGGCCCCGCTTCCCCTTCACCGTCAATACGCGGCACGGCCCGCCACGGTTCCCGGCGCGGCCCCGCCCGGCGGAGGTTCACCCGATGGTGGGCCGGTGCGGTGCGGTGCGGTGCGGTGCGGTGCGGTGCGGTGCGGTGCGGTGCGGTGCGGTGCGGTGCGGTGCCGGCCGGGGCCGGGGCCGGCCCGCGGGCCGCGCTCAGCCGAAGTGGGCGCGGAGCTTCGCGTGGGCCCCGGCGGGCGCGCCGAGGGCGTCCAGGCCCAGCAGGGCGGCGCCCAGGACGGGCGGAGCCGTGACCACCGAGGGGCGGGCCAGGGGGGCCCGGGCGGCGAGGAGTTCGGCGATCCGGTCGTTGAGCCCCGGATGGCGGGCCGCGAGGACGCTGCCGCCCAGCAGGACCGGTGCCTCCCGCTCCAGCAGCCCCAGCCGCTCCAGTGCCACCGAGGCCATGGCCACCACCTCCGCGGCCTGCCGCTCCACGAGCGCCGAGGCCACCGGATCGCCCCCGGCGGCCACCGCGAACAGCACCGGCACCAGCTCGTGCACCCGCCGCCGGGGCACCGCGCCCAGGTGCAGGGCCTCGATCAGCGCGGCCATCGAAGCCAGCCCGAAGTGCCCGGGCAGGGCCGCGGCCAGCCGGGTGGGGCCGCCCCGCCCGTCCTCGGCCCGGGCCGCCCACCACAGGGACTCCTCCGCGAGGCCGCCCCCGCCGCCCCAGTCGCCGGAGATCATCCCGAGCGCCGGGAAGCGGGCGGTCCGCCCGTCGGGCAGCATGCCGACGCAGTTGATGCCCGCCCCGCACACCACCGCGACCCCGAGCGGCGGCCCGCAGCCCTCCAGCCCGGCCCGCAGGATCGCGAAGGTGTCGTTGCGCACCTCGGTCGCCGTGCCCCAGCCGCGCGCCCCGACCGCCTCGGCGAGCTGCCGTTCCTCCACCGGCAGGTCGGCATTGGCCAGGCAGGCCGAGACCCGGTCCGCGTACGGGGCGCCGGGCGGCAGGCCGGCGGCCTCGGCGGCCTCCGCGACGGCCAGCGCGAGCACGTCGACGGCCGCCTCGATCCCGGTGCGGGGCGGCTGGAAGCCCCCCGAACGGCCGGTGCCGAGGACCGAGCCGTCGGCGGCGATCAGCGCGACGTCCGTCTTGCTGTTGCCGGCGTCGACGGCGAGGACGGCCGCGGGGCGGTTCACGCCCATGGCAGGTGCTCCTTGTTGTGCGCGAGCAGCCGGTCGGTCAGTCCCTCGGCGCGCTCGAACTGGCCGACCAGCGGATGCGCGAGGAGCGCCCGGAAGACCCGCTCGCGCCCGCCGCGCAGCGCGGCGTCGAGGGCCAGGTCCTCGTACGCGCTGACGTGCGCGACCAGCCCCGCGTGGAGGGGGTCCAGCGGCGGCACGGGCAGCGGCACCGGCCCGGCGCCGTCGACGCGGGCCTGGACCTCGATGACGGCGTCGTCGGGGAGGAAGGGCAGGGTGCCGTCGTTGCGGGTGTTGACGACCTGTACGGACCCGCCGCCGTCGCCGAGCAGGGCCCCGGCCAGGTCGACGGCGGCCTCCGAGTAGAAGGCCCCGCCGCGCTTGGCGAGCAGCGCGGGCTTCTCGTCGAGCGCGGGATCGGCGTACAGGGCGAGGAGTTCGCGCTCCATCGCGGCGACCTCGGCGGCCCGCGAGGGCTTCTCGCCGAGCTCCCGGACCACCTCGTCGTGGGCGTAGAAGTAGCGCAGGTAGTACGAGGGCACCACGCCGAGCCGGTCGAGCACGGCGCGCGGCATGCGCAGGTCGGCGGCGACGGCCGCGCCGTGCTCGGCCAGCAGCCGGGGCAGGGCGTCGGGACCGTCGGGGCCGCCGAGGCGCACGGCCGTCTCCCAGGTCAGGTGGTTGAGGCCGACGTGGCCGAGGTGGATCTCGGCGGGGGCCACGTCGAGCAGCGCCGCGAACTTGCGCTGGAAGCCGATGGCGACGTTGCACAGCCCGACGGCCTTGTGCCCGGCCCGGAGCAGGGCCCGGGTGACGATCCCGACGGGGTTGGTGAAGTCGATGATCCAGGCGTCGGGGGCGGCCCGCCGGACCCGGTCGGCGATGTCGAGGACGACGGGGACGGTGCGCAGGGCCTTCGCCAGTCCGCCGGCGCCGGTGGTCTCCTGGCCGACGCAGCCGCATTCCAGCGGCCAGGTCTCGTCCTGGAGCCGGGCGGCCTGTCCGCCGACGCGCAGCTGGAGCAGGACGGCGTCGGCACCGGCCACGCCGGCGTCGAGGTCGGCGGTGGTGGTGATCAGGCCGGGGTGGCCCTGCCGGGCGAAGATCCGGCGGGCGAGGGCGCCGATGAGCTCCAGCCGTTCGGTGGCGGGGTCGACGAGGACGAGTTCGGTGATCGGGAGGGTGTCGCGCAGCCGTGCGAAGCCGTCGATCAGTTCGGGCGTGTAGGTGGAACCGCCGCCCACCACTGCGAGTTTCATCGGGGCCTAGCCTTTCACTCCGGTCAGGGTGACGCCTTCGACGAACGCCTTCTGGGCGAAGAAGAAGAGGACGATCACGGGGGCCATGACGAGCACGGTCGCCGCCATGGTGAGGTTCCAGTTGGTGTGGTGCGCGCCCTTGAAGGACTCCAGTCCGTAGCTGAGGGTCCAGGCCGCCGGGTTGTCGGAGGCGTAGATCTGCGGGCCGAAGTAGTCGTTCCAGGCGGAGAAGAACTGGAACAGGGCCACGGCGGCGATGCCGGGCCTGGCCATGGGCAGGACCACGCGCAGCAGGGTGCGCAGCTCGCCGCAGCCGTCGACCTTGGCGGCGTCGAGGTACTCGTCGGGGATGGTCAGCAGGAACTGGCGCAGCAGGAAGATGGAGAAGGCGTCGCCGAAGGCCATCGGGATGATCAGCGGCCACAGGGTGCCGGACAGGTCGAGCTGCTTGGCCCAGAAGAGGTACATGGGGATGACCACCACCTGCGGCGGCAGCATCATCATGGCGATCACCAGCAGCAGGGACAGCCGCCGGCCGCGGAAGCGGAACTTGGCGAGGGCGTAGGCGACGGGCACGGAGGAGACCACGGTCAGCAGGGTCCCGAGGCCCGCGTACAGCAGGGTGTTGCGCCACCAGGTGAGGAAGCCGGGGGTGTTCCAGACCTTGGCGTAGTTGTCCCACTCCCAGGTGCGGGGCCACAGGTCGCGGGTGAGCGCCTGCTGGTCGCTCATCAGGGAGGTGAGGAAGAGGAAGACGAAGGGCAGGACGAAGAACAGGGCGGCGGCCACGCCGAGGGAGTGGACGGCGACCCAGTGCAGGACGGCGCCGCGGGTGCGGGCGGCCCGGGCCCGGCCGGCGGGGGCGGTCCGCGTCGCGGGGCGCTGCTCGGTCAGGGTCATCTCAGTCACCGGATCCGATCAGTCCGCCACGGCGGCGCATCAGGAGCGCGGTGAAGGCCATGGAGAGGGCGAACAGCACCAGGGCGATGACGCAGGCGGAGCCGTAGTCGAAGCGCTGGAAGCCGACGTTGTAGACGAGCTGGGGAAGGGTGAGGGTGGACTTGTCGGGGTAGCCGGGTTCGAACTGCTGGCCCGAGCCGCCGATGACCCCGGCGGCGGTCTTTCCGGCGACGAGCGGCTCCGTGTAGTACTGCATGGCCTGGATGACCCCGGTGACCACGGCGAACAGGATGATCGGGGAGATGTTCGGCAGGGTGATGTGCCGGAACCGGGCCCAGGCCCCGGCCCCGTCCAGTTCGGCGGCCTCGTACTGCTCCTTGGGTACGTCGAGCAGCGCGGCCATGAAGATGACCATCAGGTCGCCGACGCCCCACAGGGCGAGGGCGGTGAGCGCGGGCTTGGACCAGCCGGCGTCGGTGAACCAGCCGGGCGTGGGCAGCCCCACGGAGTCGAGCAGGGTGTTGGCGGGGCCGGTGCCGGGGTTGAGGAGGAAGACGAAGGCGAGGGTGGCGGCCACCGGCGGGGCCAGGTGGGGCAGGTAGAACAGGGTCCGGAAGAGCCCGGCACCGGTCTTGATCCGGGTGACCAGCAGGCCGACGCCGAGGCCGAAGACGACCCGGCAGCTGACCATGACCGCGACGAGCCACAGGGTGTTGCGCATCGCGGGCCAGAACAGCGGATAGTCGGTGAAGACGTAACTCCAGTTGTCCAGGCCGTTGGGGGCGGGGGCCCGGAAGCCGTCGTACTTGGTGAAGGAGAAGTACACGGTGGACAGCAGCGGATAGGCGAAGAAGACGGCGAAGCCGATCAGCCAGGGTGACATGAAGGCCGCGGTCCGCAGGGCGGACCGGCGGCGCTTGGCCCGCAGTGCGGGGGCGGTGGCGGGCGCGGGCGCGGTGGCGGTGGCGGTGGCGGTAGTGGTGGTCATCCCGGGCTACTTGGCCTTCGCGATGTCCGTGTCGATCTGCCGGTCGGTGGCGGCGAGACCGGCGGAGAGGTCGGGGACGCCGCCCTTCTCGGTGCGGTACGCGAGGTCCTGGAAGGTGAGCTGGTAGGTGCCGCCGTCGGCCTGGGCCGGGGTGGTGTTGGACTTGGGGTGGCGCGCGATGTCGATGAACGTCTTGAACTCGGGGGTGACCTGGAGGTCCGGGGAGTCCAGGGCGGCCAGGGTGGAGGGCACGTTGTGGATGGCGTTGGCGAAGGAGACCACCGCCCCGGTGTCGGTGGTCATGTACTTCACCAGCTCCCAGGCGGCGTTCTGCTTGCGGCTCGCCGAGGAGATCCCCATGACGGTGCCGGAGACGTAGCCCTTGCCGTAGTCGCCCGCCTGGTCGTCGGGGACGGGCAGCGGGGCGGTGCCGATCTCGAAGCCGACCCCGGCCTCCTTGGCCATGGCGGCCCGCCACTCCCCGTCGACCTGCATGGCGACCAGGCCCTTGTGGAAGGGGTGTTCGGCGCTCCACTCGTCCCCGAAGCCGGCCCGGAACTTCTCCAGCTTCTCGTAGCCGCCGAGCTTGGCCACAAGGTCCTTCTGCGCGGTCAGCATCTTCGCGAAGGCCGGGTCGTTCGCCAGGTTCGAGCTGCCGTCGGCGCCGAAGTAGGTGGGGCTCCACTGGGCGGCCAGGCGCATGGGGGTGGTCTCGTAGCCGTGGAAGGTGGGCATGACGCCCAGCTGGGAGTACGAGTCCCCGTCGGTCTTGGTCAGCGCCTGCGCGTCCGCGACGAACTGGCTCCAGGTCCTGGGGGGTTCGGTGATCCCGGCGGCGGCGAAGGCGGTCTTGTTGTAGACCAGGCCGTAGGAGTCGCTCAGCAGCGGGAGCGTGCACTGGTTGCCCTTGTACTGGGTGTACTCCAGCAGGGTCTTGAGGAAGACCTTCTCCTTGTCGACCCCGGACTTGCGCAGGAAGGGGTTGAGGTCGGTGAAGGCGCCGGAGTTGCAGAACTTGCCGACGCTGTCGGTGGTGAAGGAGGAGACGACGTCGGGGGCCTTGTCGCCGCCCGCGCGCAGCGCCTGGTTGATCTTGTCGTCGGTCATGTTGCCGGTGATGTTGACCTTGATGTTCGGATGGGCCGCGCGGAACCGGGCGACGTTCTCCTCGATCGCCTTGACCTCGCCCGGGGCGGACCAGCCGTGCCAGAAGTTGAGGGTGACGTCCGCCTTCGGATCGTCGGCGGAGCCGTCGGCGCTGGGGCCCGTACACGCCGTGGCGAGCAGGGAGAGGGCGGCCAGGGTGGTGGCCGCGGCGGTCAGGCGTCCGGTTCTGGGCATGGCGGTGCTCGCTCTCTGGGGGAGGAACTTCCGGGGAGGTGCCAGGGAACTGCGGAGGGGCTGCGGAGGGGACTGCGGGGAGGGGGGAACCGCGGGGGAGGGGGTCAGCGGGAGGTGTCGAAGACTTCTTCGCGGGTGTCGGCGAGGGCGCTCTCCAGGGCGCCGCGCAGGACGGGCCGTTCGAGCACCTCGCCGGCGACGAGCCGGGGCCGCGAGGGGGCCAGTTCGGCGAGTTCGGTTTCCAGCAGGGCGCGCAGCGGTTCGCCGCCCGCGCCGATCACGGCGCCGGACAGGACCACGACCTCCGGGTCGAGCACGGCCACCAGCGAGGCGAGGCCGGTCGCGAGGAGGGTGGCGTACGACTGGAGGAAGGCCCGGTACGGGTCCCCGGGCGCGGTGGCGGCCCGGCGCAGCAGGGCGACGGCGGCGGCCACCTGCGGCCCGTGCGGGGCGGCGTCGGCGGTGGCGGCGTCCTGCGGCGGCACCTCGATGCCGCATTCGCGGGCGAGCCGGGGCAGCACCTGGGCGCCGGCCAGCTCCTGGTAGCCGCCCGAGTTGACCCGGGTGACCTGCCGGACGAGGGGGTGGCCGGGTACGGGCAGGAACCCCACCTCGCCCGCGCCGCCGGTCCAGCCGCGGTGCAGGCGGCCGCCGAGCACCAGGGCGGCGCCGAGGCCCTCCTCGTTCCAGAGCAGGACGAAGTCCTCGTGGCCGCGGGCCGCCCCGAGGCGCTGCTCGGCGACGGCGGCGAGGTTCACGTCGTTCTCGTACTCCACCGGCACGGGCAGGGCCGCGGCCAGTTCGTCGAGCAGGGTGGGGGAGTGCCAGCCGGGGAGGTGGCTGGCGTAGCGCAGCCGGCCGGTCTGCGGGTCGAAGGCGCCCGGGGTGCCGACCACGACGCGGTGCAGGTCGCCGCGGCGCAGTCCGGCGGCCGCGGCGGCCCCATCCAGGGCGGTGGTGACCTGTCCGACGGCGTCGGCGCCCTCGGTGTAGGGGAGCGTGAAGCGGCCGGTCACGGTGCCGGTGAGGTCGGCGACGGCGGCGTGGACGCCTTCCGGGGTCACGTCGAGCCCGCCGACGTGGGCGGCGCCGGCGTTGAGGGCGTACAGCTGGGCGCTGGGGCCGGGGCGGCCGTCGTCGGTGCCGGTGGCCACGACCAGCCCGGCGGCTTCCAGCCGGGCGAGCAGCTGGGAGGCGGTGGGCTTCGAGAGGCCGGTCAGGTGCCCGATCCGGGTCCGGGACAGCGGGCCGTGCGCGAGCAGCAGCTCCAGGGCGGCGCGGTCGTTCATGGCGCGCAACAGGCTGGGCGTTCCGGGCGTGGCGGCGGGCATGGGGTGCTTCTCCCTCACCGAGGTGAACTGTTAGGTAAGTTTCCTATCAGCTGGTGAGCCGTGTCAATGGTCACGTCGTCCGCCCACGCCGGGTCCGCTTGCTCTCTCCCCCACAACGCGGACCGCCCCGCCGGCAGGACCGGCGGGGCGGTGCGGGGGCCCGGGGGGCCGGGGACTACTTGGAGATCCGGGGGCCGCCGGGCGAGGCGGGCGGCGGTATCGGGGTGGTGGCCATGGACTGCGGGGACGTCGGGTTGGCCAGCGCCGAGGGCGCGGCGACGGAGGCGGACGGGTCCGGGACCTCCTCCGGCTCGGCGGCGTCCGGCAGGCCGCCGATGATCCGGATGCCCGCCGCGTCGAAGGCCTCCTTGATCCGCCAGCGCAGCTCGCGCTCGACCGCGAACTGCTGCCCCGGCATGGTCTTCGCCGACACCTTCACGGTCATGGAGGCCAGCAGCACCTCGTCCAGGCCCAGCACCTCCACCGGGCCCCAGAGCCGCTCGTCCCACGGGGACTCCTTCGCCAGGCCCTCCGCCACCTGCTGGACCACCTCGCGGATGTGCGTGAGGTTCTCCGTCGGCTTGACCTGCACGGTCACGCCCGCGGTCGCCCAGCCCTGGCTCAGGTTGCCGATCCGCTTGATCTCGCCGTTGCGGACGTACCAGATCTCGCCGTTGTCGCCGCGCAGCTTCGTCACGCGCAGCCCGACCTCGATCACCTCGCCGGAGGCCACCCCGGCGTCGATCTTGTCGCCGACGCCGTACTGGTCCTCCATGATCATGAACACACCGGAGAGGAAGTCCGTCACCAGGTTGCGGGCACCGAAACCGATCGCCACGCCCGCGACGCCGGCACTCGCCAGGAGCGGGGCCAGGTCGATCTTCAGCGCGGCCAGCACCATCAGCGCCGCCGTACCGAGGATCAGGAACGAGGCCACCGAGCGCAGGACGGACCCGATCGCCTCGGAACGCTGGCGGCGCCGCTCGGCATTGACCAGCAGCCCGCCCAGCGCGGTGCCCTCGACGGCCTCGGCGCTGGTGTTCATCCGGCTTATGAGCTTGGTGAGGGCCTTGCGGACCGCGGACCGCAGCAGGGCCGCGATCACCACGATCAGCAGGATCCGCAGGCCGATGCTCAGCCAGGTGGCCCAGTTCTCCTCGATGAAGCTCGCGGCGTTGGTCACGCTCTGGGTGGCGTCGTCGGTGGTGTTCGCTGCCAACGGGAGCAGGGTGGCGGGCGAGGGCACGGCGGGAAACCTCCAGGCGTAGCGGTCTGCCCGCGGGACAGGACGTGCGGGGCAGACACACCACACTAACGGGGCACACGCCCGACCCCGTTGCCGTGTTCGAGGGAGAGACCGGACTCACCTGGGGAGGAACGGGGTGTGGTTGAAAACACCTCGGACCCGTTACGGGCGCGTGGTGGCGCTTCGACCAGCCGTAAGGGGAGACTGGAAAGCAGATCGTCCCGGCGCGAGCCACGCGCCGCCGGCGTACAAGGAGGCAGTCCGTGCCGCACGTCCTGGTCCTCAACGCGTCGTACGAGCCCCTCGGCGTCGTACCGCTCCGTCGCGCGCTCGTCCTCGTCCTGGAGAACAAAGCGGTCTCCCTGGAGGAATCCGGCGCCTTCCTGCACAGCGCGACGAGAGCCGTCCCCGCTCCCAGCGTGGTCCGGCTCAAGCGCTTCGTGCGGGTCCCCTACCGGGGGCCCGTTCCGCTCACCCGCCGCGCGCTCTTCGCCCGCGACGGCGGCCGCTGCATGTACTGCGGGGCCGTCGCCACCAGCGTCGACCACGTCATCCCGCGCAGCCGGGGCGGCCAGCACCGGTGGGACAACGTCGTCGCCGCCTGCCGCCGCTGCAACCACGTCAAGGCCGACCGGCACCTGCTGGAGCTGGGCTGGCGGCTGCGCCACCAGCCCGCCCCGCCGTCCGGTCTGGCCTGGCGGATCATCGGCACGGGCCACCGCGACCCCCGCTGGATGCCCTACCTCCAGCCGTACGGTGCCGACGACGCGCTGGAGCGGATCGGAGCGGCCGCGTCGTAGGGGCGGCGCGGCGGGGACCGATCCCGGAGAACGGACCTACGGGGCCACCGCGAAGGCCGAAGCCGACCACAGGCTGCAGCCGAACCGGGTCGCCCGGCGGTCGCACGTGACGCGCAGGAACCGGGTGTCCGGGGCGTCCAGCCGGACGCTGTCCACACCGCCCCGTGAGGTCACGGCGACGGCCGGGCGCCAGTGCGTGCCGTCCGCCGACGTCTCGACCCGGTACGCGGAGGGGTACGCCTCCTGCCAGTGCAGGGTCAGCAGGCCGACCCGGGCCGGCGTCGCCAGCTCGGCCCGCCACCACGCCCCGTCCACCGCCGGAGAGGACCAGCGGGTGGCGTCGGAGCCGTCCACCGCCGCCGACGCCGGGAAGCGCGGGTCCTCGTCCGCCGAGGAGGTGGCGCGGGCGGCGCGCAGCAGGTCCGGGCCGCCGGTGCGCGGCACCGCCCGCACGGTGAGGTGCCGGGTCTCCCCGGCGAAGCCGAGGACGAGGTCCTGGTTCCCGGCCGGGGTGCCCGCCGCGACGCTCACCTCCAACGGCACCGCCACCCGCGCCCCGCGCGCCACCACCACCTCCCGCGGGGCCCGTACGAGCACCCCGGGCGGCGCGGTCACCGTCAGGGGGCCGCGCACCTCGGCCGGGCCCGGGGCGGACAGTTCCACCGGCACGGTGCGCGGGGCGCCGCCGCTCTCGATGTCGGCCGGCGCCGCGTCGCCCGGCTCGAAGCGCACCCGCGGCCCGTCCGCGAACCACGGCACCACCGCGCGGACCTCCGGGTCGGCGCCCGTCCACGACAGCCGCACCGCGTCCGCGCGCACCCCGGCCGCCTCGGCCTGGGTCCAGCCGGACGCGGCCGCCTCGCCGATCCGCCGCCAGCCCTCGCCCGGCACGTGCGCCTCCACCACCGCGCCGTGCGAGCGCGGGCCCAGCGGAGCGGTCATCACGGTGACCGCCGCGAGGGTGCGCGGGGCGTCCAGCCGGACGGTCCACGCGCCGGGTTCGCTGTCCACGCTGCCCTCCCGGCGGGCCGCGCCCGTCCACGCGTCGGACTCCTCGGCGGCCCGCTTCAGGAAGGGGTCGAGCACCGAGGTGTCCACCCGGGCCGCGTCCTTGAGGGCGAGCGCGTCCCGGTCCCGCTCCAGCTCCCGGGAGGCCTGCCAGGCGGCCGCGCCGTCGCCCCGGGCCTCGGCCCGCAGCAGGTCCACCGCCCGCTCGCCCGCGGCCCCGTACCGGGAGAGCCGCTCCAGCCAGGGGCCCGCCTCGGCGGCGAGGGAGGGCAGCCGGGCGGGGGCCTCGCGCAGCACGGTGAAGGCGGCCCGCAGCCGCTCCCCGGCCTTCGGGTCCCCGGCCGCGCGGGCCCGCCAGAACTCCTCCACCAGCGGCTTCAGATAGGCGGACTCCTCCAGCTTGAGCCCCGAGGAGGCGGAGTTGCCGGCCAGCGCGGCCAGGGCCTCCCGGGTGCGCCGGTCGGGGCCCGCCAGTTCGCGCACGGCCGCCGCCCAGGACTCCCCGGCCCGGTAGCCGCGCGGGTTCCAGGCGTAGTCCGCGGCCGTGAACACCGGTATCCGCGACAGGGTGCCCTGCGCCATCGCGTTGGCCAGCACCCCGGCCGAGCCGCCGGCCACCGCCGGGTCGCGCCCGGCGTAGGGGCCGAGGAAGATGCGGCCCGGGTCCCAGTCGTTGACCGGGTAGTTGTCCATGGTGACCAGGGGGTGCCCGAGCGCGGAGCGGGCCCCGGCCAGCTCCTTGCCGGTGATGGTGCGCGGGACCACGCCCACGCCCGTCCAGGCCACCTCCACCCGGGGATCCAGGGCCCCGGCCAGGGCCGTGCGGTAGGCGGTGGCGCCGTCCTGGAAGTACTCGGTCGGCAGCAGCGACAGCGGCGCCGCCCCCGGGTGCCGGGCGGCCAGGTGCGCCGCCAGCTCGCCCGCGACCTCCGCGTGCGCCTTCGCGGCCGCCGCCGGACCCGTCCCGTACCGGACCCGGTCGGCCCGGCAGCCCCACTCCGTGTAGCTGACGTCCTGGAACTGCAGCTGGAACGCCCGGAAGCCCAGCTCCCACATGGCGTCGACCTTGCGCAGCAGCGCCGCCCGGTCGTCCGCCGAGGCCAGGCACATGGACTGGCCGGGGGAGACCGCCCAGCCGAGCACCACCCGGTTGGCCCGGGCCCGCTCGGCGAGCGCCCGGAACTCCTCCCGGTCCCCGGCCGGGTACTCCTCGCGCCAGCCGGTCGTGCGGTACGGGTCGTCACCGGGGGCCAGCAGCAGCCGGTTCTGCTTGGTGCGGCCGAGGAAGTCGAGCTGGGCCAGGCGCTGCTCGCGCGACCAGGGCTGCCCGTAGAAGCCCTCGGTGACCCCGCGCACGGGCGCGATCGGCCAGTCCCGCACCAGCATCCCGGGGACCTTCCCGGGGGTGGCCGCGAGCAGCTGACGCAGCGTCTGCGCGGCGTGGAACAGCCCGTCCTCCCCGACGCCGGCCAGCGCGACCGTGTCCCGGCCGCCGGTGCGCCCCACGGCCAGCCGGTAGCCGCCGTCGGGCAGGTCCCCGGCCGGGGCCGCCCCGAGCGAGCGCAGCGCGGCCTCGGCGTCCGGGCCCTGGAGGCGTACGACGAGGCCCCGTTCGGGCAGCGCCGCCCCGGGGGCCCGCTCGTCCAGGGTCCGTACGCCCGCCGTGCGCAGCGCGGTGCGCACCGCCTCGACGGCGTACGGGTCCGCGCCGGCGGGGACCACCAGTACGGCCTGCGCGCCCACGGACAACTCCCGCCCCGGATCGGCGACCGCCGACTGCGGCCGGGGCCACACGGCGGGCCCCTCGGCGGCGGTTCGCACGGGATCGGAGGCCGGGTCGAGCAACGGTACGGGCACGGGGGCCGCCGGGGCGGCCGGTCCGGCGTCGGAGCGCGGCGCTCCGGAGGTGTTCGGGGTCCCGGTGGAGCCCGCCGGGGCCGACGCGACGGCTCCGCCCAGCAGGCTCCCGATCACCGCGACCGCCGCCGCGGTGCTCCGCTTCCTGCCCCTGAGCTGCACGGAGCCTCCCCGTCCCGAGTCTTCCCCGCGCCTGCGAGCGAGCCAGAGCCCACCACCCGTACGGCCGGCGTGTCAATCGGCGCGGGTGATCTGACCGGGATCGGCCCGAATGCGGTGCCGCCGACTGGGTATGGCTGCGGTGTTCCCCGGGGGTGTTGCATGGCGCGTCCGACGGACCCCCACCGAGGAGTGCTCCCATGAACGCCCGCACCGCGTCCACCGAAGCCCGGACCGAAGCCGGGGCCGAAGCCCGGACCGAATCCCGACCCGCCGCACCCGGCCACGCCCGCCCGCCCGCCGCCGCCCGGACCGCCCCGCGCGGCACCGCCCCCGTCCACGCCCCGCTCGCCCACCTGCCCGCCCCGTCCGGGCCGGCGGACGGCCCCCTCACCAGTGAGCCCCCGCCGGCCGGCGCCGCGTTCGCGCCGCTGACCAGCGAACCGCCGCTGCTGGAGGAGACCCCGCTGACGAGCGAGCCGACCACCCCCGCCCCGTCCGCGGCGGCCCGCTAGAGCGCCCGCCCGGCCCGCCCGACCCACACAAGGGAGCTCCATGGACGACCTCGCCCGGCTCGCGGCCCTGCACGGCGTCGCCACCGCCTACCAGCCCGCCGAGGACGTCACGGTGGAGGTCCCGAGGGACACGGTGCGCACCGTCCTCGGCGTCCTCGGCGTGCCCGTCGACGACCCCGGCGGCGCCGACGCGGCCGGGCGGGAGCGGGCCGGGCGGCTGCTGCCGCCGACCGTGGTGCAGTGGCGCGGCGAGGCCCTCCCGCAGGCGCTGGCCGCGCTGCCGCCCGGGACCCGGCTGCGGGTGGCCCCGGAGGGCGGGGCGCCCGGGCGGGACTGGGACGCCGCCCTGCCCCTCGGGGTGCACCGGCTCACCGCCGAGGCCCCCGACGGGCGCGCCGCCGGGGCCACCCTGATCGTGGCCCCGGAGCGGGCCCCGGCCGCCCCCGAGCGGGCCCACGGGCTGCTGGTCCAGCTGTACTCGCTGCTCTCGGAGCGCTCCTGGGGCATGGGCGACCTCGGGGACCTGGCGGAGCTGGCCCGCTGGGCGGCCCGCACCCACGGCGCCGGGTTCGTCCAGGTCAACCCGCTGCACGCGGCCGTGCCGGGCACGCCGACCGACCCGTCCCCGTACCGTCCCGCCTCGCGCCGCTTCCCGGACCCGGTGCACCTGCGGATCGAGGACGTCCCCGAGTACGCGCACTGCCCCGAGCGGGCCGCCCTCGACGAACTGGCCGAGCGGGGCGGGCAACTGCGCCGGGAGGTGCTGGAGAAGGGCGCCCTGATCGACCGGGACGCCGTCTGGGACCTCAAGCGTGCCGCCCTGGAACTGCTCTACGCCGTTCCGCGTTCCGCCGTACGGCAGGCCGCCTACGAGGAGTTCCGCGCCGGGCAGGGCGAGCCGCTGGAGCGGCACGCCGCCTGGTGCGCCGCCGTGGCCGGGGCGGGCGGGGCCGGAGCGGGCGGGGCCGAGGCGGGCAAGGCCGGCGCGGGCCCGGCCGCAAGCGCCGACTTCCACGCCTGGCTGGTGTGGCTGACGGACGAGCAGCTGACGGCCGCCCAGCGCGGCGCCCGCGAGGCCGGGATGGCGGTCGGGATCGTGCACGACCTCGCCGTCGGCGTGCACCCCGAGGGCTCGGACGCCGTGACCGGCCCCTTCCACGCCCGGCACATCTCGGTGGGCGCCCCGCCGGACGCCTTCAACGCCCGCGGCCAGGACTGGGGGCTGCCGCCCTGGCGGCCCGACGCCCTGGAGGAGTCCGCGTACGAGCCCTTCCGGGCCCTGCTGCGCGGGGTGTTCCGGTACGCGGGCGCGGTGCGCGTCGACCACGTCATGGGCCTGTTCCGGCTCTGGTGGATCCCCGAGGGCGCCCCGCCAGCGGAGGGCACGTACGTCTCCTACGACGGCGAGGCGATGCTGGCCGTGCTGGTGCTGGAGGCCCACCGGGCCGGGGCGCTGGTGGTCGGCGAGGACCTCGGGACGGTGGAGCCGCGGGTGCGCCGCGAACTGGCCCGGCGCGGGATCCTCGGCACCTCCGTGCTGTGGTTCGAGCGGGACTGGTCCGGCGACGGCGATCCGCTGCCCGCCGGGGCCTGGCGGGCCGACTGCCTGGCCACCGCGACCACGCACGACCTGCCGCCCACGGCGGCCAAGCTGGCCGGGGCCCACGTCGAACTGCGCGACCGGCTCGGCCTGCTGACCCGTCCGCTGGAGCGGGAGCGGGCCGAGGACGCCGCCGACACCGCGCAGTGGCTGCGGGTGCTGGACGGGCTCGGCCTGGAGACCAAGGGGGAGGAGGCCGCGGTCCGGGCCCTGTACGCCTTCCTGCTGCGCACGCCCGCCCGGCTGGTCGGGGTGTGGCTGCCGGACGCGGTGGGCGACCGGCGGCCGCAGAACCTGCCGGGCACCTGGGACCAGTACCCCAACTGGCGCCTGCCGGTCGCCGACGCGTCGGGCCGGCCGCTGACCCTGGAGGCGCTCATGGCCTCGCCCCGGGCGAACGCCCTGCTGAGCGCGGTGCGGGAGGGCGGCGGGACCCGTACGGCACCCCCGGGCGCGCGCCCGCTTTAGGTGTTCGCTACGTTTGCACCGTGGACAAGAAGAACGCTCTGCGCGCCGGCGCCGTCACGGCCGGATCGACGCTGATGATGCTGCTGATGACGTCTCCCGCCCTCGCGCTCACCCGCGACGACGGTGATGACCCGGGTCCGGGCCTGAGCATTGGCGAGACGCTCGGGCTGTACGTGGCCGCGCCGATCGTGCTGTTCCTGGTGATCGCGGGTCTCGTGATCGTCGGCGACAAGTCGCGCAAGCAGCAGTAACACCAGGACGGACGTGGCCCGGCCCCTCGGGGCGGCGCCGCTCCCGACGGCTTCCGGGGCGCCGGAGGTCCGCGCGTCCGGCTCCGGCCGGCCGCGGGACCTCCGGCGCCCCGTCGTGTCCGGCGCCAGGTCTTAGGGGACGTTCGCCAGCAGCTTGCGCAGCAGGCCCGTCAGGAGCTCCGCCTCCTCGGCGTCGAGCCCCTGGAGGACCCCCGCCTGCACCTCCAGCCCCGCTCCGACGGCCTCGTCGATGAGCGCGAGCCCACGTTCGGTGATGGTCACCTGGAGGCCGCGCCGGTCGTGCGGGTCGGGGCTGCGGGTGAGCAGCCCCGCCTTCTCCAGCTTGTCCAGGCGCCCGGTCATGCCGCCGGTGGTGAGCATGAGCGTGGCCGAGAGCTGGCGCGGGGAGAGCGTGTACGGGGCCCCCGAGCGGCGCAGCGTCGCGACGACGTCGAACTCCCCTGTGGTGATCCCATAGCGGTTGTAGGTCCGCTCCATGGCGTCCCCCATCGCCTTGGCGATCCGGTAGATGCGGCCGAAGACGGCCATGGGGGCGGTGTCCAGGTCCGGTCTCACCGCGTACCACTGCCCGGTGATCGCGTCGACGGCGTCCTTGCTGGCTTCCCTGCTGCTGACCCGGTTCATGTCCGAAGTATCCAAGTTCCGCTTCCTCGTGCGCAAGTAGCTTGCGGAAAAGTAGCTTAGTAGTAAGCTACTTACGAGCGACCTAGTTGGGCGGCAGTGGGCCCCCGGTCGCCGTCTGCCGAGGAGTCGCCGTGAACCGCGTCACCACCATCGCCCTGACCGCACTCGCCCCGATCTCGTGGGGCTCGACCTACGCCGTGGCCAGCGAGCTGCTGCCACCCGACCGGCCGCTCTTCACCGGGGCCATGCGCGCCCTGCCCGCCGGACTCCTGCTCATAGCCCTGTCCCGGACCCTCCCCAAGGGCGCCTGGTGGTGGAAGTCCGCCGTGCTCGGCACCCTGAACATCGGGGCCTTCTTCCCCCTCCTCTTCCTCGCCGCCTACCGGCTGCCCGGTGGCGTGGCCGCCGTGCTCGGCTCCGCGGGCCCGCTGTTCGTCGTCGGGCTCGCCGCCCTCGTCCTCGGGGAGCGGGCCAGGCTGCGCACGGTGCTCGCCGCCGTCGCCGCCGCCCTCGGCGTGAGCATGGTGGTGCTGACCGCCGACGCGAAGCTCGACCTCGTCGGCATCCTCGCCGGGATCCTCTCCTCCGCCTGCATGGGCGCCGGCACCGTGATGACCAAGCGCTGGGGACGCCCCGAGGGGGTCGGCCCGCTGGCCGTGACCGGCTGGCAGCTTACCGCCGGCGGCCTGGTCATCATCCCGATCGCCGCCCTCGTCGAGGGCATGCCGCCCGCCCTCGACGGCAAGGCCTTCCTCGGCTACGGCTACATGATGCTGATCAACACCGGGGCCGCGTACGTCCTCTGGTTCCGCGGCATCGGCAAGCTCTCGGCCACCTCCGTCACCCTGCTGGGCCCGCTGTCCCCGCTCACCGCCGCCGTCATCGGCTGGGCCGCCCTCGGGCAGTCGCTCGGCCCGGTCCAGCTGGTCGGCATGGCGGTCGCCTTCGGAGCCACCGTCTTCGGACAGCTTCCCGGGCGCGCGGCCCGGGCGGCGGCCGCCCCCGCAGCGGGAACGTTCAGTTCTCCTGAAAAGACCGATCGAAATGTTTCGATGGACCTGACCGATACCGGGGTGCGACGGTAGGACCGCCTACTTCAGACCGACGCCCGAGGGGGAGACGCGCAGGTGGCCGTCACGGACCGCACCCGTACCGTTCAGCAGGACCAGCAGGACCGGCAGGACCAGCAGCCCGGCACCGGACAGGGCGGGAAGACCGCCGCCGGCATCGGCGTCCTCCTCGCCCTGCTCGCGACGGTCGTCTGGTCCGGAAGCTTCGTGGCCACCCGCGGCATGGCCGGGTCCGTACCACCCGTCCAGGCCGTCTTCTGGCGCTGGATCATCGCCGCCGTCGCGGTAGCCCCCTTCGCCGCCCGCCAGGCCTGGCAGCAGCGGGCCCTGCTCCGCCGGCACCTCGGCTACGTCAGCCTCGCCACCCTGTTCGGCGTCACCCTCTACAACACCCTCGTCCACCAGGCCGGACTGACCACCTCGGCCTCCAACATGGGCATGATCATGGCGGCTTCGCCGGTCATCATGGCCCTCTACGCCCGTCTCGGCGGCGAACGGCTCGGCCTCCGGCGCACCTTCGGGATGCTGCTCGCCGCCTTCGGGGTCCTGCTGCTGGTCGGTCACGGCTCGCTCGGCTTCGACTTCAGCGCCGGCGACCTGTGGATGTTCGGGGCCGCGCTCTCCTTCGCCAGCTACAGCGCCCTCCTCAAGCGCAAGCCCGCCGAGATCGGCGGACTCGCCTTCCTGATCACCACCTTCGTGCTCGGCGCGCTGATGCTCGCCCCCGCGTACGCGGTCTCCGTCGCCGTCCAGGGCGGCTTCGAGGTCCGCCCCGGGACCGTCGGGCCGCTGCTCTACGTCGGCGTGTTCTCCTCCGCCGTCGCCTTCTTCGCCTGGAACAAGGCCGTCTCGGTCATCGGAGCGGCCCGCGCGGGCGTCGTCTACTACCTCCAGCCCGTGTGCGTGGCGGGGCTGGGGCTGCTGCTCCTGGGGGAGCGGACCGGCCCGGCCGAGCTGCTGAGCATGGCGCTGATCCTGGGCGGGGTCGGGCTGGCGAGTGCCGCGCGGCGGTAGGTTCGACGGCGTGATCGACTGGGACATCAAGAAGCTGCGGATCCTGCGGACCCTGGCCCACCGGGGCACGGTGACCGCCACGGCCGAGGCGCTGCACATGACGCCCTCGGCCGTTTCGCAGCAACTGACCAACCTCGCCCGGCAGCTGGGGGTCCAGCTGCTGGAGGCGCAGGGGCGCCGGGTCCGGCTGACCGACGCCGCCCACCTCGTCCTGCGGCACGCCGAATCCGTCTTCGCGCAGCTGGAGCGGGCCGACGCCGAACTCACCGGGTACCTGGCAGGGGAGGCGGGGGAGGTGCGGATCGGGGCCTTCTCCACCGCCGTGCCCGTGCTCGTCGTCCCCGCCGTCGCCGCCCTGCGCGGCAGCCACCCCGGCATCGAGGTCCGGGTCCGGGAGACGGAGGCCGCCGAGTCCTACGAGCTGCTCTCCGCCGGGGTCGTCGACCTCGCGCTGTCGCTGGCCGCGCACGCCCCGGTCGCCGGTGACCCCCGCTTCACCCGGGTCACCCTGCTGGAGGACCCGCTGGACGTGGCCCTGCCGCCGGGCCATCCGCTGGCGGGGGCGCGGGCCGTACGCCTGGCCGACCTGGCCGGGGAGCGGTGGATCTACGGGGGCAGCGGGCCCTGGTCGGAGATCACCCGCAGCGCGTGCGAGGCGGCGGGGTTCGTTCCGGAGCAGGCGCATTCGGCGTCCGGCTGGACCGCGATCCTGGCGATGGTGGAGGCGGGGATGGGGGTCGCGCTGGTGCCGCGCATGGTGTCGGGGCGGGCGGAGGGGGTCGCGGTGCGGGCCCTTCCGTACGACCGGCCCACGCGGCACGTGACGGCCGCGTTGCGCCGGGGGTCGGAGGCCGCGCCGGCGCTCTCGCGCGTGCTGGGCGCCCTGCGCTCCGTCGCCGGGCCGGGCCCCGCCTGACGCGGGCCGCCCGCGGGTGCGGGTGCGGTGCCGCTGCGCGGGGCCGTCCCCTACCCGCCCTTCCACCGTTCCCGCCTCGGACGCCGGCGCGGCTCACTGACTACACGGCGCTCCGCGCCCGCGCCTCAAACGCCGGCGGGGCTGGAAGATCCCGCCGCGCCCGCGCCTCAAGTGCCGGTGGCACTTGAGGCGCGGGCGCGGGGCCCCGCCGGCCCTCGGTGGGGTGGGCGGGGCCGGGTGGGGTCAGGCGCGGGCGGCGGCGGCGTCGGCGGCCTGGGCCTTCAGGGCGCGCTCGACGCCGGCCCGGGACTCCGAGACCAGACGCCGCAGGCCGGCGTTCGGCTCCGCCGAGGCCAGCCACGCGTCCGTCGCGTCCAGCGTCTCCTGCGAGACCTGGAGCGACGGGTACAGCCCCACCGCGATCTGCTGCGCGATCTCGTGGCTCCGCGTCTCCCAGATCTCCTTGACCACCGCGAAGTACTTCTGCGCGTACGGCGCGAGCAGCTCCCGCTGGTCGATCTGGACGAAACCGCCGATGACGGCCTCCTGCACCGCGTTCGGCAGGTCAGCCGACTCGATCACCGACGCCCACGTCTCGGCCTTGGCCTCGGCCGTCGGGCGCGCGGCCCGCGCGGTCGCCGCGTGCCGCTCGCCGGCCGCCGTCGCGTCCCGCTCCAGCTCCGCCGCGATCGCCGGCTCACCCGCCGCACCGGTCGCCACCAGGCGCTCCAGGAACGCCCACCGCAGCTCCGTGTCCACGACCAGGCCCTCGACCGTCTCCGAGCCGTCCAGCAGCGCCGCCAGGTGGCGCAGCTGCTCCTCGGTGCGGGCGGTCGCCGCGAAGGCCCGCGCCCACGCCAGCTGGTGGTCGCTGCCCGGTGCGGCCGTCCGCAGGTGCTCCAGCGTGGCCTCCGTCCAGGTCGCCAGGCCCTGCTCCCGCCACGCCGGGTCCGCGTACAGGTCCACGGCCAGCTTCGCCTGCCGCTGGAGGGACTGCACGACCCCGATGTCGGACTCCTTGCCGATGCCCGAGAGGACCAGCGCCAGGTAGTCGCGGGTGGCCAGCTCGCCGTCCCGCGTCATGTCCCAGGCGGAGGCCCAGCACAGCGCGCGCGGCAGGGACTCCGTGAAGTCGCCCAGGTGCGCGGTGACGTTGGCCAGCGAGACCTCGTCCAGGCGGACCTTCGCGTACGACAGGTCGTCGTCGTTGAGGAGCACGACCGCCGGACGGGTCCGGCCGGTCAGCTCCGGCACCGCCGTCAGCTCACCGTCGATGTCCAGCTCGATCCGGTCCGTGCGGACCAGCTTGCCGTCGACGAGTTCGTAGAGGCCGATCGCGATGCGGTGCGGACGCAGCACCGGCTCGCCCTTGGCGCCCGCCGGCAGGGCCGGGGCCTCCTGGCGGACCGCGAAGGAGGCGATGGTGCCGTCCTCGGCGTGCTCGATCTCCGGGCGCAGGACGTTGATGCCGGCCGTCTCCAGCCACGCCTTCGACCAGGCGGTCAGGTCGCGGCCGGAGGTCTCCTCCAGCGCGCCCAGCAGGTCCGACAGGCGGGTGTTGCCGAACGCGTGGGCCTTGAAGTAGGCCTGCACGCCCTTGAAGAAGGACTCCTGGCCCACGTACGCGACGAGCTGCTTGAGCACCGAGGCGCCCTTGGCGTACGTGATCCCGTCGAAGTTGACCAGGACGTCGTCCAGGTCACGGATGTCCGCCATGATCGGGTGCGTGGAGGGCAGCTGGTCCTGCCGGTACGCCCAGGTCTTCATGGAGTTGGCGAACGTGGTCCACGCGTGCGGCCACTTCGAGCCCTCCGCGTACGCCTGGCAGGCGATGGAGGTGTACGTCGCGAACGACTCGTTCAGCCACAGGTCGTTCCACCACTCCATGGTGACCAGGTCGCCGAACCACATGTGCGCCAGCTCGTGGAGGATCGTCTCCGCGCGCACCTCGTACGCCGCGTCCGTCACCTTGGAACGGAAGACGTACTGGTCGCGGATGGTGACCGCGCCCGCGTTCTCCATCGCGCCCGCGTTGAACTCCGGCACGAAGAGCTGGTCGTACTTCGCGAACGGGTAGTCGTACGCGAACTTCTCCTGGAACCAGTCGAAGCCCTGCCGGGTCACGTCGAAGATCGCGTCCGCGTCCAGGAACTCGGCGAGCGAGGGGCGGCAGTAGATGCCGAGCGGGACGGACTGGCCGTCCTTGCCCTCGTACGAGCTGTGGACGGCGTGGTACGGGCCGACGATCAGCGCGGTGATGTACGAGGAGATCCGCGGGGTCGGCTCGAAGGCCCACACCCGGTCCTTCGGCTCCGGCGTGGGAGAGTTCGAGATGACCGTCCAGCCCTCGGGGGCCGTCACGGTGAACCGGAACGTCGCCTTCAGGTCGGGCTGCTCGAAGCTGGCGAAGACCCGCCGCGCGTCCGGCACCTCGAACTGGGTGTACAGGTAGGCCTGCTGGTCGACCGGGTCGACGAAGCGGTGCAGGCCCTCACCGCTGTTGGTGTACGCGCAGTCCGCGACGACGCGGAGCTCGTTGGCCCCGGCGGCGAGGTGCGCCAGCGCGATGCGGGAGTCGCGGAAGACGGCGGCGACGTCCAGCGCCTTGCCGTTCAGGACCACCTCGTGGACGGCCGGCGCGACCAGGTCGATGAAGGTCTCGGCGCCGGCCTCGGCCGACTGGAAGCGCACGGTGGTGACGGACGGGAACGTGCCGCCCTCCTGCGCACCGCTGAGATCCAGTTCGACCTCGTACGAGTCGACAGTGAGCAGCTTCGCCCGCTGCTGAGCCTCTTCACGGGTGAGATTCGTGCCAGGCACGCGGTCATCTCCTTCGATGGTGACGTTGCCCGGCCATCCTTCCACGGGGGCGGCGTCCCCGCGCCGGCCTCATCCACGGGCGAACACGCCCGCCCCCAAAACGCCCGGGGGGCGGCACCGCGGCCTGCGGTACCGCCCCCCGGGGACGCGTGCGTGCGGGATCAGCCCTGGCGCAGTTCCTCGGCCACGAGCTCCGCGATCTGCACGGCGTTCAGCGCCGCGCCCTTGCGCAGGTTGTCGTTGGACAGGAAGAGCGCGAGGCCGTTCTCGGCGGTCTCGTCCACCCGGATGCGGCCCACGTACGAGGCGTCGCGGCCGGCGGCCTGGAGCGGGGTCGGGATCTCGGAGAGCTCGACGCCGGGGGCGTCCGCCAGCAGCTCGTAGGCGCGCTCGACGCTCAGCGGACGCGCGAAGCGGGCGTTCACCTGGAGCGAGTGGCCCGAGAAGACGGGGACGCGCACGCAGGTGCCGGAGACCTTGAGCTCCGGGAGCTCCAGGATCTTGCGGGACTCGTTGCGGAGCTTCTGCTCCTCGTCGGTCTCGAAGGAGCCGTCGTCGACGATGGAGCCCGCGAGCGGGAGCACGTTGAAGGCGATGGGGCGCTTGTAGACGCCCGGCTCGGGGAAGTCGACGGCCGCGCCGTCGTGGACCAGCCCGGTGGCACCCTCGGCGACGGCCTTGACCTGGCCGTCGAGCTCGGCGACGCCGGCCAGGCCGGAGCCGGAGACGGCCTGGTAGGTGGTGGCGATCAGCGCGGTCAGACCGGCCTCGTCGTGCAGCGGGCGCAGCACCGGCATCGCGGCCATGGTGGTGCAGTTCGGGTTCGCGATGATGCCCTTGGGGCGGTTCTTGATCGCGTGCGGGTTGACCTCGGAGACGACCAGCGGGACCTCGGGGTCCTTGCGCCAGGCGGAGGAGTTGTCGATCACGACGGCGCCCTGGGAGGCGACCTTCTCGGCGAGGGCCTTGGAGGTGGCGCCGCCCGCGGAGAAGAGCACGATGTCCAGGCCGGTGTAGTCGGCGGCGGAGGCGTCCTCGATGGTGATCTCGCGGCCCTCCCACTCCACCGTCGTGCCCGCCGAGCGGGCCGAGGCGAACAGCCGCAGCTCGTCCACCGGGAACTTGCGCTCGGCCAGGATGCCGCGCATGACTCCGCCGACCTGTCCGGTGGCTCCGACGATTCCGACCCTCACGGTGACTCCTCATTGGTACGTGGGCGCGTGCGCGCGTGGGGCCATCATGCGTTCGACCCCACGAGGCTTGTCCAATCCATTGTCCGAGGTACGGACGGTGTCCCCGGTGTGAACCCGCGTGACGAGTCCGTGACGGGCGTGTTGCGGGGCCCCCGAACTGCCGTTTTGGCAGCTCACGGCCCGTTAGCGTCCGTTCTGTCGTGCCCGCTATCCGGACGCGGCGTACCAGAGACCGAACCGCTCACCTCGGGGAGAACACCGTGCGGGACATCCGCCACCGCCGCCGGTCGATACCGGCCCTCGCCGCCCTCGCGGCCGTCGCCGTCGCCGCGCCCGTCCTGATCGCCGCCGCCCCGGCGTCGGCCCACGGCAACGACCGCGCCGGGCGCGCCGGGGCCAGGCTGGCCGCGGAACTGACCGAGGAGGTCAGCGCCCGCGGGGCCTACCGCCACCTGGCGAAGTTCCAGCAGATCGCCGACGCCAACGGCGGCAACCGCGCCGCGGGCAGCCCGGGCCACGCCGCCTCGGCCGCCTACGTCCACGACACCCTGGTGAAGGCCGGGTACGACGTCTCGTACCAGGACTTCGACATCTACGAGGCGCACACGAAGACGGAGCGGACCACCGTCCTCGCGGGTGTCGACGGCGCGCCGCGCGAGCTGGCCACCGCCGCCTTCACCTTCACCGCCTCGACCCCGCAGGGCGGCCTCGCCGCCCCGCTCGCCCTCGCCCGGGTCGACGAGACGCCCGGCTGCACGGCCGACGACTACGCGAGCGGCACCTTCACCGGCAAGATCGCCCTGGTCAAGCGGGGCTCCTGCACCTTCGTGGAGAAGCAGCGGGCCGCCGCCGCGGCGGGGGCGGTCGGCGTGATCGTCTACAACCACAGCGGCACCACCCCGGTCCGCGGCGGGTTCTCCTCCCCGGCCGAGGGGGTCATCCCGAGCGCGGGCATCACCCTGGCCGACGGCGAGGCGCTGGCCGCCGCCGCCGCGAAGGGCGAGGTGAAGGTGCGCCTGGACCTGGACCAGGAGCACGTGAAGAAGACCACCCGCAATGTGATCGCGCAGACGAAGGGCGGCCGTGCCGACCGGGTGGTGGCCCTCGGCTCCCACCTGGACTCGGTCCCCGAGGGCCCGGGCATCAACGACAACGGTTCGGGCTCGGCCGGTCTGCTGGAGGTGGCCCTCAAGCTGGCGGACGAGGGCGCGAACAAGAAGGGCACAGGGATCGCGAACAAGGTCCGCTTCGCCTGGTGGTCGGCGGAGGAGCTGGGCCTGCTGGGCTCCGAGCACTACGTCGCGCAGCTGTCCGAGCAGCAGAAGAAGGACATCGCGCTCTACCTGAACTTCGACATGATCGCCTCGCCGAACCCGGTCCAGTTCGTCTACGACGGCGACGACTCGGACAAGTCCGGCGAGGGCGCGGGCCCGGCCGGCTCGGCGCAGATCGAGGCGCTGATCAACGGCTTCCTCGACAAGAAGCACAAGCCGCATGAGGGCAGCGACTTCGACGGCCGCTCCGACTACGGCCCGTTCATCGCGAACGGCATCCCGGCGGGCGGCACCTTCACCGGCGCCGAGGGCATCAAGACCGCCGAGCAGGCCAAGCGCTACGGGGGCACGGCCGGGGCCCCGTACGACCCGAACTACCACGGGGCGGGCGACACCCTGAAGAACCTCGACCTGAAGGCCTTCGACACCAACCTGGACGTCATCGCCCACGCGGTGGGCACCTACGCGCAGGACCTGAGCTCGATCGGCAGGTGAACCGGAGACGGCCCGAGGGGGGGCCGGGGGGACGGCGAAGGGGCGGGCGCCCGATGCGGGCGCCCGCCCCTCCGTCATGCCGTCACGCTCTCATGCCCCCGAGGGAGCCGAGGGAGTTACGGGAGGACCTTCTCGATCTGGACGCTGCCGAGACCGGCGGCGGTGCCGCGGGCGTTGAGCAGCTGGACCTGGCCGAAGAACTGACGGCCCTCGGGGGCCGCGCTGGAGACCAGGACGTTCGCCGAGACGTTCGCCGAGGCGCCGTTGGCGAGGTTCACCTTGGCGTTCTCGTCGACCTGGACGGAGCCCAGGGCGGCCGAGAAGTACACGTCGCGGTAGTCGTACGTGGTGGACCCGGACGGGATCGCGTAGCCGATCACCTTGATGGTGTAGGTACCGGCGGCGGGCTTGTTCAGGGTCACGGCCTCCTCGGAGTCGCCGTCGGCGGAGCTGCCGACCTTGACGCCGTCCTTGTAGACCTCGAGGTCGAGGTCCGCCGCGGTGTCGGAGGGCTTGCCGATGGCGACGTCGAGGCGGGAGACGCCCTCGCCGACGGTGACCTCGGTGGTCTGGGTCTCACCGGCCGCGATGGTCGGCTTGGCGACCTTGGCGGAGCCGAGCGGGCCGCCCTGGAGCGTGCCGCCGGAGATGGCCGCGGCGTCGTTCTTGACGGTCCACTGGACCGGCGCCGGGGTGCCCTGCTTGACCTCGGGGAGGACCTTGACGGCCGGGTCGAAACCGGCGCCGAGGACCGCGACGTCCAGCTTGAACGGGTTGTCGAGCAGCGGCGACGTACGGCGCGACTCGACCTCGATCTCCCAGACGCCCGGCTGCGGGTCGGCGTACGAGCGCAGGTCGGGGCGGCAGGCGTTCGCCGGGTTGTCGTAGTTCGGGTAGCACTGGGTGGTCGCGCTGTCCTCGACGCCCGTGCCGTACGGGTGGATCGAGATGAAGCGGGTCTGGCTGCCCGGGTTCAGACCGCCGAGGGCGACCTCAAGGGTCTTGGCACCCTGCGGGACGGTCACGAAGTAGGACTTGTGGCTGTTGCGCTGCACGGACGAGGTGTCCGACAGCGTGAACGACGGCTTCGCCAGAGGGGCGGAGGCGATGACCGTGGCCAGCACCTGCTTGTCGATGCCCTCGGTGGACGGGTCGTCGAGCTGGAGGATGCCGCTGTGCACGCCGGCCGACTTGACGTTGGCCTCGACCTTGATGGTGACGGGCTTGTTCAGCGGCAGGGTGACGTAGTCGTAGCCGCCGACGACCTTGAAGGTGCCGTCGTTGTTGCGCCAGCTCAGGTTGTGCCGGGTGCCGTACTTCACGCCCGTGGTGCGGGTGACGACGACGTCGTAGACCTTCTTCTGGCCGACCTTCAGGCCGCCCTCGCGGTCGTACAGGCCGGTGCCGAAGCCCGGGGTCTTCAGGAACTGGTCGAGCGCGGTGTCGACCGGGGCCTTGACGGTGAACTCTTCGGCCTTCGCGCCGCGCTGGATGGACTCCCACGCGTCGACGACGTTGATGAGACCGGCACCCTGTGCGTGCGCCGGGACATCGTTGATCTTCTTCGCGGTGCTGGTCAGCGCCACGCGCAGGCTCGCCGGGGTGAGCGCGAGCTTCTGCTGCTTGGCGGCCGAGATCAGCAGGGCGCTGGCGCCCGTCGCCTGCGGCGAGGACATCGAGGTGCCCTGGAGCATCGAGTAGCCGGCCGGCAGGGCGTAGCCCGCCTCCTTGACCGGGCTGCCGGGCAGCCAGGTCTGGGTGGTGTTGATCGCCGCGCCGGGGGCGGTGATGGTCGGCGTGAACCCGCCGTCCTCACGCGGACCGCGCGAGGAGAAGGGGAACATGTTGTACTGCTTGGTCACGCCGGAGCCGTAGTTGGAGGCCCAGGTCTCCTTGGAGACCGCCGCACCCACGGAGATGACCTTGTCGGCGAGGCCGGGGTCACCGATGGTGTTGACGCCCGGACCCTCGTTGCCCGCCGAGATGACGAGCTGGACCCCGTAGGTGTCGATGAGGTTCTTGTACAGCTCCGAACGGGCGTTGTTGCCGTCGTTCAGCGCCGGGAGACCGCCGATGGACATGTTGACGATGTCCACGCCGCGGTTGACGACGAGGTCGATCATGCCCTCGGTCAGCGCGATGTTGGTGCAGCCGCCGGACCAGGAGCAGGCGCGCGAGGAGACGATCTTGGCGCCGGGCGCCTCGCCGTTCATCTTGCCGCCGAAGAGGCTGTTCGCGGCCGTGATGCCGGCGACGTGCGTGCCGTGCTCCGACTCGATGATGCCGATGTTGACGAAGTCGGCCTTCTTGCCCACCCAGTCCCCGCCGAAGGGGTCCATGGGGACGTCCTTGCGGATCTGGATCACGAACGGGATGCGCTCGACGACGTCGGTCGCCGGGTTGTCCGTGCCGAAGTAGCCGACCTGGTAGCCGTCCTTGTACGGCTTCATCGGCTCGTTGTTGGTGAAGTCGCCGTCCTGGTCGGTGTCGACGCGGACGGTGCCGGCCACCGGGTCGTACAGCATGCCGAACTTGTCGGTGGTGTCGCCGTCGCGGTTGACGTCGCCCTTCATGTCACCGGTGGCGGTGATCGACTCGCTGAAACGGCTCCACTGGTAGGAGCCCTCGGGGGCCTTCCAGCTCTGGCCGCCCGCGCTGAAGGCGCCGCCGGTGGAGGTGACGGGGGTGACCTGGGGGCGCCAGGTGGCGTCGTTGTCCAGGATCGGGTCGGTCGCGGTGACCCAGTCGACGATCTTGCGCTCGCCGGTGGTGGTCTTCTGCAGGGCCGGGTGCGCGACGTCGACGCCCGAGTCCAGGATGCCGATGGTCACGCCGCGGCCGTCGGCCTGCGGGTTCTTCTGGACGAAGTCCACCGCGCCGGTCTCGAAGGACGGGTTGTACGGGTTCTTCGCCGGCGTGTCCTTGCCCGGGCCCGGGTAGGTCTCGGCGGCGGTCTTCTTGGCCGCGCCGGAGTCCTTGCCCGCGTCGGGACGCGGGTCCGGGAGCTGGATCTCGTGCCGCAGGTCCATGCCGTGGACGGAGTCGAGCTTCCCGGCCGCCTTCAGCGCGGCCTCGGCCTTGTCGGTCGGCAGGGTCGCGCGGACGTAGCCGAGCTTGTCGTACGTCTGGCCCACCGAGGCGCCCTGGACCGCGTCGAGCTGGTCCGCGACCTGCTTGGTCTGGCCGGGGGCGGTGGCGACCATGACGGTGACGGTGGCGTCACCCTTGGCCTTGGCCTCCTGGAGGAGTTCGGCGTCGGCCGAACCCAGCTTCTGGTCGGCGGACTTGACGGCCGGGTGGGTGCCCGGCGCGTCGGGGGCCGCAGCCGCGAAGGCGGGTACGGCGCCGGTGGCGCAGAGGGCGGCCACCAGGCCCGCGGCCGCGGCGACGCGGGCCGCGCGCCGCGCGCCGGGTATGGGCCCGGTGGTGGAGCTGGGCGAGTCGAGGGTCATCAGCATCCCTGGCTAAGTGAAAGATACGGTCCGGATTTCGGTGCCGGATGACCGGTCAGCTTTGCGCAAGTGACAGCTGTTTGGGGAGGGTTGTCATTGACCGAGACCTGACATGGCGGACTCTCGCCACTGTGGACCAGCCGCCAGCGCGGACATGCCCGGGCAAGCCGGGGCGACTCGCCTGCATGTGCGAGTTGATTTATCGATTTTGCAGCCTCACGGCGAAGTCATCCGGGACGTCCGTCTCGTGTCCGGTGTGACAGATTCCGACCGTTCAGCGCTCGCGCGTGCGCGCGTAGTGGCGCGAGGCCTTGGCGCGGTTGCCGCAGGCGGCCATGGAGCACCAGCGCCGGGTCCCGTTGCGCGAGGTGTCGTGGAAGTGCAGGACGCAGCTCTCCGAGGCGCACTTGCGGATCCGGCCGGGGGTCCCGGTCAGCAGGTCCAGGTAGTCGCGGGCGGCCGTCCAGGCCGGCCCCCAGGCGGGGTCCGCGAACTCGGCGCGCTCGCCCGGGCCTTCGGCGGTGAGGGTGGCCCGGATCCGGCCGTGGTCCAGTACGGCGTCGATCAGGGCGCGGGCGCCCTCGTCGGCGGGGTCGGCGACGGCGCGGGCCAGGGACTCGCGCGCGGTCAGCAGGTGGACGAGGGTCGCGGCGTCGGCGCGGAAGCGGCCGGCCAGGCCCGCGCTCTCCAGCCAGACGGCGAGCCCTTCCAGCCGGGTCAGCCCGTGGGCGCCGGCGAAGAGGTCGGCCGGTTGGCCGTCCTCGTTCCAGCGGGTGTTCAGCAGGTCGAGGCAGACCGGCTCCCCGGTCAGCGGACGCGGGTCCGGCGTCCGTTCCGTCATGTCCGCCTCCGTCATGTCCGCCTCCTCGCGTCGCTAACCCCTCAAGAGTACGTGACCGGTTGACGAGCGCCCCCCTAACCCCTAATCTCGAATTAGAAGGTTAGAAACCGGGCCGCGGCGGCTCGGACCTCTCGGGGAAGGGACCCTCCATGACCACCGCCATCAGCACGCTCCGCACCGGACACGTCGGCCTGAACGTCACCGACCTGGACCGGTCGCTGGCCTTCTACCGCCAGACCCTCGGCTTCGAGCTGCTCGGCGAGGGCGAGGCGAAGGGCAGCCGGCACGCCTTCCTCGGGCAGGACGGCGAGCTGGTCCTGACCCTCTGGGAGCAGGCCGGGGACCGGTTCGACCCGGGCGCGGCCGGACTGCACCACCTCGCCTTCACCGCCGGGGCCATCGAGGAGGTCGAGGCGTACGAGCAGCGGCTGCGGGGGCTGGGCGTCGACTTCGCCCACGAGGGGATCGTGGCCCACGGCGAGGGCGCCGTCTCGGGCGGGATCTTCTTCCACGACCCGGACGGCACCCGCCTGGAGATCTCCGTGCCCACCGGGGCCAAGGGGGCCCCCGTTCCGACGGAGTCGGCGCCGACCTGCGGGTTCTTCTAGGAGATCAGAGAGCGGGAGTGGTCATGGAGCGCTACCACCGGGGATCGATCGCCGTCCAGGAACGGGTGGGCGTACGGGGGCCCGCCGAGCACGTGGGCCGCTCGATCGGCAGTGACATCCGAGGGGTCGCGGCGGACTTCCTCGCCCAGCAGCCCCACCTCGTCGTCGGCGCCGCGGACGGGGACGGCCGCGTGTGGGCCTCGCTGCTCACCGGGCCGCCCGGCTTCGTACGGGCGGACGGGCCCGGCCGGATCACCGTCACGGGCGGCCTTCCGGCGGGGGATCCGCTGGCCGGGGCGCTGGCCACCGCCGGGACCCGGGTGGGGACCATCGCCCTCGACCCGCGCACCCGGCGCCGGATGCGGCTGGACGGCGGGCTGGCCGTGACGCCCGGCGGGTTCGCGGTGGAGGCCGAGCGGGTGTTCTCCAACTGCCCGAAGTACCTCCAGAAGCGCGGGCCGGTGGAGCTGGTGGCCGAAGGGCCCGGGGTGCTGTGGCACGGGACGTCGCTCACCGCCGGCGCGGCGTCGGCCGTCCGCGCCGCCGACACGTTCTTCATCGCCACCACCGCCGGGGAGCACGGGGTGGAGGCCAGCCACCGGGGCGGCATGCCGGGCTTCGTGGAGGTGGTCTCCGCCACCGAGTTGGTGTGGCCTGACTACGCGGGCAACGCCATGTTCCTGACCCTGGGCAATCTGGCCCTCGACGGGCGGGCCGGGCTGCTCTTCCCCGACTGGGAGGGCGGCGGCCTGCTCCAGATCGGCGGACGGGCCCGGACCGAGTTCGGGGACGGCGGGGAGCGGCGGGTGCGGTTCACGGTGGAGGCGGTGGTGGAGAGCCTGCATCCGGGGCGGTTGCGCTGGAGCGCCCCGGAGTACTCCCCGGCCAACCCGCCGGTTCACCGGGGGAGCACGACCAGGTAGGCGGCGGGCTCCAGGTCGGCCGACGCCGTCAGGGCGGTCCGGACGACCGCGGCCTGCTGCTCGGGCCAGTCGCGCAGCTTGCGCGGGGTCAGGTGCAGGACGGTCACCCCGAGGCGCTCCAGGGTCTCCCGCTTGCGGACCGCCTCGGCGAAGTCCTCGTCCTCCCCCTGGCGGGGGGCCCGGGTGTCGATCTCGATGGCCACGGCCTGCTCGGGCCAGTAGGCGTCGACCCCGCCCAGGTGCGGGCCGCCGGGCAGGCGCAGGTCCACGTTCCAGACGGGCTCGGGGAGTTCGTAGCCCCGTACGAGCTGGTACAGCCGGTCCTCCGCGATGGCCCGCCCCTCGGCGAGGAGGGATTCCACGGCGTCCACCACGTGCGGCCGGTTCAGCAGCCGGGCCACGGTCAGCTCCCGTACGACGGCGGCCGGTTCGCAGTGTCCGGCCCGGACGGCCTCGCTCAGCAGGCGGCGTACGGTGCCCGCGTCGGAGAGCCCGGCTACGGCGTCGGCGACGGCCCGCGCCACCGGGGCCACGGGCAGGCCCGTCACCTCCACGGGGCGGGGCGGGGTGTGGGCGCGGACGATCCGGACGTCGCCGGTGGAGCGCAGGCGCCGGGTGTGCGGCACGAGGACGTCGATGTGCGGGAGGCCGAGCAGGGCCGGGGCGGCGGAGAACCGGTAGAGCGCGAGCGCCGCCAGGCCGGTGATCATGACCTCGCCGCCGCGCCGGCCCGCGTACAGCAGGGCGGCGTGCAGCCGCTCCTCGCTCGTCGCGGGGCCGGAGTGGAGCAGGAACACCCCCGGCAGCACCTGCTGCCAGGGCCGGCCGGCGGCCTCGGCGGCGCTCACGCCGTGCTCGCGGAGCTGGGCCAGGCTCAGCACGCGGGGGCGGCTGGCGGTGAGGTGGGTGAGGGGGAGGGGTGCGTTCTGGTTCATGACGCGGTGATTCCCTCAGGCCATGGCCTTGCTAACGCCTGTTACACGTTCGTCGACAAATCCGGACAAGACAGGGCTAAAGTACGGGCGTTCGACTGCCGATGGAGCGCCCGCCTCCCGCCTGCCCCCCGCCCGCCCCGCACTCCGCCTCCCGGGCCCCGACGCGCACGGGCGGGGGCCGGAGAACTCCGGCCCCCGCCCGTGTCAGGACCGGGTCAGACCGCGTCGCGCGCCTGGGCGCGCAGGGCGCGGGCCAGGTCGTCGCGCGACTCCAGGACCAGCCGCCGCAGCGCGGGCGCCGCGGCCGGGTGCCCGGTCAGCCAGGCGTCGGTCGCCGCGACCGTGTCCTCGCCGTCCTGGAGCATCGGGTACAGCCCCTTCACCACATGGATGCCGATCTGGATCGACCGCTGCTCCCAGACCCGCTCCAGCACCTCGAAGTAGCGTCCGGCGTACGGGGCGAGCAGGTCGCGCCGCGAGGGCTGCTGCATCCCGTCGATGGTGGCCTCGACCAGCGCGTTCGACAGCGCGTCCGACTCGACCACCACCGCCCACGCCTGGTCCTTGACCGCCGCCGACGGCCGCGCCGCCAGGCACCGCACCTGGTGCCGCTTGCCCGAGGCGGTGTCGTCGCGCGCGAGTTCCGCGCCGAGGACGGCCTCGTCCACCGCCCCGTGCGCCGCCAGCGGCAGCAGGAAGTCCCAGCGCAGCTCCTGGTCGACGTCGAGCCCGTCGATCCGCGCCGTCCCGTCCAGCAGGCCCAGCAGCAGCTGGAAGTCGCCCTCGGTCGCCGCGCTCGCCGCGAAGAAGCGGGCCCAGGTCAGCTGGTGCTCCGAGCCCGGCTCGGCCAGCCGCAGCTCGTGCAGCGCGCCCGCCGCCAGCTCCCGGCCGGCGCCCTCGCGCCGCCCGGGCGCCGAGTAGTGGGTGACCGCGCTCAGCGCCTGTCCGTGCAGCATCTGGAGCACGCCGACGTCGCTCTCGCGGCCCGCGTGCGTGAGGAACAGCGACAGGAAGTCCCGGGCCGGCATCAGCCCGTCCCGCGTCAGGTTCCACAGCGCCGACCAGCACAGCGCGCGGGCCAGCGGGTCCGTGATCCCGCCCAGGTGGCCGCGCAGGGTCGCCAGTGAGGCCTCGTCGAAGCGGACCTTGCAGTAGGTGAGGTCGTCGTCGTTGACCAGCACCAGGTCGGGCCGGTCCTGCCCGGCGAGCTCCGCGACCGCCGTGCGTGCCCCGGCCACGTCGGCCTCGGCCCGCGCGTAGCGCACCAGCTCGCCCGCCTCGACCCGGTACAGGCCCACCGCGATCCGGTGCGGGCGGAGCTCGTCGCCCTCCTGGAGGACGGCCAGCTCGGTGATGCGGCCGTCGGCGTCGGTGGTGAGCACCGGCGTCAGGGCGTTCACGCCGGCCGTCTGGAGCCAGGCCCGCGACCACTGGGCCATGTCCCGCCCGGAGACCTCCGCGAGCACCGACAGCAGGTCGTCGAGCGTGGTGTTCCCGTACGCGTGGGCCTTGAAGTAGCGCCGCGCTCCCTCCAGGAACGCCTCCCGCCCCACGTAGGCCACCAGCTGCTTGAGGACCGCGGCGCCCTTGGCGTACGTGATGCCGTCGAAGTTCAGCTTGGCGTCCTCCAGGTCACGGATGTCGGCCGTGACCGGGTGGGTGGAGGGCAGCTGGTCGGCCCGGTAGGCCCAGGCCTTGCGGCTGTTGGCGAAGGTGACCCACGCCTGGTCGAAGCGGGTGGCCTCGACGAGTCCGAAGGAGCCCATGAAGTCCGCGAAGGACTCCTTCAGCCACAGGTCGTCCCACCACTTCATGGTGACCAGGTCGCCGAACCACATGTGCGCCATCTCATGCAGGATGACGTTCGCGCGCCGCTCGTAGGAGGCCTGCGTGACCTTCCCGCGGAAGATGTACTCCTCGCGGAAGGTCACCATCCCCGGGTTCTCCATCGCGCCCAGGTTGTACTCCGGCACGAAGGCCTGGTCGTACTTCCCGAAGGGGTACGGGAAGTCGAAGATCTCGTGGAAGAGGTCGAAGCCCTGCTTGGTGACCAGGAAGACGTCGTCCGCGTCGAAGTACTTCGCCAGCCCCTTGCGGCACATGGCACCGAGCGGGATCGTCAGGTCCCCGCGGGTGTAGGTGTCCGTCACGTAGTGGTAGGGCCCCGCGACCACGCAGGTGATGTACGTGGAGATGGGCGCGGTCTCGGCGAAGCGCCGGGTGGGCCCCTCGGCGGACTCCTCCACGCCGTTGCTCCACACCCGCCAGTCCTCGGGCGCGGTGACCTCGAAGCGGTAGGGGGCCTTCAGGTCGGGCTGCTCGAAGTTCGCGTACACCCGCCGGGCGTCCGCCGGCTCGTACTGGGTGTAGAGGTAGACCTCGCCGTCCTCCGGGTCCACGAAGCGGTGCATGCCCTCGCCGGTCCGGCTGTACGCGCAGTTCGCGTCCACGACGAGGACGTTCTCGGCGGCGAGCCCGTCCAGGGCGATCCGGGCCCCGTCGAAGGCGGTGGCCGGGTCGAGGGCGCGGCCGTTGAGGGTGACGGAGTTCACGGAGGGGGCGATCAGGTCCGCGAAGGAGGAAGCGCCCGGCGTCGTGGCCCGGAAGCGGATGGTGGTCACCGAACGGAAGGTCCGGGGGCCCTCGGCCGGTTCGGCCTCGTCCACCGCGGACCTCAGATCGAGGGCCACCTCGTATCCGTCGACGGACAGCAGCTCCGCCCGTTCGCGGGCCTCGTCGCGGGACAGGTTCTCACCGGGCACGTGCACTCCTTCGTGCGTGATCGCGTTCTTCGGTTCGAATCCTCCCACGGGGGAATGCGCCCGGGCCGGGCCCGGTTGCCCAGGGGGATGGCTGAAGAGCAACGCCTTGGCTGACATGAGGAGAGACATGGCCGACACGCAGGTGCGCGAGAAGACCCCCGTCGACTTCTGGTTCGACCCCCTGTGCCCCTGGGCCTGGATGACCTCCCGCTGGGTGCTGGAGGTGGAGAAGCTCCGCGACATCGAGGTGCGCTGGCACGTGATGAGCCTGGGCGTGCTCAACGAGAACAAGCTCGACGAGCTGCCCGAGGCCTACCGCGAGATGCTCGGCCCCCAGGCCTGGATCCCCGTGCGCGTCGTGACCGCCGCCGAGCAGAAGTTCGGCAAGGAGGTCACCGGCAAGCTGTACACCGCGCTGGGCACCCGCATCCACAACGAGGGCCGCGGCAACACCCCCGAGGTGATCGCCGAGGCGCTGGCCGAGGTCGGCCTGCCGGCGGAGCTCGCCAGGTTCGGGACCTCCGACACCTTCGACGCCGAGCTGCGCGCCTCCCACAACGACGGCATCGAGCGCGTCGGCCAGGAGGTCGGCACCCCGGTGATCTCCGTGCCCGGCGCCGACGGCGAGCAGGTGGCCTTCTTCGGCCCGGTCGTCACCCCGGCCCCGCGCGGCGAGGCCGCCGCCCGGCTGTGGGACGGCACCCTGCTCGTCGCCTCCACCCCGGGCTTCTTCGAGCTCAAGCGGACCCGTACCCAGGGTCCGTCCTTCGAGTAGTCCGGCACCGCACGGCATGCGGAAGACCCCCGTGAGTCACGTCCTCACGGGGGTCTTCCGTTGGGAACGCCCGCACGCGAAGGCTGAGAAGACGATCACGAGGCGGGCGGCTCTGCGGCTGCGGTCAGCCCTTGGCGGGGATCAGCAGCGGGGTGTTGGCCTTGGCGTCGGCGTAGCGCCGGGCGACGTTCTGCCAGTTGACGACGTTCCACATGGCCTCGATGAAGTCCACCTTCTGGTTCTTGTACTGAAGGTAGAAGGCGTGCTCCCAGGCGTCGAAGACGAGGACCGGCACGGAGGCCTGGCCGACGTTGCCCTGGTGGTCGTAGATCTGCTCGACGATCAGACGGCCGCTGATGGGCTCGTACGCGAGCACGCCCCAGCCGGAGCCCTGCGTCGCGGAGGACGCGAAGGTCAGCTGCTTGCGGAACTTCTGGAACGAACCGAAGGACTCGGTGATGGCGTCCGCGAGGTCGCCCAGGCCGTCGGCCGCGGTCGGCTCGCCGCCGCCCTCGCCGGTCTTCGGGCTGGCCATGTTGTGCCAGTAGATGCTGTGCAGGATGTGGCCGGAGAGGTGGAACGCGAGGTTCTTCTCCAGGCCGTTGAGGGCGCCCCAGTTCTCCTTGTCGCGCGCCTCCTCCAGCTGCTCCAGCGTGGTGTTGGCGCCCGCGACGTAGGCCGCGTGGTGCTTGTCGTGGTGCAGCTCGATGATCTGCGGGTTGATCACCGGCTCCAGCGCCGCGTAGTCGTAAGGAAGCTCAGGAAGCGTGTAGATGGCCATGCGTGTATCCGGTCCCCTCGGCGTGCCAATCGCTTATTGCAATTAATGCGCAACTGCACGCTAGCAGTATCTATTCCGGCTCACGAGTAAGGGTCACCTCTCTTGTGGCGGACCCCGAAAACGCCGGAGGCCGGGCCCGCGCGCTCGCGCGGACCCGGCCTCCGACAGGCCGTCCGGTGGGGGTGTGGCACCGGACGGACACCCCTAGGGAGCGACCTCGCGGGCGGCCGCCCGGCGCTGCATGACGTACCCGGTCACGGCCAGGGTCACGGTCAGCCCGCCGGTGAACAGCACCTGCACCCGGGTGTCCTCGCCGAGGGCCATCAGGACCAGTACCCCGGCGACACCGGCCAGTGCCACCCAGGTCAGGTACGGGAAGCCCCACATCTTCACGACCAGCTTCTCGGGCGCCTCGCGCTCCAGCCGCCGGCGCAGCACGAACTGGGAGACCGCGATGAAGCCCCAGACGATGAGGATGACCCCGCCGACCATGTTCAGCAGCCAGGCGAACAGGGTGTCCGGGTACCAGTACGAGAGCAGCACGGTGACGAACCCGAAGCCGCAGGAGGCCAGCACCGCCCGGCGCGGCACGCCGCCGGCGGCCTTGCCCAGCACCTTGGGGCCCTGGCCCCGGGCGACGAGGGAGTGGGCCATGCGGGAGGAGCCGTAGATGTTGGCGTTCATCGCGGAGAGCAGGGCGATCAGGATGACCACGTTCATGATCTCGCCGGCGGCCGGGATGCCCAGGTGGTCCAGGGTGGCGGCGTACGGGCCCTCGCCGGTGACCGCCGGGTCGTTCCACGGCAGCAGGGTCACGATGACCAGCATCGAGCCGACGTAGACGATCGCGATCCGCCACATGGTGGTCTTCACGGCCCGGGCGACGCCCTTGACCGGGTCGTCCGACTCGGCGGCCGCGATGGTCACCGTCTCCAGCCCGCCGTACGCGACGACCGAGGCGAGCAGGCCGACCAGCAGGCCGTCGACGCCGTTGGGCAGGAAGCCCCCGTCGTGGACGAGGTTCGCGGCGCCGGGGGAGGAGGTGCCGGGCAGCAGGCCCAGGACGGCGAGCGTGCCCAGGCCCAGGAAGAGGGCGATGGCGCCAATCTTCAGGGCGGCGAACCAGAACTCGAACTCGCCGAAGCGGGAGACGGCGCCCAGGTTGCTGCCGCAGAAGAGCGCCATGAAGGCCAGCACCCACATCCACGAGGGCGTGCCCGGGAACCAGCCCGTCATGATGTGCGCCGCGCCGATCGCCTCGATGGCCACGCCCACGCACAGCAGCGTCCAGAACATCCAGCCCGCCGTGAAACCGGCCCACGGGCCGATCGCCCGGTCGGCGTGCACCGAGAAGGAGCCCGAGGCGGGGTTGGCGGCGGACATCTCGCCGAGCATCCGCATCACGAACATCACCAGCAGCCCGGAGGCGGCGTACGCGAGCACGATCGAGGGCCCCGCCGCCGCGATCCCGGCGCCCGAGCCCACGAAGAGGCCCGCGCCGATGACCCCGCCGAGGGCGATCATCGAGAGGTGGCGCTGCTTGAGGCCGTTGCCGAGCGGGGAGCCGGCGGGGGCCTGCGGCGGTTCGGGGGGCGCGAGGGTGCTGCTGTGGCTCATGGGGGTGTGCCTGTCCGGTGTGCGGGGGTGGTGCGGGGCCCGCTGGTGCGGGGTCCCCAGTGTGCCGAGCGTCCGCTCACCGGACGTTTTCTGTCCGATATCCGGACAGGGGGTTCACGGATGGTGATCACGTCCGTACGCTCGCCGCACGCCCGGGCCGACCGCGCCCGACGCCGCGCCGAGAGGGGCCCCACCATGGACCGGACCGTGACAGCACTGCGCAGCACCGGCCGGGGCGTCCTCGTCACCGGCGCCTCCCGGGGCATCGGCCGCGCCGTCGCGGCCGCGTTCGCCCGGCAGGGGGACCGGGTCGCCGTGCACTGCTCCACCCGCGGGGCCGACGCCGAGGAGACCCTCGCCGCGCTGGCGGGGGAGGGCCACACCCTGATCGCCGCGGACCTCGCGGACCCGGTCCGCACCGCGGAACTGGCCGCCGCGGCCGACGAGGCGCTGGGCGGGGTGGACGTCCTCGTCAACAACGCCGCCGTGATGGTCGCCCACCCCCTGGCGGACACCTCGTACGAGGACTGGCAGCGGGCCTGGCGGCGCACCGCCGACGTGAACCTCTTCGGCGCCGCCAACCTCAGCCACTGCGTGGCCCGCCGCATGATCGACGCGGGCCGCGAGGGCCGCATCGTCAACGTCGGCTCCCGCGGCGCGTTCCGGGGCGAACCCGACCACCCCGCCTACGGCGCCACCAAGGCCGCGCTCCACGCGCTCGGCCAGTCCCTCGCCGTCTCCCTCGCCCCCCACGGCATCGCCGTGGCCTCCGTCGCCCCCGGATTCGTCGCCACCGAACGGGTCGCAGGCCGCCTGGAGGGACCCGAGGGCGGGGCGATCCGCGCGCAGAGCCCCTTCGGCCGGGTCGCGGACCCGGCGGAGATCGCCTCCGCCGTGCTCTACCTGGCCTCCCCGGGGGCGGTCTGGAGCTCCGGCACCGTCCTCGACGTCAACGGGGCCTCCTACCTGCGCACCTGACACGGCGAGGACCCCCGTGCCACGGCACGGGGGTCCCATCGGTCGGCCGGGCCGGCCGTACGGCCGGCCCGGAGCCGGCTACCCGGCCGCCCCGGCCCGGCGCGCGCGGATCTCGCGCGCCCACGCCACCAGCAGCACCGCCGCCGCCGCACCCGAGGACCACAGCAGCTGCGGCCGCGCCGAGTCGTCGAACAGCATCAGCACCAGCACCGCCGCCATCCCCAGCAGCGCCGCCCACGTCAGGTACGGGAACAGCCACATCCGCAGCGTCAGCCGCTCCGGCATCTCCCGCTCCAGGACCCGCCGCAGCCGCAGCTGCGAGACGGCGATCAGCGCCCACACGAACAGCAGCACCGCGCCGACCGCGTTCAGCATGTAGAGGAAGACCGTGTCCGGCCACAGCAGGTTCAGCACCACCGACACGAACCCGAAGGCCACCGAGGCGAACACCGCCCGGCGCGGCACCCCGCCGCCCGAGACCTTCAGCAGCGCCCGGGGCGCCTCGCCCCGCTCGGCCAGCGAGAAGACGATGCGCGAGGAGCCGTAGAGGTTCGCGTTCAGCGCCGACAGCAGCGCCACGAACACCACGATGTTCATGATCTGCCCGGCCGCCGGGATCCCGATCGAGTCCAGCACCGCGACGTACGGGCTCTGGCCCGGCTCCAGCGAGTCCCACGGCAGCAGGGTCACGATGACCAGCATCGAGCCCACGTAGAAGAAGAGGATGCGCCACACCGCGCTGCGCACCGCCCGGGCCACCGAGCGGGCCGGGTCGTCCGACTCGGCGGCCGCGATCGTGACGACCTCCAGGCCGCCGAAGGCGAAGATGACGGCGAGCATGCCGGCCACCACCCCGCCGAAGCCGGCCGGGAAGAAGCCGCCGTGGCCGGTCAGGTTGGCCATGCCCACGGGATCCGTGTCCGGGAGCACACCGAAGATCGCGAGGGTGCCCAGGATCAGGAACAGCACGATGGCCCCGACCTTGAGGGCCGCGAACCAGAACTCGAACTCGCCGAAGTTCCGCACCGCCGCCAGGTTGCTGACGGTGAAGACCACCATGAAGACCAGCACCCACACCCACTGGTCGACCGCCGGCAGCCAGCCGTTGGCGATCTTCGCGGCGCCGGTGGCCTCCACGGCGAGCACCACGACCAGCAGGAACCAGTAGAGCCAGCCCGCCGAGAACCCGGCCCAGCGCCCCAGGGCCTTCTCCGCGTACACGGAGAAGGAGCCGGAGGCCGGCATCGCGGCCGACATCTCGCCGAGCGCCCGCATCACCAGCATCGCGAGCACGCCCGCGAGCAGGTACGAGCAGATGATCGCCGGACCGGCGATGGTGATGCCGGCGCCGGAGCCCACGAAGAGGCCGGCGCCGATCACGCCGCCGAGGCCCAGCATGGTCAGGTGACGCTGCTTCAGGCTGTGGCTGAGGGGTTCCGGGGGCAGACCGCTCCCGGTGACGTTCGGATCGGGCAGTTGGTCGCGCATGAGGGGATGCTCGTACTCTCGGTCGGCCAAGCGGCGCTGGGGGCTGTACGGGGGATTGGCGGGAACCTACAGTCTGGCGGCAGGGGACCCGCGGGAGCAAAAAGGACGTGCGGTCGAATGTGGGGCGTGACGCGGATCACTTCGACTCGGGTGTGGGGCCGGGTCTTTGTCCGGTCTCCACCAAACCGGGCAGTACGGCTTTGTCCCGCCCGGCGGTGGGGCGGCGCCGCGGCCCGCACTAGCCTCACGGTGTCCTGTCGATCACCACCTCGCGGAGCCCCCGATGAGCACTGCTTCCGTCTCCTTCCGGCCCGGCGCCGTCCTCGCCGACCTGCTGCCCGCGAGCCGCGTCCGCGACATCGCGCTCGTCGTCGGCGGAGCCGCGCTCACCGGCCTCGCCGCGCAGCTCTCCGTGCCCGTTCCCGGCTCGCCCGTCCCGGTCACCGGCCAGACCTTCGCCGCCCTGCTGGTAGGCGCCGCCTTCGGCGCCCGCCGCGGCTTCCTCTCGCTCGCCCTGTACGCGCTCGTCGGCATGGCCGGCGTGCCGTGGTTCGCGGGCGGCACCTCCGGCGCGGGCGGGGCCTCCTTCGGCTACGTGCTCGGCATGCTGCTGGCCGCCACCGTCGTCGGCGCCCTCGCGCGGCGCGGCGCCGACCGCTCGGTGCTGCGTACCGCGGGCACCATGGTGCTGGGCTCGGCCGTGATCTACGCGGTGGGCGTGCCGTACCTCATGGCCGCCACCGGCATGTCCCTGAGCGCCGCAGTCGCCGCGGGCCTGGTCCCGTTCCTGATCGGCGACGCGCTCAAGGCCGCCCTCGCCATGGGCGCCCTGCCCGGCGCCTGGAAGCTGGCGGGCCGCCGGGGCTGAGCCCCCGGACCCGCCCCTGCGCACGGCAGCCCCGGACCGCGACCGCGGTCCGGGGCTGCCGCATGAGCGGGGGAGGCTACGCGGCGGCGTCCGCCGGGGCCTCGGCGTCCGCCGGAGCACCGGCCCTGCGGCGCAGCGCGGAGCGGACCACGCCGATCACCAGCACGACGGCGGCGACCAGCAGGGAGAGCAGCACCGTCTCGCGGTTGTCCTTGTCGTAGACCATGTAGCCCAGGACGAAGGTGATCATCGCGGCGGTGATCCAGGTCAGGTACGGGAAGAACCACATCTTCACCGTCACCTTCTCCGGCGCCTCGCGCATGAGGATCCCGCGCATCCGCAGCTGGGTGAAGCAGATGACCAGCCACACGAACAGCGCGATCGCACCCGAGGAGTTCAGCAGGAAGCTGAAGATCGTGTCGGGGTAGGCGTAGTTGAAGTAGACGGCGGCGAAGCCGAAGACGACGGAGCCCAGGATCGCGACGGCGGGCACGCCGCGCTTGGTGACCTTGGCGAAGGCCTTCGGCGCGTCGCCGCGCTCACCGAGCGAGAACGCCATGCGGGAGGCCGTGTAGAGGCCCGAGTTCAGGCAGGACAGCACGGCCGTCAGGACGATCACGTTCATGATCTGGCCGGCGTGCGCGATGCCGATCGAGTCCAGGGCGGCGACGTAGGAGCCCTTGTCGACGATCGACTTGTCGTTCCACGGCAGCAGCGTGAGCACGATGAAGATCGAACCCAGGTAGAAGATGCCGATGCGCCAGATCACCGAGTTGGTGGCCTTGGTGACGGCGCGGCGCGGGTCCTCGGACTCGCCCGCGGCCAGCGTGACGATCTCGCTGCCCATGAAGGAGAAGACGACCATCAGCACACCGGTCAGGACCGAGCCCCAGCCGTTCGGCATGAACCCGCCGGTGTCGGTGAGGTGTGCCAGCCCGGCGCCCGGGTTGTCCGAGCCCGGCAGCACGCCGAAGACGGCGAGCATGCCGACGATCACGAACGCGCCGATGGCGACGACCTTGATCCCGGCGAACCAGAACTCGAACTCGCCGTAGGAGGCCACCGAGCCGAGGTTGGTGGCGGTCAGGACGACCATGACGATCAGCGCCCAGCCCCACTGCGGGACGGCCGGTATCCAGCCTTCGAGGATCTTCGCCCCGGCGGTGGCCTCCACGGCCAGCACGACGACCCAGAAGAACCAGTAGAGCCAGCCGATGGAGAAACCGGCCCAGCGGCCGAGCGCGCGGTCGGCGTAGGCGGAGAAGGAGCCGGAGTTAGGGCTGGCGGCGGCCATCTCGCCCAGCATCCGCATCACGAAGACGACCAGCGCGCCGACGAGTGCGTACGAGAGCAGGATGGCCGGGCCGGTCTTGGCGATGCCGCCGCCGGAGCCGACGAACAGGCCGGCGCCGATGACGCCGCCAATGGCGATCATGGACAGGTGGCGGTTCTTGAGACCGGCCTTGAGACCGTCGGAGGGCTGGGGCGCACCGGGTTCACCAGTGGGGTCGCCTGCCGTCTGCAGGGTCGTCGTGGTGCTCATGGACGATTCCTTAGGTTCTCGGGTTTCGAGTTCCGGCATTCAAACCCGACATCCTCGAAGTACGGAAGACCCTGTTCCGATGGTTGCCCAAGGCCTACATCTCGGGACCAAGGTCCCGACCCCTCCCGTCTGGGTTCTTTGGGTTTACTTGAGGTTTAGAAGTGACATACACGACACCCTCTGCCGGTCCTCCAGCCCGCGCGTGCCACACTCGACCCATGCGCGTGTATCTCGGATCCGACCATGCCGGCTTTGAGCTCAAGAACCACCTGGTGGACTGGCTCAAGAACAACGGCCACGAGCCCGTCGACTGCGGGCCCCACATCTACGACGAGGTGGACGACTACCCGCCGTTCTGCCTGCGTGCCGCCGAGCGGACCGCAGCGGACGAAGGCAGCCTCGGCATCGTGATCGGCGGCTCCGGCAACGGCGAGCAGATCGCCGCCAACAAGGTCAAGGGCATCCGCGCCATCCTCGCGTGGAGCGTCCAGACCGCCGAACTGGGCCGCGAGCACAACAACGCCAACGTCATCTCCGTCGGCGGCCGCATGCACACCCAGGACGAGGTCGTCAGCTTCATCGACACCTTCCTGAAGACCCCGTACTCCGGCGCGGAGCGCCACACCCGCCGCATCGACATGCTCACCGCCTACGAGCAGACCGGCGAGCTCCCCCCGATCCCGGCCCACCACCCCCAGGACCAGTAGCCGGGCCCGGTAGCCAGGCCCAGCAGTACGCACCCGCGCCGCCGGACCCCGTCCGGCGGCGCGGGCACGCCCGGACGTAGGAGCAGTGCCGTGCCCGAAGGGCATACGATCCACCGCCTCGCCCAGGACCACACCGAGCGCTTCGCCGGCCGCCCGGTCCGGGTCAGCAGCCCCCAGGGCCGCTTCGCCGAGAGCGCCGCCCTGCTCGACGGGCGCGAGCTGGAGAGCGCCGAGGCCCACGGCAAACACCTCTTCCTGGAGCTCGGCGACGCCTGGATCCACATCCACCTCGGCCTCTTCGGCAAGCTCGGCTTCGGCACCGCCCCCGCCCCGCCCGCCACCGACACGGTCCGGCTGCGGCTGCTGAACGCCGCCCACTACGCCGACCTGCGCGGCCCCACCGCCTGCGCGCTGCTCGGCGAGGGCGAGAAGAAGGCGATACACGACCGGCTCGGCCCCGACCCGCTGCGCCCCGCCGACGACCCCGACCGGGCCTGGCGGCGGATTTCCCGCTCCCGCACCACCATCGCCGCCCTCCTCATGGACCAGAAGGTCGTCGCGGGCGTCGGCAACGTCTACCGCGCCGAGGTGCTCTTCCGGCACGGCATCGACCCCTACCGGGCGGGCAAGGACCTCACCCGCGCCGAATGGGACGCGATGTGGGCCGACCTGATCCTGCTCATGCGCGAGGGCGTACGGCTGAACCGCATCGACACCGTCCGCGACGAGCACCTCCCCGAGGCCATGGGCCGCCCGCCCCGGGTGGACGACCACGGCGGCGAGGTCTACGTCTACCGCCGGGCCCACCTGCCCTGCCACGTCTGCGGCGGCGAGATCCGCACCGCGGACCTCGCCGCCCGCAACCTCTTCTGGTGCCCGGCCTGCCAGCGGCGCTGAGCCCCTCCGGGGCGTGCGCCGGGCCTGAGCCGGGCCCGCCGGGCCCGCCGGGCCTCAGAAGCCGTGCGGCAGCCAGGGCGCGACGTCACCCGCGAAGGCCCGCGAGGCCCGCGACAGCGCGCCCGGGCGCAGCTCGCGCACCCGGCCCGCCGCGGCCAGCGAGGTCAGGGTGATCCCGCCCAGGTACGCCGAGCCCAGCTCGCGCACCGACAGCGCCAGGTCCGCCGCGTCCGCGGTCCGCACGCAACGCACCTCCCCGCCGGCCTGCGCCGTCAGCCGCCACCGTCCCGTGTTCCACGGACAGAACGCGTCCTCGACCTCCAGCACCACGTCCAGCGCGGCCGCGTACGTCCGGGCCTCCAGCGCCGCCGGCAGGTCCACCAGCCGCACGTGCAGCGCGTCGCGCTGCCGCGTCCGCATCCGCCGTACGTCGCTGGCCAGGTGCAGCAGCGCGTCGTCCGCGGGCCGCCCGTACGCCCGTACGCTCCAGGTCAGGTCGATCTCGAAGAGGTAGCGCCACAGCGCCGCGTACGCCGCCGGGTGCAGCGCGTCCACGTCCTCGACCTGCACCTTTCCGTCCGAGCCGCTCTGCTCCCAGTCCGGCTTGACCCGGTAGCGGGCGTACCCGGTGACCTCGCCCTCCGCGTCCTCGGCCACCACGCACTTCAGCGGCGAGGCGCCCTCCCGGCGCGCCTCCGGGTCCAGCAGGCCCAGCCGCTCCCAGCCGGGCTGCCGGGCCGGCATCCCCGGCCGGCGCGCGACCAGGGCCGCGTACACGCGCTCGCAGTCGGCCAGCGCCTTCTCCGGGTCCACCAGGCGCAGCCGGACCTCGTCCGTCCCCGGCGGGACGGCCAGCCGCACGCGCGTGGTGTCGATCTCGACGGACAGGGCGTAGGCGCCGGTGCCGTAGCCGAACCGGCCGTAGATCTCCGGTTCGGAGGCCGTCAGCACGGCGAGCGGTTCACCACCCTCCCGGATGTCGTCCAATTGGCGGCGCATCAGCGAAGTCAGCACCCCGCGCCTGCGGTGGGTCGGCGCGACGCCCACCATGGTCACGCCCGCCGCGGGGACCAGCGCGCCGCCCGGCACCGAGAGGCGGAAGCTGAAGGCGCCGGCCGAGCCGACGCAGGTGCCGCCGTCCCACACGCCCAGGGAACGCTCCAGTTCCGTGAGGTCCCGGTAGAGCGTCCGCTCGCCCAGGGTCTCCGGCACACCGCCGAACGCCAGTTCCAAGTGGTCGTACCAGACATCCCACTCATCAGCCTGCAATACGCGCGTATCAAGAGCCATGGGGCTATCCCTACCAGGGCATTCCGTCCCGGTCGAACTGTTTTCGACCCCGAAGGTGACCTACGTCCGGGGGTACCCCTGCGCACACCCGGCCGGGATGGATAGGGTCCCGATGCAATGGCCTCGGCACGCGTGGAGACGTACGCGGCCCGGATGCGCGCGTTCTGGCACCGGGCCCGCACCGCCCTGCGCAAATCCGCCGTCGACTACTTCCGCGGCGACGCCTCCGACTGGCTCGCCTTCGGCGGGCTGCTGCTGACCGTACCCGCGATCGCCTGCGGCACGCTGATCATGCCCGTCTGGTTCTCCCCGTCGGCCCTGGTCCTGCCCATCGTGGCCGGTGGCCTGCTGCTGCGGCCCGCGAGCCTGCTCGGCCTCTACGCCGCCTCCGCGACCGCCCTGATCGTCGAGGCCCTGGTGCTGGGCCCGTACTCCGGCGGGCCGGCCCGGGTCACCCCCGGGACCGTGCTCGTGGTTGCGGCGTGCGGGTTCTTCGGGCTGGTCATCGCCCAGTTCCGCAGCCGCGTCGGCGTGCCCTGGCGGCGCGGCGGCACCATGCTCTTCGACCTGCGCGAACGGATCCGGGTCCAGAGCAAGCTGCCCACCCTGCCGCGCGGCTGGCACCGCGAGATGGCCCTGCGCCCGGCCGGCGGACAGTCCTTCTCCGGCGACTTCGTCGTCGCCGCCCGCACCAACGGCGGCCGGACCCTGGAGATCGTCCTCACCGACGTCTCCGGCAAGGGCATGGAGGCCGGCTCCCGCGCCCTCCTGCTCTCCGGAGCCTTCGGCGGGCTGCTCGGCGCGCTGCCCCCGCACGGCTTCCTGCCCGCCGCCAACGGCTACCTGCTCCGCCAGGACTGGGACGAGGGCTTCGCCACCTCCATCCACCTCGTCCTGGACCTGGAGAGCGGGGACTACGAGCTGCTCTCCGCCGGACACCTGCCCGCCCTCCAGCTCTCGGCCGGCACCGGCCGCTGGCAGGAGGTCACCGGCGAGGGCCCGCTCCTCGGCGTCTACGACGGCGCGGAGTTCACCCCGGCCCGCGGCAACCTGCGGAGCGGCGACGTCCTGATGCTCTTCACCGACGGCCTCGTCGAGACCGCCGACCGCGAGATCAGCGAGGGCATCGACAAACTCACCGGCGAGGCCGACCGCTACGTCGCCGCCGGCTGGGAGGGCGCGGCCTGGCACCTCATCGAGAAGGTCGCCAAGGACGTCAACGACGACCGCGCCCTCCTCCTCATCCGCCGCTCTCCTTCCTGACGCGTCGCTCGCACCCTTCGGCCCTGGGAGCCTCCCGGGCTTCGCGCCGCCGCGCCGGACTCCGTCCGCCGCCCGCCGCGCGGGGCCGCTGCCCGGCGGCCGCCGCCCGGGGCCGCTGGCCGGGTTGGCCGTCCGCCGGCCGCTGTCCGGGTTCGCTGCCTGGGGCTGCCGCCCGGGTCCGCCGCCCGAGGCGACCCTCCGGGGCTGCCGTACGGGTTCGCTGTCCGGGGCTGCCGCCCGGGTTCGCCGTCCGCGCCTGCCGTACGGGGCCGCTGCCTGGGGCCGCCGTCCCTGACGCGGTCCCGGCCTGCGGTTGCGGACGCGTCGCTGCGCGGTCCCGTCGGCGTCCGGGGGCGGGGTTCCAGGGGCGGCGGCCCGGCCCCCGGGCCACTTCGCGGCGATTGGCCCGTCCGCACCGCTCCCGCCCCGGGCTACCGTCCGCGCATGGACGCACCGCTCGCCGCCGACCTCGCCCGTCTCCCCGCACTCCTCGACGCCACCCGCCGCGCCGCCGCCGACGCCCTCGCGGCCCTGGACGCGCGGCCCGTCGTACCGGCCCCCGCCGACGCCGCGCCGCCCGCCCCCGAGCCGCTGCCCGAGCACGGCACCGGCACCGAAGCGGCCCTGGAGGCCTTCCAGACCCGCTGGGCACCCCGGTTCTCGGCCTCCGCGGGCCCCCGCTACCTGGGCTTCGTCACCGGCGGCGCCACCCCCGCCGCCCTCGCGGGCGACTGGCTCACTGCCGCCCACGACCAGAACTCCAACTCCGCCTTCGACGGCGCGGGCCAGCACCTGGAGCGCGAGACCACCGGCTGGCTGCGCGGCCTCTTCGGCCTCTCCGACGCCCACACCGGCACCTTCGTCAGCGGCGCCACCATGTCCAACACCGTCGGCCTCGCCATCGCCCGCGAGTGGCTCGGCGAACGCCTCGGCGTCTCCCCCGCCGAGGACGGCGCGGCGGCCATCGGCCCCGTCCGCGTCCTGTCCGGAGCCCCGCACTCCTCCATCGCCAAGGCCCTGTCCGTCCTCGGCCTCGGCCGCGCCTCCCTCGTCCGGGTGCCCACCCTCCCCGGCCGGGAGGCCGTCGACCCCGCCGCCCTCGGCCGCGCCCTGGCCGACACCCCCGGCCCGGCCGTCGTCGTCGCCAACGCCGGCACCGTCAACACCGTCGACTTCGACGACCTGAACGCCCTCGCCGCCCTCAAGGAACGCCACCCCTTCTGGCTGCACACCGACGCCGCCTTCGGGGCCTTCGCCGCTCTCTCCCCGGACCACGCCCACCTCACCGCCGGACTCGACGCCTCGGACTCCGTCTGCGTCGACCTGCACAAGTGGCTGAACGTCCCCTACGACAGCGCCGTCCAGTTCACCCGCCGCCGCGACCTCCAGGCCCGCGTTTTCGCCAACGCCGCCGCCTACCTAGGGCCCCTGGGCCCCGAACCCGACCTGGTCCACCTCACCCCCGAGAACTCCCACCGGCTGCGGGCCCTGGCCGCCTGGTTCACGCTGCGCGCGTACGGCCGCGCCGGATACCGGGAGATCGTCGAACGCGACGTCGACTGCGCCCGCGCCCTCGGTGCGGAACTGGACGGCGACCTGCTCCTGCGCCTGCTCGCCCCCGTCCGCCTCAACGTCGTCTGCTTCACCCTCGCCACCGACCCCACCCCCGAACGCCTGGCCGCCCTGCGCGAAGCCGCCGGCGCCGAGGTGTTCGTCACCCCCACCGTGTACGGGGGAACCCCCGCCCTGCGCGCAGCGTTCTCCAACTGGCGCACCACGCGCGCCGATGTGCGCCGGGCCGCAGGGGCCCTGCGCACGGCAGCGAAGGGGATCGCATGACGCGGCAGCCGCTCACCCTCCGGGAGGTCGAGGCCCTCGCCCGCCGGGCGCACCAGGGCCAGACCGACAAGGCCGGCCGGCCCTACGCCGAGCACCTCGCGGCCGTCGCCGAGGGCGTCCGCCTGCGCGGCGGCACCCCGGCGCAGCAGGCGGCGGCCTGGCTCCACGACGCCGTCGAGGACGAGGCGCTCACCCCCGCCGAGCTGGCGTCCGCGGCCCTCCCCGAGGAGGTCAAGGCCATGGTGCTGGCCCTGACCAAGCGCCCCGGGGAACCGCTTGAGGAGTACGCCGCCCGCATCCTCGCCACCCCCGGCGCCCCCCTCGTCAAGGAAGCCGACCTCGCGCACAACGCCGACCCCGTACGTCTGTCCGTACTGGACGCCCCCACCCGCGAACGGCTGACCGCGAAGTACGCGTACGTCCGCTCCCTGCTCGGCGTCACCGCCCCCTGACCCGTACCTCTTGCCCGAAATATGCCAAGTAAGTGTGTGCTTGGCGGGAAAGAACCAATGGCGATTCGTCACGGGACGGATACCCGGGGTCCGTTGGTGGGAGGATGGTGCATGTAGGGGTGTGCAGGGCCGCACGCCCCGGGCCGGCCAGGGGACGACCGAAGGTGTGATCAGTAGTGGCCATTTCACTGTCAGTCGTGGTTCTGTTGGCGATCATCCTGGTGATCCTGATCCGCGGCAAGCACATGAAGGCCGGTCCCGCGATCGTCGCGGTCCTCTTCGGTTTCTTCCTGGCGTCCAGCTCCATCGCCCCGGACGTCAACCGCTTCCTGAACTCCCTGGCCGACACCATCGCCGGCATCAAGCTCTAGCCCCGCACCCGCCCGGGAGCGACGAAGGGCCAGACCGGGGAACTGCCCTCGCGCCTGGCCCTTTTCGCTTCGGAGCGGGCGCCCGGACAGGCGGGAGACACGCCCCGCTGAGCCCTGGAGAGCCGTGCGTGGGGGATCAGTCCTCGGTGTCCGGGCCGGCGGCCGGTGGCGGGACCTCTTGCCAGTCGGTGACGGGCTTGGTGCGGAACATGCCCCGGTAGACCTCGCGGGTCAGCACGACGGCTCCCTCGCCGTACTCGTGCAGTTCCTCGAAGGCCTCCTCCGCGGACTCGTAGACGAACTTCCGCCCCTTGGCGTTGCGGATGATCCATTCCCTGTCGCTGCTGACGCCGAGTGCCATGCCTGCGCTCATGTGGTACCCCCCTGGACGATGATCGCTGATCGTACGCGGAGGGCGGGGATGACGGAGGGCTGATCGCCGCCCCGGGAACGGCGAAGGGCCAGGTCGAGGAGATCTCCTCTGACCTGGCCCTTTTCGCTTCAGAGCGGGTGACGGGAATCGAACCCGCGTAGCTAGTTTGGAAGACTAGGGCTCTACCATTGAGCTACACCCGCAGTACGCGCGCCGCAGGTCCGGGGACCGTGGCACGGACAGCATCCTAGCGGGTCGCGCGGGGGGAGCGCACACCCCTTTGCCGCCGTCGGCCCCGGGTCCGCGCCGCGCGCGCGTGCGGCGCGGGAAAAGCGAGCGCGTCGGAGGGTCTCCGGGCATGTACCCTACGTGTCGCACCGACGGGGTGTGGCGCAGCTTGGTAGCGCGTCCGCTTTGGGAGCGGAAGGTCGTCGGTTCGAATCCGGCCACCCCGACCACGAGTACTGCGTCCACGAAGATCGCGTTGTGGGCTGATTGCCGCTTGCGGTTACTATGCAAGCTGCGTGCCCGTGTGTCTGATGTACCGGGCCGAATCCGTCGAACCGCTGAATCGCAGCGATACGGCAGAACCCCCAGCAGTCAGCCACAAGGAGACCGAACCGTGAAGAGCGCCGTGGAGACCCTGAACCCGACTCGGGTTCGGCTCACTGTTGAGGTGCCCTTCGAGGAGCTCAAGGACAGCCTCGACGCGGCGTACAAGAAGATCAACCAGCAGGTCACGGTGAAGGGCTTCCGCAAGGGCAAGATCCCCGCCCGCGTCATCGACCAGCGCTTCGGCCGCGGTGCGGTGCTGGAGGAGGCCGTCAACGACGCCCTCCCGAAGTTCTACACCGAGGCGGTCAACGAAGCCGACCTGAACCCGCTGGGCCAGCCCGAGGTCGACATCAAGGAGCTGAAGGACGGCGAGCTGCTGTCCTTCACCGCCGAGGTGGACGTCCGTCCCGAGATCGAGATCCCGGACTACTCCGGCATCGAGGTCGAGGTGGACGCCATCGAGGTCTCCGACGAGGACGTCGAGAAGTCGGTCGAGCAGCTGCGCGGCCGCTTCGCCTCCACGAAGGACGTCGAGCGCGCCGCCCAGGAGGGTGACGTCGTCACGATCGACCTGGAGGCCAAGGTCGACGGAGAGGTGCTGGAGGACGGTGTCGCCAGCGACGTCTCCTACACCATCGGCTCGGGCGAGCTGCTCGACGGCATCGACGAGGCCGTCACGGGCCTGGAGGCCGGTGGCGAGGCCACCTTCACCTCCCAGCTGAAGGGCGGCTCCGCCGAGGGCAAGGACGCCGAGGTCACCGTCAAGGTCACCAAGGTCTCCGCCCGCGAGCTGCCGGAGCTGGACGACGAGTTCGCCCAGATGGCGAGCGAGTTCGACAGCATCGAGGAGCTCAAGGCGGACAGCCGCAAGCGCCTTGAGAACATGAAGCAGTACGACCAGGCCACCCAGGCCCAGGAGCGCGTCCTGGAGAAGTTCCTGGAGCTCGCGGAGATCCCGGTCCCCGAGAAGCTGCTCGCGGACGAGGTCCAGACCCGCAAGCACAACCTGGAGCACCACCAGCTCGGCCAGATGGGCCTCGACCTCGAGAAGTTCCTCGAGATCCAGGGCAAGACGGTCGAGGAGTTCGACGCCGAGACCACCGAGCAGGCCGTCAAGGGCATCAAGACCCAGTTCCTGCTGGACGCCCTGGTCAACAAGGAGAAGCTGGGCGTCAACCAGGAGGAGCTCACCGAGCACCTCATGCGCCGCGCGCAGTCCTCCGGCATGTCCCCGGACCAGTTCGCCCAGGCCGTCGTCGAGGGTGGCCAGGTTCCGATGCTCGTCGGCGAGGTCGCCCGCGGCAAGGCCCTCGCGGTCGTCGTCGAGAAGGCCAAGGTCGTCGACACCAACGGTGAGGTCATCGACCTGTCCGACGAGGACGAGGACGAGACCGAGGCCCCGGCCGCCGCCGCGACCGACGAGGTCGAGGCCGGCGAGACCGAGGCCGACGAGGCCAAGTAACACCCCGGGCCCAGGCCCTGGAAGCAGTGCCGTGAAGGGCCCGGACGCAGCCGCGTCCGGGCCCTTCACCGTGCCCCGGTGACCCTCCTCGCAGGGGCCGGTTACCTTGCGCTCCGAGCGAACAGTTCGGGAAGCGGGATGGCGTTGTCCTACCTGCGCGTTAGGGTCCATGAATACGAGGGCACGGGAGTACCCGAAGCCGGAGGGCATCGCTCCACCGGTAGGTCCGCGCCCCAGAACGAGACGCTGAGACGGCATGTGGCCGTCGGAGACGAGCAGGTGGATACGTGACGAATCTGAAGCCTTACGCCGCGGGTGAGCCGTCCATCGGTGGCGGCCTCGGCGACCATGTCTACAACCGGCTGCTCGGCGAGCGCATCATCTTCCTCGGCCAGCAGGTCGACGACGACATCGCGAACAAGATCACGGCGCAGCTCCTGCTCCTGGCCGCCGAGCCGGAGAAGGACATCTACCTGTACATCAACAGCCCCGGTGGCTCGGTGACGGCGGGCATGGCGGTCTACGACACCATGCAGTACATCCCGAACGACGTCGTCACCATCGGCATGGGCATGGCCGCCTCCATGGGCCAGTTCCTGCTCACCGGCGGCACGGCGGGCAAGCGCTTCTCCCTGCCGAACACCGACATCCTGATGCACCAGGGCTCCGCCGGCATCGGCGGCACCGCCTCGGACATCAAGATCCAGGCCCAGTACCTGCTGCGCACCAAGCAGCGCATGGCTGAGATCACCGCGCACCACTCGGGCCAGACCGTGGAGGCGATCATCCGCGACGGCGACCGCGACCGCTGGTTCACGGCCGAGGAGGCCAAGGCGTACGGCCTGATCGACGAGATCATCTCCGCCGCGTCCCTGGTCCCCGGCGGCGGCGGCACCGGGGCCTGATCCCGGCTCCGGCGCACGAAGTCCCGTACGCCCGCCCGCACGGCCCAGGCAACCTCAGCCCGCAGAACGCCACCAGGATGGTGAACACCCAGATGCAGAACAACTTCTCCGCGAGCTTCTCCGCGAGCGGCCTCTACTCCGGCCCGCAGGTGGACAACCGCTACGTCATCCCGCGCTTCGTCGAGCGCACCTCGCAGGGCGTGCGCGAGTACGACCCGTACGCGAAGCTCTTCGAGGAGCGCATCATCTTCCTCGGAGTGCAGATCGACGACGCCTCCGCCAACGACGTCATGGCGCAGCTGCTGTGCCTGGAGTCGATGGACCCGGACCGTGACATCTCGATCTACATCAACAGCCCCGGCGGCTCCTTCACCGCGCTGACGGCGATCTACGACACGATGCAGTTCGTCAAGCCGGACGTCTCGACGGTCTGCATGGGCCAGGCGGCCTCCGCCGCCGCGGTCCTGCTCGCCGCCGGCACCCCCGGCAAGCGCCTGGCGCTGCCGAACGCCCGCGTGCTGATCCACCAGCCCTCGGGCGGCACCGGCCGCGAGCAGCTCTCCGACCTGGAGATCGCGGCCAACGAGATCCTGCGCATGCGCGACCAGCTGGAGAGCATGCTGGCCAAGCACTCGACCACGCCGATCGACAAGATCCGCGAGGACATCGAGCGCGACAAGATCCTCACGGCCGAGGACGCGCTCGCCTACGGCCTGATCGACCAGGTCGTCTCCACCCGCAAGATGAACGCGGCCTGATCCTTGCCGTCAGTTGGCGTGGACACTTCGTCGGATTCGGCGATGTGAACCACGTCAAGGGGGCCCCGCTGGGGGCCCCCGGCAAGGTACCGTCGGATATGAGGCACCAGGAGTCGCTGAACCAAGCGTCTCCCAGGCGAAGGGGAAGCACCTCGTGGCACGCATCGGTGACGGCGGCGACCTGCTCAAGTGCTCGTTCTGCGGAAAGAGCCAGAAGCAGGTGAAGAAGCTCATCGCAGGACCCGGTGTGTACATCTGCGACGAGTGCATCGACCTCTGCAACGAGATCATCGAAGAGGAGCTCGCGGAGACCTCCGAGGTCCGGTGGGAGGAACTCCCCAAGCCCCGTGAGATCTACGAGTTCCTGGAGAGCTACGTCGTCGGCCAGGAGCCGGCGAAGAAGGCGCTCTCCGTGGCGGTCTACAACCACTACAAGCGGGTCCAGGCCGGCGAGAACGGCGGCGCGCAGGGCCGGGACGACGCGATCGAACTCGCGAAGTCCAACATCCTGCTGCTCGGGCCCACGGGCTCCGGCAAGACCCTGCTGGCCCAGACGCTCGCCCGCATGCTCAACGTCCCGTTCGCCATCGCCGACGCGACGGCGCTGACGGAGGCGGGGTACGTCGGCGAGGACGTCGAGAACATCCTGCTGAAGCTGATCCAGGCCGCTGACTACGACGTCAAGAAGGCCGAGACCGGCATCATCTACATCGACGAGATCGACAAGGTCGCCCGTAAGAGCGAGAACCCTTCGATCACGCGCGACGTTTCGGGCGAGGGCGTCCAGCAGGCCCTCCTGAAGATCCTGGAAGGCACGACGGCCTCGGTGCCGCCGCAGGGCGGGCGCAAGCACCCGCACCAGGAGTTCATCCAGATCGACACGACGAATGTGCTCTTCATCGTGGGCGGCGCCTTCGCCGGCCTGGAGAAGATCATCGAGTCGCGGGCCGGCGCCAAGGGCATCGGCTTCGCGGCGACGATCCGTTCCAAGCGGGAGATCGAGGAGAGCAACCAGTTCCAGGAGGTCATGCCGGAGGACCTGGTGAAGTTCGGGATGATCCCCGAGTTCATCGGCCGTCTGCCCGTCCTGACCTCGGTGCACAACCTCGACCGCGAGGCGCTGCTCCAGATCCTGATCGAGCCGCGCAACGCGCTGGTGAAGCAGTACCAGCGGCTGTTCGAACTCGACGGCGTCGAGCTGGACTTCGAGCGCGAGGCGCTCGAAGCCATCGCGGACCAGGCGATCCTCCGCCAGACCGGCGCGCGCGGGCTGCGCGCCATCATGGAAGAGGTCCTGATGTCGGTGATGTACGAGGTCCCGTCCCGCAAGGACGTGGCCCGCGTGGTCATCACCCCGGATGTGGTCCGCTCCAACGTCAACCCGACGCTGGTGCCCCGCATCGTCCCGAAGGACCAGGGCCCGCACGAGAAGTCGGCGTAGCCGTCGACGGGTCGTATGCGAATGAATGGGGCGCTCCCGTGTGGAGCGCCCCATTCGTGCGTTCAGGACTCTGGCAGGTGAAAGTAGGCCAAGTGTTCTAGATCGCCTTGCGTGGGGGTCGGTTCCTTGATCAACTCCGACGCGGGAATTCTTCCGCGAAAGGATCAAGGAATGCAGAAGAAGCGTGCGCTCGGCGTTCTGGCGGCCACGTTTGTTGCGGCCGCTCTGCCGATGGTGGCGGCCTCACCGGCGTCGGCCTCGTCGGCTGACTGTCAGATCTACCTGCGCAACATTGGCTACAACGTGGGTCCGAAGGCCCAGGGGGCGTGCGATGTCGCCGCCCCATGGGATCTCTACGGATTGAACGACCACGCCTGTTACGTGACCTTGGTGGGCCTTGGGGTGAGGGCCAACGACGCCACCACGGCGTGCTACCAGCTGGCGTGAGGATGTGAGACCGGCCGGCGTGAGGCGCTCGCCCCGCGCCGGCCGTCGCTTCTGATCAGGCCTTGACGCGGGCGGTGTTGTAGAGCTTCGCCGCCAGGTCGGCGTCCTGCTCCAGGGTGTAACCGGGCTTGCCGGCAAGGATCGAGACCGCGTCTGAGGCGCTGACCACGGCCACGGTGCTGTAGTCACCCCAGATGCACAGCGGCAGCGTGTACTCCTTGGGCCCCTTGAACGCCGGGTCTTTCGAAGTGAACTTGATCTCCTGGCACTTGAGCACGGCCCCCTTGAAGCCGGCCGGAGCGATCGACTTGGGGCTGCCGATGAGCTCGGCCGACATCTTCTCGTTCTTCTTCGACACGTTCAGCTTGGCCATCGCGAAGTACGAGTCCACCGTCTTCTCGGGGTCGGCGACGTCGCCGTAGACACCGCTGAAGTTGAGGCCCTTGGCGGTCAGTGCGTTCTTCGGGTCACCGGCCGTGTAGCTCATTCCCACCTGAGTGGGGTTCTTGATGCCCGCGGCCTCGGCTTCCTGCTTGTCCTTGTCGGTCATGGGCGACTCGGTGTACTTGGGGTTCTTCTGGAACTCGCCCACCGACTCGGGGGCCACCAGCTTGTAGCCCTTGGTGGCGTTGGAGACCGTGCCGCCCGAGGCGTTGCCCTTCAGGAAGTACCAGCCGCCGCCCGCGATGACGGCCACCGCCACGACGACGCCGATCACGACGCCCGCCTTCGACTTCTTCGGGGGCTGCTGCGGGGGCATGCCGCCGTACGGGGGCTGCTGGGGCTGCTGGTAGCCGTACGCGGGCTGGGGCGGCTGCGGGGGCTGCGCGTAGCCGCCCTGCTGGGGGTAGGCCGGCGGGGGCGGCGGCGGGGCCTGCTGGGGGTAGCCGTAGCCCGGCTGGGGAGCGGGCTGGCCGTACGGGTTCGGCGGCGGCGGGGGCTGCTGTCCGTAGGGACCCGGCTGCTGCGGCTGTTGCCCGTACGGACCTGGCTGGTTGAAACTCATCCCGCGTCCCCCTGTGAGGTTTCTTATCTGTTCCTCACATCCTGACCGAAGCCCGGCCCGGCCGGGGCGGCGGGGTCCCAGGCGTTACCGAACCACGACGCAGCCGCGACCTGGGGGTCCGCGAACGGCCCCGGATCGGCCAAGGTCAACAAGAGCGGCCACGGTGGTATTGATTCGTGACGGGGGCGGCGCCCCCCGTATCCTGTGCCCCGTGACCGAGAACACGCAGACACCCAGTGCCCCCACCTCCGAACTGCCGACCCAGTACGCGCCGGCCGAGGTAGAGGGGAAGCTTTACGAGCGCTGGGTAGAGCGTGGCTACTTCACGGCCGACCCCGCGAGCGAGAAGCCCGCGTACACCATCGTCATCCCGCCGCCGAACGTCACCGGCTCCCTGCACCTGGGCCACGCCTTCCAGCACACGCTGATGGACGCGCTGACCCGCCGCAAGCGGATGCAGGGGTACGAGTCGCTGTGGCTGCCCGGCATGGACCACGCCGGCATCGCCACCCAGAACAAGGTCGAGCAGCAGCTCGCCGAGGAGGGCAAGTCCCGCCACGACCTGGGCCGCGAGGAGTTCGTCGAGCGCGTCTGGCAGTGGAAGGAAGAGTACGGCGGCAAGATCCTCGGCCAGATGCGCCGCCTCGGCGACGGCGTCGACTGGTCGCGCGAGCGGTTCACCATGGACGAGGGCCTGTCCAAGGCCGTCCAGACGATCTTCAAGAAGCTGTTCGACGACGGGCTGATCTACCGCGCCGAGCGCATCATCAACTGGTGCCCGCGCTGTCTGACGGCCATCTCCGACATCGAGGTGGAGTACCAGGAGGACGCGGGCGAGCTCGTCTCCATCACGTACGGGGAGGGCGAGGACACCCTCGTCGTCGCGACGACCCGCGCCGAGACGATGCTGGGTGACACGGCCATCGCCGTCCACCCCGATGACGAGCGCTACCGGCACCTGGTCGGCAAGCTCATCAAGCTGCCGCTCACCGACCGCTCCATCCCGGTCGTCGCCGACACGCACGTCGACCCCGAGTTCGGCACCGGCTGCGTCAAGGTGACCCCGGCGCACGACCCGAACGACTTCGCGATCGGGCAGCGCCACGGCCTGCCGAATCTGACGGTCATGGACGAGCACGGCGTCATCACCGTCCACGGCCCCTTCCTCGGCCTGGACCGCTTCGAGGCGCGTTCCGCGATCGTCGGCGCCCTGCGCGAGCAGGGCCGCATCGTCGCCGAGAAGCGCCCGTACCTGCACTCCGTCGGGCACTGCTCGCGCTGCAGCACCACCGTCGAGCCCCGCCTGTCCCTCCAGTGGTGGGTCAAGGTCGACACCCTCGCCAAGGCCGCCGGTGACGCGGTCCGCGACGGGCGCGTCACGATCCACCCGCGGGAGATGGAGAAGCGCTACTTCGACTGGGTCGACAACCTCAACGACTGGTGCATCTCGCGCCAGCTGTGGTGGGGCCACCGCATCCCCGTCTGGTACGGCCCGGACGGCGAGGTCCTGTGCGTCGGACCCGACGACGAGGCCCCCACGGGCGAGGGCTGGACCCAGGACACCGATGTCCTCGACACCTGGTTCTCCTCCGGCCTGTGGCCGTTCTCCACGCTCGGCTGGCCGGAGAAGACCCCGGACCTGGAGAAGTTCTACTCCACCGACGTCCTGGTCACCGGCCACGACATCATCTTCTTCTGGGTCGCCCGGATGATGATGTTCGGCCTCTACGCCATGGACGGCGAGGCGCCCTTCAAGACGATCGCCCTCACCGGCCTCGTCCGCGACGAGCGCGGCAAGAAGATGTCGAAGTCCTTCGGCAACGTCGTGGACCCGCTGGACTGGATGGACAAGTACGGCTCCGACGCCGTCCGTTTCACCCTGGCCAAGGGTGCCAACCCGGGCACCGACGTGCCGATCGGCGAGGACTGGGTCCAGGCCTCCAGGAACTTCGCCAACAAGATCTGGAACGCCACCCGCTTCGCGCTCATGAACGGCGCCACGATCGAGGGCGAGCTGCCCCCGGTCGAGAAGATGTCGGCGACCGACCGCTGGATCCTGTCCCGCCTGAACAAGACGGTCGCGCAGGTCGACGCCTACTACGAGGACTTCCAGTTCTCGAAGCTCAGCGAGGCCCTCTACCACTTCGCGTGGGACGAGGTCTTCGACTGGTACGTCGAGCTCTCGAAGACCACCTTCTTCGCGGGCGGCGAGGGCGCCGCGGTCTCCGGCCGGGTGCTCGGCGAGGTCCTGGACACCACGCTGCGCCTGCTGCACCCGGTCGTCCCCTTCGTCACCGAGACCCTGTGGACCACCCTGACCGGCGGCGAGTCCCTCGTCGTCGCCGCGTGGCCCAAGGACAGCGGTTTCCGCGACGAGGCCGCCGAGACGGAGATCGAGAACCTCCAGGCCGTCGTCACCGAGGTCCGCCGCTTCCGCGCCGACCAGGGTCTGCAGCCCGGCCAGAAGGTCCCGGCCAGGCTGGACCTGGCCGGTACCGCGCTCGCCGCGCACGAGGCCGCCATCCGCCAGCTGCTGCGGCTCCAGCCGGAGGGCGAGGAGTTCCACGCCACGGCGACCCTGCCGGTGGCCGGTGCCACCGTCGCGCTGGACCTGTCCGGCACCATCGACGTGGCCGCCGAGCGCAAGCGCCTGAGCAAGGACCTGGCGGCCGCCGAGAAGGAGAAGCAGCAGGCCGAGGCGAAGCTGGGGAACGAGGCCTTCCTGGCCAAGGCCCCCGACAACGTCGTGGACAAGATCAAGGGACGGCTGGACAAGGCCGGGGCCGACATCGCGCGGATCCAGGCTCAGCTGGACGCGCTGCCCGCCGCGTAACCGCGTGACCGCGTAGCCGCGTAGCCCGTACGAGGGAGGCCCCCCACCGCCGACGGCGGTGGGGGGCCTTTCCGGTGCGGGCTCCGGCAGGGCGGAAGGTCACGGGCGGATGGGGCCGGACGGCCCTGTCCGAAGCCATCCTTAGTGCCGCATATCACTTCATATGTCCGTCTCGCGGATCCGATCCCGGCCGCCGAGCACGGATGATGGAGGGCATGCACGCGAAGCCCGCCCCCTCGGCGGTCCACCGGGTCGTGGCCGCCGGACGCCGGCTCACGGAGCGCTGGGCCGGTTCACCGCGGGCACAGGACGTGCTCACCGCCCTGGGCTGTCTGGCCCTGATGGCCCTGGACCTGCCGGGCCTGGCCGCCGCCGACAATTCGCTCAACGGCCCGTCGGCGGCCGTCGTGCTCACCCTGGGCTGCTCGACCCTGCTCCTGCGGCGCCGGATGCCGTGGCTGGCGTACGCGACCTCGCTGCTGTTCATCGGCTGGCTGCACGAGCTGACCCTGATCCAGTTCGCCCTGTACTCCGTCGGGCGCTACCGGGGCCGGCGGGCCGGGATCCTCGCCACCCTGGGCTACGTGGCCTTCGCGCTCGCGGTGTTCAGCCTGCCGGGCTGGCCCGAGCCGCGGGCGGAGACGCTCAGCTCCTTCCTCAGCCTGGTGGTGCCGATCGGCGTGCTCGCCTCGGCCGTCGGGATAGCCGCCTACCGGCACGACCTGGTGCGCGAGCTGGAGGCCCGGCGCGCCGAGACGGCGGTGCTGAACGCCGTCCAGCAGGAGCGCACCTCCGTCGCCCGGGACGTGCACGACTTCGTCGGACGGGAGCTGACCCTGCTGACGGTGCGCTCCGAGGTGCTTTCGGTGCGGGCGCGCGAGACGGCGTACGCGAAGGACTTCGAGGAGCTGGCCGACACCGCGCGGCGGGCGCACCTGGTGCTCAACGAGATCATCGTGCAGCGCGGGGAGCGGGCCGCGACCCCGGGCGTGGACGGGCTGGCGGAGCTCGCGCGGGAGAGCGGACGGGCCGGCTCGCCCGTACGGCTCGTCATGGACCCGGGCGCGCACGCGCGCTGTCGCCGCTGCGCCAGGCCGCGGTGTACCGGGTGGTGCAGGAGTGCCTGACGAACGCCGCCAAGCACGCGCACGGCGAGACCATCGACGTGGCGATCGGCGTAGAGGGGGACCGGCTGCGGATCGCGGTCAGCAACGCGCTCCCGGCCCGCGGTCCGGGCCGGGCGCCGGTCTCGGCGGGCTCGGGCACGGCGAGCATGGCCGAGCGCGTCCGCAGCCTGGGGGGCGCGCTGACGGCGACCCGCGGCGAGGACGCGTACGTGGTGGTGGCGACCCTCCCGCGCGGCTAGGCCCCTCCCGCGCGGGCCCTCCCGTGCGCCCCCCTATGCCGGGAACCTATGCCTTGAACAGGCTGTTCACCGTGTCCAGGTCCTCCACGCACTTGCCGGAGCCGAGGGCCACGCAGTCCAGCGGGGCGTCCGCGACGAAGACCGGGATGCCCGTCGCGGAGGCGATGCGCAGGTCGAGGCCGGGCAGGAGGGCGCCGCCGCCGGTGAGGACGATGCCGTGCTGCATCACGTCGCCGGACAGTTCGGGCGGGCATTCCTCCAGGGTGGTGCGGACGGCGGCGATGATCGCCTCGACCGGTTCGTCCAGGGCGGCGCGCACGTCCGGAGCGGTCAGCTCCAGCGTCTTCGGCATGCCGCCCACCTTCTCGCGGCCGCGCACGGTGAAGGTGCGGGTCTCCAGTTCGGGCCGGTCGGGGACGGGCCACGCCGAGCCGATGCCGATCTTGACGTCCTCGGCGGTGCGCTCCCCGATGAGCAGTGCGTGCTCCTTGCGCACCCAGTCCGTGATCGCCGCGTCCAGCCGGTCCCCGCCGACGCGCAGCGACTGGGAGGTGACGATCCCGCCGAGGGAGATGACGGCGACCTCGCAGGTGCCGCCGCCGATGTCGACGACCATCGATCCGCGGGCCTCGGCGACGGGCAGTCCGGCGCCGATCGCGGCCGCCATGGGCTCCTCGATCAGGTGGACGGCCTTGGCGCCGGCCCGGGTGGAGGCGTGGATGATGGCCCTGCGCTCGACCGGGGTCACCCCGGAGGGCACGCAGATCACCATCCGGGTGCGGGGCCGCCGGCCGGGGACGGCCTTGCGGACGAAGTGCCGGATCATCTCCTCGGCCGCCTCGTAGTCGCAGATCACCCCGTCCCTGAGGGGGCGGATCGCGGTGATGGAACCCGGGGTGCGGCCGATGGTCTCCTTGGCTTCGGCGCCGACGGCGAGGGCGGTGGTCGTACCCGCCTTGACCGCGACCACGGACGGCTCATTGAGGACGATTCCGTGCCCGCGGGCGTAGACGAGGGTGTTCGCGGTCCCCAGGTCGATGCCTATGTCGCGGCTGGAGGCTGTCTTGTTGGCGCTGGCCTGCGGCATTTGTTCCCCAATCTCCTGCCCGCAAGGCTTGCATAACGATCCGGTCGCTTTCGTCGCCGAAGGTCCCGAAACGGCCGGGCCGAAAGTCCCGGGGGTCCTCGTCCGTAGACTGGGGTCCGTGAGTGAGCAGCAGCCCGAGATCCCCGACCGTGACGGCGTCGACCACCTCGACGACTCCTTCGACGAGTTCGACCAGATAGTGGCGCAAGAGTCCGACCGCGACCCCGACCTGGCGGTGATCGAGGCCGGCAGCCGCACCCTGCGCGCCCAGGCCGGGCCGCCCACGGGTGATCCGGTGCCCTCCCGCCCCCAGGACCCGGAGGTGGCGAAGGCGCTCCTGGAGGTGGAGCAGGAGCTGGGCACGCGCTGGGGCGAGACCAAGCTGGAGCCGTCCGTCAGTCGCATCGCCGCGCTGATGGACGTCCTGGGCGAGCCGCAGCGCGCGTACCCGTCCATCCACATCACCGGCACCAACGGCAAGACCAGCACGGCCCGCATGGTCGAGGCCCTGCTGAACGCCTTCGAGCTGCGCACCGGCCGCTACACCAGCCCGCACGTGCAGTCGGTGACGGAGCGGATCAGCCTGGACGGGGCGCCGATCGACGCCCAGCGGTTCGTGGAGACGTACCACGACGTCAAGCCGTACGTGGAGATGGTCGACGCCGCCGAGGAGTACCGGCTGTCGTTCTTCGAGGTGCTCACCGGGATGGCGTACGCCGCCTTCGCGGACGCGCCCGTCGACGTGGCGGTCGTCGAAGTCGGCATGGGCGGGACCTGGGACGCCACCAACGTGATCGACGGGACCGTCGCGGTGATCACCCCGATCAGCCTCGACCACACGGACCGGCTCGGCTCCACGCCCGGCGAGATCGCCCAGGAGAAGGGCGGCGTCATCAAGCAGGGCGCCACCGTGATCCTGGCGCAGCAGCCGGTGGACGCCGCGCAGGTGCTGCTGAAGAAGGCCGTCGAGGTCGACGCGACGGTGGCCCGCGAGGGCATGGAGTTCGGGGTCGTCTCCCGCGAGGTGGCGGTAGGCGGCCAGATGCTGACCCTGCGCGGGGTGGGCGGCGAGTACGACGGCATCTTCCTGCCGCTGTACGGCGCCCACATGGCGCACAACGCGGCGGTGGCGCTGGCCGCCGTCGAGGCCTTCTTCGGGGTCGGCGGGGAGCACGCGCGGGAGCTGGACGCGGACACGGTGCGCCGGGCCTTCGCCTCGGTGACCTCGCCGGGCCGCATGGAGGTCGTGCGCCGCAGCCCGACGGTGATCCTGGACGCCGCGCACAACCCGGCCGGGGCGCGGGTGACGGCGGAGGCCGTCACCGAGGCCTTCGGCTTCAGCCGGCTGATCGGCGTGGTGGCGGCGAGCGAGGGCAAGGACGTCCGGGGTGTCCTGGAGGCCTTCGAGCCGATCTTCGCGGAGGTCGTCGTCACGGAGAACACCAGTCACCGGGCCATGGGCGCGGACGAGCTGGCGGCCGTAGCGGTCGAGGTCTTCGGCGCGGACCGGGTGCAGGTGGAGCCCAGGCTGGACGACGCCCTGGAGGCGGCCGTCACCCTGGCGGAGGAAGAGGCCGAATACGGTGGGGCCGGAGTCCTGGTGACCGGTTCCGTGATCACGGTGGGCGAGGCCCGCCTGCTGTTCAAGAGGGGCTGAGAAATCGATGCGCACGCTCTGCGCGAGCACGCTGATCGGTGAATTCTTCGTCGTCGGCTTCGCGGGCCTGGTGGCCATGAAGGACCCGGACCTGACCCAGGCCCAGGTGTGGACGGTCTGCGGCGTCGTCATGCTGCTGTCGGTGCTGCTGTGCGGGATGCTCTCGCGTCCCGGCGCGGTGCCGCTCGGCTGGGCGCTGCAGGTCGGCCTGATCGCGAGCGGTTTCGTGGTGCCGACGATGTTCTTCCTGGGCGCGGTCTTCGCGGGCCTGTGGTGGTGCTCCGTGCACTACGGCCGGAAGATCGACGCGGTCAAGGCGCGCTGGGCCGCCCAGGCGGAGGCCGCCGCTCCTGACGCTGCGTGACGGTTCCCCGTAACGGCCCTGTAGATTCGCCCTACCGCACCCGTATGCCGCAAGGAGTTAGCACCATGACCCAGCGCACGCTCGTCCTGCTCAAGCCCGACGCCGTCCGGCGCGGCCTGATCGGCGAGATCATCGGCCGCATCGAGCGGAAGGCCGGCTGGACCATCCCCGCGCTGGAGCTGCGTACGCTCGACCGGAGCATCCTGGAGCAGCACTACGCCGAGCACGTGGGCCGGCCCTTCTACGAGCCGCTCATGGGCTTCATGTCCAGCGGTCCGGTCGTCGCCCTGGTGGTCGAAGGGGAACGCGTGATCGAGGGTGTCCGCCAGCTGACCGGACCCACCGACCCGATCGCCGCGGCGCCCGGTTCCATCCGGGGCGACTTCGGCAGCATCACCCGGGAGAACCTGGTCCACGCCTCGGATTCCGAGGAGTCCGCGGAGCGGGAACTGAAGCTCTTCTTCCCCGCTCTCTGAGCACTCTTTCCTGACGCGACATCAGCCATATAGCGCTCATGACCTGGGGCGACCGAAGTAATTTCGGTCGCCCTTCGGTATTGCGGGCGCGGAGCGGGAACGACTGGACAGGACACGACGTCACCACTAGGGGGCGGGTATCCGTTCCGGCGGGATTGCCGGAGTCCCGTCGCGCGATGTCCGTACGTGCGGCACTACGATGGGGCCTCCACCCACCCACCCACCTCGCCGACCTGACAGCAGCCGCTATCAACTGGAAGGCCAGACGCTCCTCATGGGGAACAAGGGGAACAACATGTCGTTCATCGGCCGTGACATGGCGATCGACCTCGGGACCGCCAACACGCTGGTGTACGTGAGGGGCCGGGGAATCGTCCTGAACGAGCCGTCCGTGGTCGCCATCAACACGAACACCGGTGGCATCCTGGCGGTCGGTTCCGAGGCGAAGAAGATGATCGGCCGGACGCCCGGCAACATCGTCGCCGTACGCCCCCTCAAGGACGGCGTGATCGCCGACTTCGAGATCACCGAGCGAATGCTCCGGTACTTCATCCTCAAGATCCACAAGCGCCGGTACCTGGCGCGTCCGCGCGTGGTGGTCTGCGTGCCCTCCGGCATCACCGGAGTGGAGCGCCGCGCGGTCATCGAGGCGTCCACGCAGGCCGGCGCCCGCCAGGTGCACATCATCGAAGAGCCCATGGCCGCCGCCATCGGCTCGGGCCTGCCCGTCCACGAGGCCACCGGCAACATGGTCGTGGACATCGGCGGCGGCACCACCGAGGTCGCCGTCATCTCCCTCGGCGGAATCGTCACGGCACAGTCCATCCGGGTGGCCGGCGACGAGCTGGACAACGCGATCATCCAGCACATCAAGAAGGAGTACTCGCTCCTCCTCGGCGAGCGCACCGCCGAGCAGATCAAGATCACCATCGGGTCGGCGTACGACCTCGACAAGGACGAGCACACCGAGATCCGCGGCCGGGACCTGGTGTCCGGGCTGCCCAAGACCGTGGTGATCTCGGCCGCCGAGGTCCGCAAGGCGATCGAGGAGCCGGTCAACGCGATCGTCGACGCGGTCAAGACCACCCTCGACAAGTGCCCGCCGGAGCTCTCCGGCGACATCATGGACCGCGGCATCGTGCTCACCGGCGGCGGCGCCCTGCTGCGCGGGCTCGACGAGCGGCTGCGCCGCGAGACGGGCATGCCGATCCACATCGCGGAAGATCCGCTGGACTCCGTGGCCCTCGGCTCCGGCAAGTGCGTGGAGGAGTTCGAAGCCCTCCAGCAGGTCCTGGACGCCCAGCCCCGGCGTTGACCGAAACCCCGCGAACGGGGCATGCGGAACACAAGGATCCGCCGTACGGGTGCTACCGCGCCCGTGCGGCGGATCGTTGATATACAGGCACAGTCCGGTGCGTGCCCCGGCTCCACCGGAGCGGCTCCGCCGCATGGGTTTCTACGAGGAAGGCACGGCCTCCACACGTGAGGGACACACGAGAGAGCCGGCTGCTCCTGGTGCTTCTGATCGCCATCGCGTTCGCTTTGATCACGGTGGACATCAGAGCGGGCGAGGAGTCGCCGGTCGATGGCGCCCGGCAGGCCGCCGCGGCGGTCTTCGGCCCCGTCGAGAAGGGCATGGCGACCGCGGTGGACCCGGTCGCCAACGCCATAGGGGCCGTCCGCGACTCCGGTGAGCGCCACAACCGGATCGCGACGCTGGAGCGCGAGAACACCGCGCTCAAGACCAAGCTGGGCAGCGACGACCAGACACGCAGCCGGATCCGCGAGCTCGACGAGATGCTCAAGCGGGCCGGCGCCGGACAGTACGGGATCAAGGGCGCCGAGGTCATCGGAATAGGAGCGGCCCAGGGCTTCTCCTGGACCGTCACCATCGACGCGGGCAGCAAGGACGGCATCGAGCGCGACATGACCGTGCTCAACGGCGACGGTCTCGTCGGCCGCGTCGCCACGGTCGGTCCCGACACCGCCACCGTGGTCCTCGCCAACGACCCCGACTTCACCGTCGGCACCCGCCTGGAGAAGACCGGCGAACTCGGCTTCGCCACCGGCCAGGGCGACCGCGCCCTGTCCGTGCAGATGCTCAACGGCAAGGCCAAGGTGAACCCGGGCGACCGGCTCGTCACCTTCGGCTCGCGCGGCAACAAGCCCTTCGTGCCCGGCGTCCCCATCGGCGAGGTCGTCAAGGTCGACCCCTCGCGCGGCGACCTGACGCGCACCGTGTGGGTGCGGCCCTTCGTCGGGTTCTCCCGCCTGGACATCGTCGGCGTCGTCGTCATGCCCCCGCGCGAGGACCCGCGCGACGCCGTCCTGCCGCCCAAGCCCGAAGTGAAGCCCACCCCGACCGTCACCGTCACCGTGACCCCGTCGGCGTCCGCCAGTGCCTCCGCCAAGCCGGCCGACGAGTAGGAGCCGACCACCATGCGTTTCAACCGGATCCTGCTCTCGGGCACGCTCGTCGCCGTCGCGCTCGTCATCCAGGTCACCGTCCTCGGACGGCTCCAGCTGCCCGGCGCCGTCCCCGACCTCGTCCTGCTGACGGTGGTCGCCCTCGCCCTGGTCTACGGGCCCGTCGGCGGAGTCCTCATCGGCTTCGGCGCCGGCCTGCTCGCCGACCTGGCCCCGCCCGCCGACCACGCCGCCGGGCGCTACGCGCTCGTCCTGTGCCTGATCGGCTACCTGGTGGGCCTCGTCCGCCCCGACAACGGGCGCTTCCGCTCCGCCTGGGGGCCGATGCTCACCGTCGTCGCCGCCGCGATCGGCTCCACCCTGCTGTACGCGGGCGTGGGCGCCCTCGTCGGAGACACCGCCGCCCGGCACGTGGGCCTCGCGGGGCTGCTGTTCACCGCCACCCTCTACGACCTGCTGCTCGCGCCCTTCACGGTGCCGTTCATCATGGCCCTGGCCCGGCGCGCGGAGAACGACCCGATGGCCGTCGAAGCGGGCGGGGGACCGCCCCAGGGCAAGGACGTCTCCTCCGGCTGGCTGGCCGGCGGGACGGGGCTGCGCATCGGCAGCCAGCGCGGCGGCCTGCGCCTGAGGAGCGCGCGGGGCCGCGCCGGCCGGGCCGGCCGCATAAAGGGCGTCAAGGGCGTGAAGAGCGTCAAGAAGCTGTGACGGGGGAGCAGTCGTGACCAACATTCCGGAGACCGGCCGCACCCCCCGGGTGCAGATCCGGCTCGTCATCCTTCAGGTGCTCGTCTTCTCCCTGCTGCTCACCCTGGGCGGCCGGCTCTGGTACCTCCAGATCCGCAACGGTCAGGAGTACTCCGACGAGGCCAAGAACAACCACGTCCAGCAGGTCGTCCAGCCCGCCGTCCGCGGGTCCATCCTCGACGCCCGCGGCGTTCCGCTGGCCGACAACGAGACCCGTCTGGTCGTCTCCGCCAGCCGCACCGAGCTGATGAAGATAAAGGACAAGGGCAAGGGCGTCCTGACCCGGCTGGCCGGGGTGCTCGACATGAAGCCGCAGGACGTCATGGACAAGGTCCGCCTCTGCGACTCCAAGACCCCGCAGCCCTGCTGGAACGGCTCCCCGTACCAGCCCATCCCGGTGACCCTGGAGGCCACCACCCAGCAGGCCCTCCAGATCCGCGAACGCCCCGAGGACTTCCCCGGGATCACCGCCGAGCCCACCGCCGTACGCCGCTACCCGGCCCCCGGCGGCGCCAACACCGGGCAGGTCCTCGGCTACCTCTCCCCGGTCACCGACGACGAGATCGTCAAGGCGAAGACGACGAACTCGCCGTTCCTGCGCTCGGACCAGGTCGGCCGTTTCGGCCTGGAGCGCACCTACGACAAGCAGCTGCGCGGCAAGGCCGGCGTCACCCGCTACGAGGTGGACAACCTCGGCCGGGTCATCGGCGAGGCCGCCAACGACCCCGCCATCCCCGGCGCCAACCTGGTCACCAGCATCGACGCCCGCGTGCAGGGCGTCGCCGAGTACGAGCTCAACCAGGCCATGCTCACGGCGCGCAAGGAGATCGACCGCAACACCGGCGTGCCCTACAAGGCCGATGCCGGTGCCATCGTCGTCCTGGAGTCCAAGACCGGCCGCGTCGTGGCGATGGCCTCCAACCCGACCTACGACCCCAACGTGTGGGTGGGCGGGATCTCCGGAAAGGACTACGCCAAGCTCACCGCCAAGGAGTCCAACGTCCCGCTGATGAACCGGGCGATCCAGGGCCAGGCCGCCCCCGGCTCCATCTTCAAGGTCATCCCGACCACCGCCGCGGTCAACGCCGGGTACAAGTTCGACGGCGAGTACCCCTGCCCCAGCTCGTACTCCATCGGTGGCCAGGTCTTCAAGAACTTCGAGTCCCAGGGCCACGGCAGCATCACCCTCGGCCAGGCGCTGGAGGTCTCCTGCGACACCGTCTTCTACGCCCTCGCCCACCAGCAGTGGCAGAAGGACGGCGCGCTCAAGCCGGTCGCCCACCCCGCGGACATCTTCTACAAGACCGCCCACCAGTTCGGACTCGGCGCCGAGACGCACGTCGACCTCCCCGGCGAGGAGAAGGGCCGCGTCCCGGACCGCCAGTGGAAGCAGAAGTTCTGGGAGGCCAACAAGGACCAGTGGTGCAAGACCGGCAAGAAGGGCGGCACCTACATCGAGCTGCTGTCCTACGAGAACTGCCTCGAAGGCAACCTCATGCGCGCCGGTGACTCCGTCAACTACTCCATCGGGCAGGGCGACACGCTCGTCACCCCGATCCAGATGGCCACCATCTACGCGGCCATCTCCAACGGCGGCACCATGTGGAACCCGACCATCGGCAAGGCGGTCATCAGCGCCGACGGCAAGAAGGTCGAGGAGATCAAGCCGCAGGCCCACGGCAAGCTGCCGATGACCTCCAAGACCCGGGACCAGATCGACGAGGCCCTGGAAGGCGTCGCCACCCGCGGCACCGCCGCCTGGCGCTTCGGCGGCTGGCCGCAGAAGGAGATCCCGATGCACGCCAAGACCGGCACCGCCGAGGTCTACGGCAAGCAGACGACCTCCTGGTTCGCCACGTACACCGAGGACTACACGATCGTGATGACGATCTCCCAGGGCGGCACCGGCTCCGGTGCCTCCGGTCCGGCCGTGCGCAACGTCTACAACGCCATCTACGGCCTCGACATGGCGGGCAAGCAGGACCCGAAGAAGGCCCTGCTGCTCAAGCCCGAGGCCAAGCTCCCCACCATCCAGCCCGACGGCTCCATCGACTCCCCGGAGATCAGGCCGTACGTGCCGCCGTCGCCCGAGGACTCGGCGCCGCCCGCCCTCGCCGGACCGCCGGCCCCGCCCGTGGCCAGGCAGGACTGAGGCCCCGATGCAGACCGCCAACAAGTTCTCCGTCTCGCGGTACGCGCCCCAGCGCGGGCCGGTCGCCAAGCTCACCGCGCGCGACTCCGTCGTGCGCCGGCTCGACTGGCCGATACTGCTGTCCGCGCTCGCCCTGTCCGGCATCGGCTCCCTGCTGGTGTGGTCGGCGACCCGCAACCGCACCTCGCTGAACCAGGGGGACCCGTACTACTTCCTGCTCCGGCACGCCATGAACACCGGCATCGGCATCGTGCTGATGATCGGCACCATCTGCCTGGGGCACCGCACCCTGCGCGGGGTCGTACCGATCCTCTACGGGCTCTCGCTGGTCCTGATCATCGCCGTGCTCACCCCGCTCGGCGCCACCATCAACGGCGCCCACGCGTGGATCGTGATCGGCGGCGGGTTCTCCCTCCAGCCCTCCGAGTTCGTGAAGATCACGATCATCCTGGGCATGGCCATGCTGCTCTCCGCCCGGGTGGACGCGGGCGACCTGGCGCATCCCGACCACCGCACCGTGATGAAGGCCCTGTGCCTGGCCGCCGCCCCGATGGGCATCGTCATGCTGATGCCCGACCTGGGCTCCGTCATGGTCATGGTCATCATCGTGCTCGGCGTGCTGCTGGCCTCCGGCGCCTCCAACCGCTGGGTGGTCGGCCTGCTGGCCTCCGGCGCCGCCGGGGCCGTCCTGATCTGGCAGCTCGGCATCCTCGACGAGTACCAGATCAACCGCTTCGCGGCCTTCGCCAACCCCGAGCTCGACCCCGCCGGCGTCGGCTACAACACCAACCAGGCGCGCATCGCGATCGGCTCCGGCGGACTGACCGGCTCCGGGCTCTTCCACGGCTCGCAGACCACCGGCCAGTTCGTGCCCGAGCAGCAGACCGACTTCGTCTTCACCGTGGCCGGTGAGGAGCTCGGCTTCCTCGGCGCCGGACTGATCCTGGTCCTGCTCGGGATCGTGCTCTGGCGCGCCTGCATGATCGCCCGCGAGACCACCGAGCTCTACGGCACCGTCGTGTGCGCCGGCATCATCGCCTGGTTCGCCTTCCAGGCCTTCGAGAACATCGGAATGACCCTCGGCATCATGCCGGTGGCCGGGCTCCCGCTGCCCTTCGTGTCCTACGGAGGATCGTCGATGTTCGCCGTGTGGGTCGCCATCGGGCTGCTCCAGTCCGTCCGGGTCCAGCGCCCCCTGTCGGCCTGACCGCGCCGGGGAGGCCGCCGCCGGTTCCGGACTAGATTCGGTTCATGGCGGACACCAAGCGGGAGATCGAGCGGAAATTCGAGTTCGCGCAGGCCGGCGGCGGACCCGGCGGCGCACCCCACGACGAATCCGGCGGGACCGCCGGGGGTGGCCGGCGGCTCCCGGACCTGACCGGCACCGCCGGGATCGCCGAGGTGAGCGAGCGGGGCACCGTCCAGCTCGACGCCGTCTACTACGACACGCCCGGCCACCGGCTCGCCGCCGACGGGGTCACCCTGCGCCGCCGCACCGGCGGCGAGGACGCCGGCTGGCACCTGAAACTGCCCGTCGCGCCCGGAGTCCGCGACGAGATCCGCGCCCCGCTCGGCGACACCGTCCCCGAGGAGCTCGCCGCCCTGCTGCGCTCCCGCGTACGGGACGAACCGCTGGAGCCCCGGGTCCGGCTGCTGTCCTCCCGCGAGGTGGTCCACCTGCTCGACGCCGGCGGGGCGCTGCTCGCCGAGCTGTCCACCGACACCGTCCTCGCCGAAAGCGGCCCCGACAGCGCCGACTGGACCGAGGTGGAGGTCGAGCTGGCGGACGGCACGGACCCCGCGCTGCTGGACGCCGTCGAGGACACGTTCCGCACGGCCGGGCTCCGGGTGTCCGACGCCCCCTCGAAACTGGCGCGCGCCCTCGCCGAGACCGGCACCGCACCCGCCGCCCCGGCCGCCCCGGGCCCCGCCGACGGGTCGGCGGGCGCGCACGTCCTCGCGTACCTGCGCACCCAGTACGAGGCCCTGGTCACGCTCGACCCCGCCGTCCGCCGTGACCTGCCCGACGCCGTCCACCAGATGCGGGTGGCCACCCGGCGGCTGCGGAGCGCCTTCAAGAGCTACCGCGACGTCCTGGACCGCGAGGTCACCGACCCGCTCGGCGAGCAGCTGCGCCGGCTGGCCGCCGAACTCGGGGCGGTCCGCGACCAGGAGGTCCTCGCCGGGCGGCTGCGCGAGCGCCTCGACGAGGTCCCGGCCGCCCTGCGCCTCGGCCCGGTCCGCGACCGGCTGCTGATCTGGGACACCGGGCGCCGCCAGGAGACCCGGCTCCAGGCCCTGGCCGCGCTCGACGCCGACTGGTACACCGGCCTGCTGGACTCCGTCGAGGCGCTGCTGGCCGACCCGCCGCTGCGCAAGGCAGCCGCCCGGGCCGCCGACAGCGTCCTGCCCAAGGCCGTTCTGCACGACGACGAACGGCTCGCGGGCCGGGTCCGGGCGGCCCTGGCCATGGAGCCGGGACACGAACGGGACCTGGCCCTGCACGGGGCCCGCAAGGCCGCCAAACGCGCCCGGTACGCGGCCGAGGCCGCCCGGCCCGCCCTCGGCAAGCCGGCGAAGCGGCTGGCCAAGGCCGCCAAGTCCGTACAGAGCCTCCTCGGCGACCACCAGGACAGCGTGGTGGCCCGCGAGGCGCTGTTCGGCCTCGCCGTCCAGGCGCAGGGCGCGGGCGAGGCGACCTTCACCTGGGGCCTGCTGCACGCCCGCGAGGAGGCCTTCGCCGACCGCCTCGAACGCGAACTCCCGCACGTGTGGGCGAAGGCCGCCGACCCGCGGCTGCGGGCCGCCCTCAAGTGATCATGTGGGCGGGGGCGACCGGGCCTCGGGGTACGCTTGAGAGTCGCCCCCTGCCCGCTTCACGAAAGTCGCGTGATGTCCGAGTCGGTCTTCCCACAGCTCGAAGCTCTGCTCCCGCATGTGCAGAAGCCCATCCAGTACGTCGGTGGTGAGCTCAACTCCACCGTCAAGCCGTGGGAGAGCGCGGACGTCCGCTGGGCGCTCATGTACCCGGACGCGTACGAGGTCGGCCTCCCCAACCAGGGCGTCATGATCCTCTACGAGGTGCTCAACGAGCGCGAGGGCGTCCTCGCCGAGCGCACCTACTCGGTGTGGCCCGACCTCGAAGCGCTGATGCGCGAGCACGAGGTGCCGCAGTTCACCGTCGACAGCCACCGCCCGGTGGGCGCCTTCGACGTGTTCGGCCTGTCCTTCTCCACGGAGCTGGGCTACACCAACATGCTCACGGCCCTCGACCTGGCGGGCATCCCGCTGGAGGCGAGGAACCGTACCGTCGACCACCCCATCGTCCTCGCGGGCGGCCACGCGGCCTTCAACCCCGAGCCGATCGCGGAGTTCATCGACTGCGCGGTCATCGGCGACGGCGAACAGGCCGTCCTCGACATGACCGAGATCATCCGCGCCTGGAAGGCCGAAGGCCGGCCGGGCGGCCGCGAGGAAGTCCTGCTGCGCCTCGCGAAGACGGGCAACGTCTACGTACCGGGCTTCTACGACGTCGAGTACCTGCCGGACGGCCGCATCGGCCGGGTCGTGCCGAACCGCTCCGGCGTGCCGTGGCGCGTGTCCAAGCACACCGTCATGGACCTCGACGAGTGGCCCTACCCCAAGCAGCCCCTGGTCCCGCTCGCCGAGACGGTCCACGAGCGCATGTCCGTGGAGATCTTCCGCGGCTGCACCCGCGGCTGCCGTTTCTGCCAGGCCGGCATGATCACGCGCCCCGTGCGGGAGCGAAGCATCACCGGCATCGGCGAAATGGTCGAGAAGGGCCTGAAGGCGACCGGCTTCGAGGAGGTCGGCCTGCTGTCGCTGTCCTCCGCGGACCACACCGAGATCGCCGAGATCGCCAAGGGCCTCGCGGACCGCTACTCGGACGACAAGGTGGGCCTGTCCCTGCCGTCGACCCGGGTGGACGCCTTCAACGTCGACCTGGCCAACGAGCTGACCCGCAACGGCCGCCGTTCGGGCCTGACCTTCGCCCCCGAGGGCGGCTCCGAGCGCATGCGCAAGGTCATCAACAAGATGGTCTCGGAAGAGGACCTGATCCGAACCGTCGCCACGGCGTACGGCAACGGCTGGCGCCAGGTGAAGCTGTACTTCATGTGCGGGCTGCCGACCGAGACCGACGAGGACGTCCTCCAGATCGGTGACATGGCGGTCAACGTCATCGCCAAGGGCCGCGAGGTCTCCGGTCAGAACGACATCCGCTGCACGGTCTCGATCGGCGGGTTCGTGCCGAAGCCGCACACCCCCTTCCAGTGGGCCCCGCAGCTGTCGGCCGAGGAGACGGACGCCCGGCTGGGCAAGCTCCGCGACAAGATCCGCGGCGACAAGAAGTACGGCCGCTCCATCGGCTTCCGCTACCACGACGGCAAGCCCGGCATCGTCGAGGGCCTGCTCTCGCGCGGCGACCGGCGCATCGGCGACGTCATCCGCGCCGTGTACGAGTCCGGTGGCCGCTTCGACGGCTGGCGCGAGCACTTCTCGTACGACCGCTGGATGCAGGCGGCGGAGAAGACGCTGCCGGCCCACGGCGTCGACGTCGCCTGGTACACCACCCGCGAGCGCACCTACGAAGAGGTGCTGCCCTGGGACCACCTGGACTCCGGTCTCGACAAGGACTGGCTCTGGGAGGACTGGCAGGACGCCCTCGACGAGACCGAGGTCGAGGACTGCCGCTGGACCCCGTGCTTCGACTGCGGCGTCTGCCCGCAGATGGACACGCACATCCAGATCGGCCCGACGGGGCAGAAGCTGCTGCCGCTGTCGGTCGTGAAGTGACCGCGTGACCGTGACCGCGTGACCGTGGTCGCGTGATCCCCGGGGACCCCCCGCCGTCAACGGCGGGGGGTCCCCGTTTTTGCGCCCGGCGCAACGGCCCCGGCGCTTCTGGTGTCCTTAGCGGCATGGATATGGAGAAGCGGCAGCCCGCGCCCGGCGCCGAAGGATGCCTGGTCGGCGTCCTGCGGGTGCCGGTCAAGATCGTGGCCGTCCTGGTGGTGCTGCCCGTCCGGGTGGTGTGGGACGTGCTCGTCGCGGTCGCCCGGCTGCTGAACCGGCGCGTCCTCGGGCCTGCGGGGCGGGGGCTGGGCCGCTTCCACGCGCGGGTGCTGCGTCCGGTCCTGGGCGTGCTCGGCCGGGCGGCCGTGATCGTGCTGAAGCTGGTCTTCGTCTGGCCGTGGGCGGGCCTGTGGCGGTACGCACTGGAGCCCGCCGGGCGGGGCCTGGCGTGGCTGGGCCGCGCGGCGGGCACGTACCTGCTCCGGCCGCTGGCCGAGGGGCTCGGCCGGGCCCTGCGCGCGGTGGACCGCCACCTGCTCCGGCCGGTGGGCCGGGCCCTCGCCCTGGCCGGGCGGGCCGTGGGAACGGCGCTGTTCGTCCGGCCGTGCGCCGCGCTGTGGCGCTACGTCCTCGTGCCCGCCGGGCAGGGGACCGCATGGGTGGCGCGCGGCATCGGGACCGCGCTGGTGTGGCTCGGCCGGGCGCTGTTGGTGTGGCCCTGGGCCGCGCTGTGGCGGTACGCCGCCCGGCCGGTGGCCGTCGGCGCGTACCGCCACCTGCTCGCCCCGCTCGGCCGGGCGGCGTACGCCTGGCTGCTCGCCCCGCTCGGACGGCTGCTGGCCGGCGCCTGGCAGCTGGCCGGCCGGGTCAGCCGGGCCCTGGGCCGCGGGCTCGTCCTGCTGTGGCGCGGGCTCTTCGCACGGCCCTGCGCCTGGGCCTACCGGCAGGTCGCCACCCCCGTGGGACACGTGGTCCGCGAGGTCTGGCGCGGCGCCCGGGCCGCCGTGCGCGAAGCGCGCGGCGAGGTGCGGCGCGCGCTGTCCTGGGGGGCGCCCCGGGAACCGGCGAGGTCACGGGCGCGTACTCTGGGTAGTACGACAGCCGTAGGCACCGCGCCCGCTCCCGAGATCTCCCTGCACGAGCAACCGCAGGGGTGAGCCGGAGGCAGGGCACGGCGGCCCGGCCCCACGGACACTCAGGGCGACGCGCGAGCCGCGACGCCCCGCACAAGGAGAAGAACCACTGGGCAAGCGACAGCCCGAAGGCCCGCCTCCCGCACCGGTGGTGCAGCGCATCCGACTGCGCTACACCAAGCGTGGCCGCCTCCGGTTCACCAGCCACCGAGACTTCCAGCGCGCCTTCGAGCGCGCCCTGCGCCGCGCCGAGGTGCCCATGGCGTACTCGGCCGGCTTCACCCCCCACCCCCGGGTCTCGTACGCGAACGCCGCGCCCACCGGCACCGGCAGCGAGGCCGAGTACCTGGAGATCGGGCTCGCCGCGGCCCGCGACCCCGAGAAGCTCCGTGCGCTCCTCGACGAGTCGATGCCGCTCGGGCTCGACATCATCGACGCCGTCGAAGCCCGTACCTCCGGGCTCGCGGACCGGCTGACCGCCTCCGTGTGGGAGCTGCGCCTGGAGGGCGTGGACCCCGCCGACGCCGAGCGGGCGGTGGGGATCTTCCTCGCCGCCGAGTCCGTGGAGGTGCAGCGCCGCACCAAGAACGGCGTGCGCACCTTCGACACCCGGGCCGCGGTCGTCTCCCTGGAAGCCATTCCGGTCCAGGCTGATAGGCCGCTGGACAATGCTTGTGCGATACTGCGGCTGGTTGTTCGGCATTTGACACCTGCCGTGCGACCCGACGACGTCCTGTCCGGTCTCCACGCTGTGGCCGACCTGGCGCCGCCGGTCCCCGCAGCGGTGACCAGGCTGGCGCAGGGGCTCTTCGACGAGGAGTCCGGCACGGTGACCGACCCGCTCGCGCCCGACCGCGAGGCTGTCACGGCCGCCCCACCCACGGCCGCCGTGCCCGCCGACGCGAAGGCGCCGGAAGGTCCCGCCGCGTAGGGATCGTCGTCGTCGCGCCGCCCTGGCACTCGGGAGCCACCTGGGTCGGGCAGCGCACTGACCTGAAGACTTCCGCCAGGCCGTACGGACCATACGTACGGAACCGGCGGCCATGGACTACAGCTCCCGTGTGGCGAACGCGCCCCGGAGGCCGGCTCCGCGCTCATTACGCGAAGCCGTGCCGGACCGGATGTCAGCCGCGGCGCCCGGGAGCGTGACGGGAGAACCCCGCATGCTCAACACCGAAAACGAAAACACCGCCGCCGCCGACAGTGGCAGCCCCAGCGACAACCTGCCCCCGCGCAGGCGTCGCCGCGCGGCTTCCCGGCCCGCCGGCCCGCCCGGCGGCGCCGCTGCCGCCCCGGAGGCACCCGCCGCCGAGGCCGCGCCCGTGGTGGAGGAGGCTCCGGCCGCCGCCCCCGCGCCGCGTGCCCGTCGCCGTGCCACCCGCGCGGTGGCCGCTCCGGTCGCCGTAGAGGCCACCGCGCCCGGCGAGGCCGTCGTCGCGGAGGCCGCCCCCGTGGCGCCCGCCGCCGAAGAGGCCCCCGCCGCCGCCCCGGCTCCGCGTGCCCGTCGTCGCGCCACCCGCGCCGTCGCCGCTCCGGAGGCGCCCGCCGCCGAGGCCGCGGCTCCCGAGGCTCCGGCCGTCGTGGCCGCTCCGGTCGAGGAGGAGGCTCCGGCCGCCGCTCCGGCTCCGCGTGCCCGTCGTCGTGCCACCCGCGCCGTGACGGCTCCGGCCGCTGTCGAGACCCCGGCCGCTGAGGCCGTAGCCGAGACGGCCCCGGCCGCCGCCGCTCCGGTCGAGGAGGAGGCTCCGGCCGCCGCTCCGGCCCCGCGTGCCCGTCGTCGTGCCACCCGCGCCGTGACCGCTCCGGCCGCTGTCGAGACCCCGGCCGCTGAGGCCGTAGCCGAGACGGCCCCCGCCGCCGCTCCGGTCGAGGAGGAGGCTCCGGCCGCCGCTCCGGCTCCGCGTGCCCGTCGTCGTGCCACCCGCGCCGTGACGGCTCCGGCCGCCGTCGAGACCCCGGCCGCCGAGGCCGTCGCCGAGACGGCCCCCGCCGTGGCGGAAGAGGCCCCCCGGTCCGCCGGCCGCGCCGTGACCGTCGCCGACGCCGTCGACTCCCCCAAGCGCGGCGGCCGCCGCCGCGCCACCCGCTCCACCACGTCGGCCGCCCCCGCGCAGCCGGCCGCCGAGGCCGAGGCGCCCGCCGCCCCGTCCCCGTCGAGGGCGTCCCGCCGCGCCACGCGTCCCGCCGTGGCCGTCTTCCAGGCCCCGGTCTTCGCCGAGCCGATGTTCCAGACCCCCGAGACGGCCGCGATGGCCGCCGCGGCCGCTGCCGCCGCCGTGCGCGCGGAGGAGGACGAGGAGCCCGAGGCCGAGACCGTGGCCGAGGTCCAGACCCCGGCGCCCGCCGCGCAGCCGGCCGGCCGTCGTCGTCGCCGTCGTGGCGCCCCCGAGCCCGTGCAGCCGGCCGCGCCGTCCGGCCCCGTCTCGCTGGCCGACGTAGAGCTGGTCGACGAGGAGCAGGAGGCCGAGGCCGCCGAGCTCGACGAGGACGAGAACGAGAACGACGAGTCCGGCGAGCGCCCCTCGCGCCGTCGCCGTCGCGGTGGCCGGCGCCGCCGCCGCGGTGAGTCCGCCGACCTCGACGAGTCCGCCGACGAGGACGCCGAGGCCGAGGCCGAGGCTTCCGAGCAGGAAGAGGACGAGGAGGACGAGGCCGAAGAGGCCCTCGGCTCCAGCTCCAGCCGGCGCCGCCGGCGTCGTCGCCGTCGCAGCGGTGACGGCGGGACCGACGCCGACGCGGCCGAGGAGGACGGCGTCCGTACCGTCGTCAAGGTCCGCGAGCCGCGCCCGGCGCGCGAGCGCAGCGAGTCCACCTCCTCCGACGAGGTCCAGTCCATCAAGGGCTCGACCCGCCTGGAGGCCAAGAAGCAGCGCCGCCGCGAAGGCCGCGAGCAGGGCCGCCGCCGCGTCCCGATCATCACCGAGGCCGAGTTCCTGGCCCGCCGCGAGGCCGTCGAGCGCGTGATGGTCGTCCGCCAGGCCGGCGAGCGCACCCAGATCGGCGTGCTGGAGGACAACGTCCTCGTCGAGCACTACGTCAACAAGGAGGAGGCCACCTCCTACGTCGGCAACGTCTACCTGGGCAAGGTCCAGAACGTGCTGCCGTCGATGGAGGCCGCCTTCATCGACATCGGCAAGGGCCGCAACGCGGTCCTGTACGCCGGTGAGGTCAACTTCGAGGCGCTCGGCATGGCCAACGGGCCGCGCCGCATCGAGTCCGCCCTCAAGTCCGGCCAGTCGGTCCTGGTGCAGGTCACCAAGGACCCGATCGGCCACAAGGGCGCCCGCCTGACCAGCCAGGTCTCGCTGCCCGGCCGCTACCTGGTCTACGTGCCCGAGGGCTCGATGACCGGCATCAGCCGCAAGCTGCCCGACACCGAGCGCGCGCGCCTGAAGACCATCCTCAAGAAGATCGTCCCCGAGGACGCGGGCGTCATCGTGCGCACCGCCGCCGAGGGCGCGAGCGAGGACGAGCTGCGCCGTGACGTCATGCGCCTCCAGGAGCAGTGGGAGGACATCCAGAAGAAGTCGAAGCAGATCTCGACCTCCTCGCCGAGCCTGCTGTACGGCGAGCCGGACATGACCGTCCGCGTCGTGCGCGACATCTTCAACGAGGACTTCTCGAAGGTCATCGTCAGCGGCGACACCGCCTGGGAGACCATCCACGGCTACGTGAACCACGTGGCCCCGGACCTGGCCGACCGGCTGTCGCGCTGGACCTCCGAGGTCGACGTCTTCGCGACGTACCGGATCGACGAGCAGCTCGCCAAGGCGCTCGACCGCAAGGTGTGGCTGCCCTCGGGCGGCTCCCTCGTGATCGACAAGACCGAGGCGATGATCGTCATCGACGTCAACACCGGCAAGTTCACCGGTCAGGGCGGCAACCTCGAAGAGACCGTCACCAGGAACAACCTGGAGGCGGCCGAGGAGATCGTGCGCCAGCTGCGGCTGCGCGACCTGGGCGGCATCGTCGTCATCGACTTCATCGACATGGTCCTGGAGTCCAACCGCGACCTGGTCCTGCGGCGCATGCTGGAGTGCCTGGGCCGTGACCGCACCAAGCACCAGGTGGCCGAGGTCACCTCGCTGGGCCTGGTGCAGATGACCCGCAAGCGGGTGGGCCAGGGTCTGCTGGAGTCCTTCTCCGAGACCTGCGTCCACTGCAACGGCCGCGGCGTCATCGTGCACATGGAGACCCCGACCGTGGTCGGTGGCGGCGGCAACGGCAAGCGCTCCAAGCGCCGCGGCGGCCGCGCCGAGCACGAGCACGAGCACGAGCACGACCACGGGCCGGAGACGGTCGTCGAGGGCGTCGAGGACGACCTGTTCGAGGGCGAGAGCGAGACGGAGGCCGAGGTGGCCGCCGAGATCGCCGCGCCGCGTGCGCTCGCCGAGCCCGCGTTCGTCGCGGACGAGGAGCTCTACGGCAGCGCGGCCGAGGCCGAGGCCGCCGCGGGTCTGAGCGGGCGGCGCAACCGCCGTCGCGCCACGCGTAAGGCGACCGCTCCGGCGGGCGCCCCGCGCGGTGCGGAGCGGGCGGCCGCCCCGGCGCAGGCGCCGGTGACCCCGGTCGTGGAGGCCGAGCCGGTCGCCGAGCCGGCCGACACGGTGCTGGAGCCGCAGACCGAGGCCGTCATCGAGACCGTCGAGGCCGTGGAGAGCGCCGAGGCCGCGCCGAAGGGCCGTACGCGTCGCCGTGCCACCCGCAAGGCCACCGCCCCGGAGCCGGTCGCCGAGGCCGTCGCGGAGCCGGTCGCCGAGCCGGTCGTGGAGCCCGTCGCCGAGCCCGTCGTGGCGGCGGAGCCCGCCCCGGAGCCGGTCGCCCCGGCCGAGCCCGCCCCGGAGGCCGCGCCGGCCCGTCCGCGCCGCCGTGCCACCCGTAAGGCCACCGCTCCCGCCGGTTCCCCGGCAGGCGCGGCGCAGGCGGCCGTCGTGGTCGTCGAGGCCCCTGCGGCCGAGGCCGCACCGGCCGTCGCCGAGGCGGAGCCCGAGAAGGCCGCCGAGACGCCGGCCGAGGCTCCCGCCGGGGCGGAGGCCGAGGAGGCCAAGGCCCCGGCCAAGAAGGCCACCCGCAAGGCTCCGGCCAAGAAGGCGGCCACCACGGCCAAGAAGGCTCCGGCCAAGAAGGCGGCGGCCGCCAAGAAGACCGTCGCCAAGAAGACGACGACGGCCAAGAAGGCCCCGGCCAAGCGGGCGACGAAGAAGACCGCGGCGGCGGAGCAGCAGACCCCGCCCTCGGTCTCGGCGCCCACCGAGGCCTGATCCACCGCATGACCGTGGGCCCCGCCGCTCGGCGGGGCCCACGGCCTTGCGGGGCCCGGTTTGACCCCCTGGAACCAGCCCCGTAACCTAGACCGTCGGCGTGTCTTGAACGATTACCCGTTCAGCGTGCGTCGCGCTCCTGAGCACCTTCCTCCCGCATCGTCCGCGCAAGCGGATCGCCCATGGGAGAGGCCGCTCGTCCAATTCCGGATCACCGCGGGCCCCGGCCCGCGTGAGCGGCTGGCTTCAGGAGCATCCGTCCCGAGTGAGAGAGAGATCCGCGTGTACGCCATCGTGCGCAGCGGTGGTCGCCAGCACAAGGTTGCTGTCGGCGACATCGTTGAGGTTGACAAGATTTCCACTGCCAAGGTTGGCGACACGGTCGAGCTCTCGACCCTGCTCGTTGTCGACGGCGACGCCGTGACCAGCGACCCGTGGGTGCTGGCCGGGATCAAGGTCCAGGCCGAGATCGTGGACCACCACAAGGGCGCCAAGATCGACATCCTGCGCTACAAGAACAAGACCGGCTACCGCCGTCGCCAGGGTCACCGCCAGCAGTACACGGCGATCAAGGTCACCGGTATCCCCACGGCTGCGAAGTAAGAGGGACTGAGACATGGCACACAAGAAGGGCGCATCGTCCACCCGGAACGGGCGCGATTCCAATGCTCAGCGGCTCGGCGTGAAGCGCTTCGGCGGTCAGGTCGTTTCCGCTGGTGAGATCCTCGTCCGCCAGCGCGGCACCCACTTCCACCCGGGCTCGGGTGTCGGTCGTGGTGGCGACGACACGCTGTTCGCGCTGCAGGCCGGTGCCGTGCAGTTCGGCACGCACCGTGGCCGCAAGGTCGTCAACATCGTTCCGGCCGCCTGATCCAGCTCCTGCTGATCTGAAGCGTTCGTAACACCCCGAGGGCGGATCTCATCTCTTCCCGGCGCACGCCGGGAAGAGAGGTCCGCCCTCGGCGCGTTGTCACATAGACACGTTTAATGGGCAGCAAGGCCTGCCCGGGACATTCCCGTATGTATCTGGAGGAACACCCATGACCACCTTCGTGGACCGCGTCGAGCTGCACGTCGCCGCGGGTAACGGGGGCCACGGCTGCGCCTCCGTTCACCGGGAGAAGTTCAAGCCGCTCGGCGGCCCCGACGGCGGCAACGGCGGCCGTGGCGGCGACGTCATCCTCGTGGTGGAGCAGGCCATCACCACCCTGCTCGACTACCACCACAGCCCCCACCGCAAGGCCACCAACGGCCAGCCCGGCGCCGGCGACAACCGCTCCGGCAAGGACGGCCAGGACCTGATCCTGCCCGTGCCGGACGGCACCGTCGTCCTCGACAAGGAGGGCAACGTCCTCGCCGACCTCGTCGGCCAGGGCACCACCTACGTCGCCGCCGAGGGCGGCCGCGGCGGCCTCGGCAACGCCGCGCTCTCCTCGGCCCGCCGCAAGGCGCCCGGCTTCGCGCTCCTCGGCGTCCCCGGCACCACCGGTGACGTCGTCCTGGAGCTCAAGACCGTCGCCGACGTGGCGCTGGTCGGCTTCCCGAGCGCCGGCAAGTCCTCGCTGATCTCGGTGCTCTCCGCCGCCAAGCCGAAGATCGCGGACTACCCCTTCACCACCCTCGTCCCGAACCTGGGCGTCGTCACCGCCGGTTCGACCGTCTACACCATTGCCGACGTCCCGGGCCTCATCCCGGGCGCCAGCCAGGGCAAGGGCCTCGGCCTGGAGTTCCTGCGCCACGTCGAGCGCTGCTCGGTGCTGGTGCACGTGCTCGACACCGCCACCCTGGAGTCGGACCGCGACCCGCTCGCCGACCTCGACGTCATCGAGGAAGAACTGCGGCTGTACGGCGGCGGCCTGGAGAAGCGGCCCCGCCTCGTGGTCCTCAACAAGGTCGACATCCCCGACGGCAAGGACCTCGCCGAGATGGTCCGCCCGGACCTGGAGGCCCGCGGCTACAAGGTCTTCGAGGTCTCCGCGGTCGCCCGTACGGGCCTGAAGGAGCTCTCCTACTTCCTCGCCGAGGTCGTCGCCAAGGCCCGCGCCCGCAAGCCCAAGGAGGAGGCGACCCGCATCGTCATCCGTCCGAAGGCCGTGGACGACTCCGGCTTCACCGTCACCTACGACGAGGTCGAGGACGTCTACCAGGTGCGCGGCGAGAAGCCGGAGCGCTGGGTCCGCCAGACCGACTTCAACAACGACGAGGCCGTCGGCTACCTCGCGGACCGGCTCAACCGCCTCGGTGTCGAGGAGGCGCTGAAGAAGGCCGGTGCCCGCTCGGGCGACGGCGTCGCGATCGGTTCCGACGAGAACTCCGTCGTCTTCGACTGGGAGCCGACCATGATGGCCGGCGCCGAGATGCTGGGCCGCCGCGGCGAGGACCACCGCCTGGACGCTCCGCGCCCGGCCACCACCCGCCGCAAGGACAAGGAAGCCAAGCGCGGCGACGCCTCCCAGCAGGAGTACGACGAGTTCCGCCCCTTCTGAGTTGAACCCGGCCTTACACCGTTCGCCTAGGATCCTCCGGGTGAGCAGCAGCGATTCCAGCAGTGACACCACCACGGACCCCGCGGGTCCCCCGGACCCCGCGGTGTGCGTGGTGGTGATCGCGTACAACGACGCCGGGCTCGTCGGCGAGGCCGTTTCCTCGGCCCTCGCCCAGGGGCCGGTGGTCGCCGAGGTCATCGCGGTCGACGACGCCTCCTCGGACGGCACCGGGGCGGTGCTGGACGCCCTGGCCGCCGTCCACCCCCGCCTGAAGGTCGTGCACCGCACGACCAACAGCGGCGGCTGCGGCACCCCGCGCAACGACGGCATCGCCGCCGCGAGCGCCCCGTACGTCCTCTTCCTCGACAGCGACGACGTCCTGCCGCCGGGCGCGGCCGAGGCCCTCCTGCGGGCCGCCGAGGAGCACCGGGCACCGGTCACCGTCGGCGCGTGCGTGCGCCGTGAGCTGCCCGAGGGGCGCGACGTGCCCTGGATGCCCGGCCTCTACACGCCGGGCGAGGTCGTGGAGCGGCCCGCCGACCGGCCCGAGCTCGTCCGCGACACCCTCTGCGTCAACAAGCTGTACGAGCGCGCCTTCCTCGACGCGCACGGCATCCGCTTCCCCGACGGCCGCTTCGTCTACGAGGACTTCGTCTTCACCTCCCGCGTGCTGGCCGCCGCCCCCCGGATCGCGGTCGTCGGCGACCTCGTCTACGTATGGCACGTGCGCCGCCGCGCCGCCCAGGTGTCGATCTCCCTGGCCCGCGCCGACGTCGGCAACTGGCGCTCCCGCGTCGAGGCCCACGCCGCCGCCTCCCGCAACCTCGCCGCGGCCGCACCGGAACTGGGGCGCGCCTGCCAGGTCAAGTTCCTCGACTACGACCTGCGCATGTACCTGCGCGAGCTCCCCGCCGACCCGGCCTACCGGGCCGCCTGGTGGACCCTGACCCGCGACTACCTGGCCGGCTTCGACGTCGCCGACATCGACGCCGCCCCCGCCCGGGCCCGCTGGACCGCCCGCGTGCTCCTGGCCGGCGAGACCCCGCCCGAGGACCTGGAGCGGCTGACCGGCCTCGCCGCCGAACCGCCCCGGCTGCCGCCCCCGTACGCCGTGGACCCCGCCGGAACGCCGGTGTGGAGCGCGCGGCTGCCCGTCCCGCTGGACGGTCTCGCGCAGCTGTCGGTCGCGGAGCTGCCCGTCGCCGTCGAGGCCGGGCCCGCCGGGCGCGGAGCCGTCCGGATCCGGGTGCGCGACCTGTACGGGCGCCTCGCCGGGGCCGGGCCGCGGACCCTGCGGCTGAGCTTCCTGCCCCGGGCGGGCGGGGAGCCCGTCGAGGTGCGCCCGGTGGAACTGCGCGCCGCCGCCGACGGGGACGGCTGGAGCGCCGAGGTGCCCTTCCGGCTCGCCGCGCTGGCCGCCACGGGGCGCCGCCGGGGGCTGCGCGGGATGCAGGCCTGGGACGTCCGGGCGGGCGTGGAGTGCGGCGACGGGAGCTCCCTGGTCACCTCGCTGCGCCCCCTCGGCCCGCTGCTCCGCCGTCGGGCGCTGCCCAGCAGCCGGTACGGTGTTCTGCTGGCGCAGCCGTACCGGACGGCCGCCGGAGCGCTGGCCCTGCGCCTCGCGCCGGGCGCCGGGGGCGCGCTGACCTTCGTACGCAACCGCCTCGACCGCGCCCGCACGCGCAGGTCACGCTAGAGCTCGGGAGACACGCATGACTTTTCTGATCACCGGTGGCGCCGGTTACATCGGCGCCCACGTCGTCCGCGCGATGCTGGAGGCGGGCCAGCGGGTGGTGGTGCTCGACGACCTCTCCACGGGCCGCGAGGACCGGGTCCCGGAGGGCGTGCCCCTGGTGGTCGGATCGGTCCTGGACCAGCTGGTGCTCGACGAGACCCTGCGCGAGCACGCCATCACCGGCGTGGTGCACCTGGCGGGCAAGAAGCAGGTCGGCGAGTCCGTCGAGAAGCCGACGTACTACTACCACGAGAACGTGCAGGGCCTCACGGTGCTGCTCCAGGCCGTGGCCGCCGCGGGCATCCGCAACTTCCTCTTCTCCTCCTCGGCCTCCGTCTACGGGATGCCCGATGTGGAGTCGGTCACGGAGGAGACCCCCTGCCTGCCGCTGAGCCCGTACGGGGAGACCAAGCTGGCCGGTGAGTGGCTGGTCCGGGCCGCGGGCCGGGCCCACGGCATCTCCACCGCCTGCCTGCGCTACTTCAACGTGGCCGGCGCGGCCGCTCCCGAGCTCGCGGACACCGGGGTCTTCAACCTGGTCCCGATGGTCTTCGAGCGCTACGACGCCGGCGAGGGCGCCCGCATCTTCGGCGACGACTACCCGACCCCGGACGGCACCTGCATCCGCGACTACATCCACGTCGAGGACCTGGCGGAGGCCCACGTGGTGGCCGCGCGCCGGCTCGCGGAGTGGGCCGCGGCGGGGGAGTACAAGGACCTCACCGTCAACATCGGCCGCGGCGAGGGCGTCTCCGTGCGGGAGATGACCGAGCTGATGAACGAGCTCACCGGGCACACCCACCCGGCCGTGGTCACCCCGCGCCGCCCGGGCGACCCGGCGAAGGTCGTGGCCTCGGCGGACCGGATCGCGGCCGAGCTGGGCTGGAAGGCGCGCCACGACGTCCGCGAGATGATCACCTCGGCCTGGGCCGGCTGGGAGGCCAACCGCAGGGCGTGAGCCGCTCGGCGACCTGACGCGGCCGCCCGCCCCGGACCAGGTCCGGGGCGGGCGGCCGCGTCACGAGGGGGGCGGGGTCAGCGGTCCAGGAACGCGAACAGCTTCTCCCACCGGTCGGTGATCTCCGCGCTGGAGTAGCGCCGCACGTTCTCGAACCCGGCGTCGCCGAGCCGGTCGCGCCGGGCCGCGTCCGACATCAGGGCGTCCAGGTGCCCGGCCAGCTCCATGGTGTTGCCGAGGCGGGCCAGCAGCCCGTCCTCGCCGTCCCGCACGATCTCCCGTACGCCCGGGGCGCAGTCGAAGGCGGCCACCGGCAGGCCCGCCGCCATGGCCTCCAGCAGGGTGATAGGGAAGCCCTCGGCGCGGGAGGCCTGGGCGAAGACGGAGGCCCCGCGCAGCGCGCCCAGCACGTCGTCGGTGCTGCCCATCCACTCGACGGAGTCCTCCAGCCCGAGCGTGGCGCTGTGCGCCCGCAGGGTGGCCTCCTCCAGGCCCGCCCCGTAGATCCGCAGGGTCCAGTCGGGGTGGTGCGGGGCGACGTCCGCCCACGCGTCGAGGAGCAGGTCCATGCCCTTCTCGAAGGCGAGCCGGCCGATGCTCGCGACGACCTTCGCGCTCCGCGGCGCGGGGGCCGCGGGCATGAAGGGCAGCGGGTTCGGCATGCTGTCGACGTTCTCCATGCCGGAGCGGATCCACAGGTCCGCGTCCTCCGGCGTGAGCACCAGCAGCCGGTCGACGTCGGCGTAGTGCCGGCGCACCCGCTCGGCGCGGCTGGACTTGTGGCTGGCCTCGTAGGACTCGTGGCTCATGCCGATGACGGAGAGCCCCTTGGTGTCGGAGAGGGCCACCCACTCCATCGCCCAGACCTGGGTGACGATCACCACGGCGCCGGGCCGCGCCGCCCGGAACATCCCGCTCAGCGTCTCCGCCTTGGCCCGCATCTGCGCCCGCCGGGCCGCCTGGCGGCGCCGCTCGGGGGCGTTGAGGCGGCCCTTGACGCCGTGCAGGCTGCGGGCCTTGGGCGGGTGGGTCGCGTAGAGCGTCGTCGTCCCGTACGGGAGGCCGGCGGGCAGCTTCTGCCGGATCTCCTCGGCGACGGGCGCGATGCCGACGATGTGCACGCGGTGGCCGCGGTCGCTCAGCAGCCGGGCCATCTGGTGGGACCAGGTGGTCACGCCGCCGAGCTCGTCCACGCTGTTGGAGACGATGAAGACGTCGCGGCCGCCCTCGGTGGCGGTCTGCTGGCTCACTTGCCGCTCCTGGTGAAGAACTTCTCGACGATCTGGCGGGCGGCGTCCCCGCGGTCGTACTCGCCGAACTCGCTGAGGAAGCGCTGGCGGGCCTCGGCGTACTTGGCGTCGGCCTCGTCGAAGGCGGCGACGGCCTGCATCAGCTCGTCGGCCGTGGCCACCACCGGACCGGGCGCCTTCTCCTTCAGGTCGAAGTACGTGCCGCGGATGTCCGTCGCGTACTTCTCGTAGTCGTACGCGAAGAACAGCATCGGCCGGTCCAGCACCGCGTAGTCGAACATCACGGAGGAGTAGTCCGTGATCAGGCCGTCGGCCAGGGCCAGCAGCGGGGTGATGTCGTGGTGCCGGGACACGTCGAGGACCCGGCCGGCGACGGACGGCGGCAGCGAGACGCTGTTGAGGTAGTGCGTGCGCACCAGCAGCGTGAAGCGGTCGCCGAGCCGGTCCGCGAACTCCTCCACGTCGAAGGGGAACTCGAAGCCCTCCACCGTGCCGTCCGCGTTCGCCCGGAAGGTCGGCGCGTACAGCAGCACCTTCTTCGCCGGGTCGATGCCCAGCTCCGTGGCGAGCGGCCCGCGCACCCGTTCCCCGCTCTGCGCCTCGGCCCGGTGGGCCTCGACCAGGGCGTCGTTGCGCGGGTAACCGGTGCGCAGCAGCACCTCGTCGCGCAGCCGGAAGCCCTTGGCGAGGGTGCGGGCGTCGTGCTCGGAGCGGATCAGGAAGTGGTCGAAGCGGTTGACCGCCGCCTGGAACCGGTCCTGGCCGGCCTTGCCCTGCGCCTTGGTGCGGGGCTCGTGGAAGCCCATCCGCTTGAGCGCCGAACCGTGCCAGGTCTGGATGTACGTGGTCCCGGGGCGCTTGGCCAGCGCCAGCGGGAAGCCCTGGTTGTCGACCCAGTACTCGGCCTGGGCCAGCGCCCGCAGGTAGGCCCAGCTCCAGCGGCGCACCAGGGTGGCCTCCTTGGGGAAGCCGGCGGGCTTGCCGCCCGCGTAGGACCAGATCGCCTCGAAGGGCGCGCCCTGGCGGACGAGCTCCTCGTAGATCGCCTTGGGGCTGTCGCTGTACTGCTTGCCCATGTGGCTCTCGAAGACGACCGTGCCCTTCTTGACGGGCAGCTTCGAGAAGACCTCGTGGTAGACCTTCACCTTCTGCTCGCCCGAGCCGATGTTGCGGCGGGCCCGCAGGGCCCGGCGCAGGCTGCGCTTGACGACTCCGGCGGCCTTGCCGTGCATCGCGTTGTTGAGCAGCGCCTGGGTGCGGACGGCGGCCCGGCCCTCGGCGGTCAGGACGTAGGAGAGGTTGCCCTTCTTGGTCATCTCCGGCTCGAAGCGGTCGGAGACCAGGCGGGTCAGGCGCGGGCGCACCCGCAGCCGGGCCGCCGACTCCATGTCGACGCCGCCGACCGAGACGCGCGTGGTCATCCGGTCGCCGCCCGCGGTGAGCTTCAGGCGGACGTCCCAGACGGCGTCGATGATGCCGAGCGGGCGGACGGTGGAGGCCACGTCGGCGGTGGTGCTCCACTCGATCGTGTCACCCGCGTGGCGCACCTCCGTCACCGGGAAGCTGAAGGAGCGGACCCCGATCTGACGCCGGGCCCTGAACTCCAGGGTGGCCTTCAGCGGGCTCTCGGCCTTGATCCGGCCGAGCGGGTTCACGATCCGGCCCGAGAGGGTGACGGTGCCGCGTCCGTCGTCCTGGTACGAGGTCAGGCGGTTGCCCAGGGCCAGGGAGGACAGCGGCGCCGTGTGGTAGCCCTGGTCGGTGACGTCCAGTATCCGGCGGCCCTCGGCGTCGTCGAGGTGCCGGCCGCACCAGTAGACGCGGCCGTCGCGCTCGGCGAGCGGGGAGCACAGCCGGCCCTTGTTGGTCATCGCGTCGGCGGCCGGGAGGAGGTTCTCCCAGTCCTCCTTGCCCAGCAGGTAGGCGCAGATCGCCTGGAGGTGCGTGACGTTCTCGTACGCGGCCGGGTCGATGCCGGCCAGGTAGCCGTTGGCGAGCCGGGCGAATTCCTGGCGGTACGCGTCGCCCAGCAGCGGCAGGTCGCGCAGGTGCAGCACCAGGTCGTGCTTGAGGAACTTGGCGTCCTTGGCGGACTTGATGGCCGTGTGTCCCTTGTCGGCCAGCAGCTCGTCGACGCGGCGGTGGATCTCCATCCGGTGGACGAAGTTCTCGATCTCGTGGCGCCGGTTGCTGATCGACAGGGCGGCGGCCTTCTCGACCACGTTCCAGTAGTAGACGTGGTTCGGGATGAGGGTGATGCGCCGCGCGGCGACGTACGCCTGCGCGGAGAAGAGCAGGTCCTCGTAGTGGATGCCGACCGGGAAGCTCAGGCCCTGTTCCAGGAGGAACGCGCGCCGGTAGCACTTGTTCGTGGACAGGGTGTCGTAGACCAGCAGGTCCGGGTACTCGGTGATCGACTCCAGCGTGCGGGTGCGCGCGTAGATCCACGGGTACCACTCGGTGGTCTTGTTCCAGCGCTTGTCGAGGTGGACCCGCACGCACATGCCCGAGACCAGGTCGGACCCGGTGCGCTCGGCGGCGGCCAGCATGTTCCGGCAGGCGTTGCGTTCCAGCACGTCGTCGCTGTCCAGGAACATCACGTACGTGCCGGTGGCCTGCTGGATGCCGTGGTTGCGCGGCGCGCCGCACCCCCCGCTGTTCTCGGGCAGCCGGAAGGCGCGCACCCGGCCCGGATGCGCCGCTTCGAGCTCCTGGGCGACCGCGAAGGACCGGTCCTTGCTGCAGTCGTCCACGATCACGACTTCGACCCCGCGCAGGGTCTGGTCCAAAACCGACTGGACGGCTGTCGGCAGACGCTCTGCGTCGTTGTAGACGATGACGACCACGGAGACGTCAGGCACGTGCACCTCGATCCCTTTGTTCCATTCCGCTTATCCAGTCAAAGCTACCGTGTACAGCACGCGACTCCGGCAGGCCGACCCCCGGCGTGCATACTTCTGAGGAAGAGGTGAGTGGCGGGTCCGGTCGTCGACAATCACCCGTTCGGACCCAGCAGGAAGTGGTCATGACCAAGCTGTCCGTAGTTGTCCCTTGTTACAACGAAGAAGCCGTCATCGATAGTTTCGACGCGGAGATCCGCAGGGTCCTTGACACCTTGCCCGTGGAGTACGAGGTCTGCTACGTCGACGACGGCAGTCGTGACGGAACCCTCGCCAAACTCCGAACGATCGCCGCCGCGTACGGGGACCAGACGCGGTACGTCTCCTTCAGCCGGAACTTCGGCAAGGAGGCGGGCATGCTCGCCGGGCTCAAGGAAGCCACCGGTGACGCCGTGGTGATCATGGACGCGGACCTCCAGCACCCGCCGGAGCTGATCGCCACGATGCTGGAGCACTACCGGCAGGGTCACGACCAGGTCATCGCCCGCCGGACCCGCGAGGGCGACAAGAAGCTCCGCTCGGCCCTCAGCAGCCTCTACTACCGCGGGGTCAACCGCTGGGTCGACGTCGAGCTCACCGACGGGGTCGGCGACTTCCGGTTGCTCTCCCGGCCGGCCGTCGACGCCCTGCTCGCCCTTCCCGAGTACAACCGCTTCTCCAAGGGCCTCTTCTCCTGGATCGGCTTCGACACCGTCCACTTCGACTACCAGAACGCCCAGCGCGAGGCCGGCGAGACGAAGTGGAAGTTCGGCTCCCTGCTGAACTACGGCATGGACGGGCTGATCTCCTTCAACAACCGGCCCCTGCGGATCGGGATCTGGCTCGGCGTGTCGCTCGTCGGCCTGACCGTCCTGTACGCGCTGTGGATCACCGCCATGGCGATCACCAACGGCATCGACTCGCCGGGCTACGTCACGCTCGTCGCGATGATCGCCGGCATCGGCGGCGTACAGATGATCATGCTGGGCCTGATCGGCGAGTACATCGGCCGCATCTACTACGAGACCAAGCGCCGCCCGCACTTCCTGGTCAAGGAGGCGCACGGCGTCACCGCCGAGCGGATGCCCGAGGCCTCCGAAGCCGTGATCGCGGAGCGCAGCCACCGATGACCGACCTCACCCCCGGCGACAGCGGCACCGCCCCCGGCGGCGGCCGCCGCGAGCAGCTCGGGCAGATCTTCCGCTTCGCCCTGGTGGGCGGGGTCAACACCGCCACCTTCTTCGGCATCTACCTGCTGCTCCACCCCTGGATGCCGTACTTCGCCGCGTACACCCTGGCCTTCGTGCTGTCGATGATCGGGTCGTTCTTCATGAACACCTACTTCACCTACCGCACCCGGCCCACCTGGAAGAAGTTCCTGCTCTTCCCGCTGACCAACGTCACGAACTACGTGATCCAGTCCGCCGGCCTCTACGGGCTCGTCACCTGGGCCGGGATGGACACCCGCATCGCGCCGCTCGTCGCAGCCGTCGTGGCCATCCCCTTCACCTTCCTGCTCTCGCGCAAGATCCTCATCCCCGGCACGGGAACCGGCCCCGCGCCCGACGCCGCCGCGCGGCGGCCCTCGTCCACGGTCTGAAACCGGCGGGCGGCCGTGGCGCGCGACCCCGTAGATTGAGCCGGTCGGACGGATCGGTCGGTTGGTGAGGGGAAAGACGTGTCAACGGCTAGGCAAGGTGTCGTGGACGCCCGCAGGATCGTGGTCAAGGTCGGCTCCTCCTCCCTGACCACCGCGGCGGGCGGACTCGACGCCGACCGCGTGGACGCGCTGGTCGACGTCCTGGCCAAGGCCCGCAGCGGCGGGGAGAAGGAGATCGTGCTGGTTTCTTCCGGCGCCATCGCCGCCGGCCTGTCCCCGCTCGGCCTCGCCCGCCGCCCCAAGGACCTCGCCCGTCAGCAGGCCGCCGCCAGCGTCGGGCAGGGCCTCCTCGTCGCCCGGTACACCGCCTCCTTCGCCCGCTACGGCATCCGCGTCGGCCAGGTCCTGCTCACCACCGACGACACCAGCCGGCGCGCGCACTACCGCAACGCGTACCGGACCCTGGACCAGCTGCTGACCATGGGCGCGCTGCCCGTCGTCAACGAGAACGACACCGTCGCCACCGACGAGATCCGCTTCGGCGACAACGACCGGCTGGCCGCACTCGTCGCCCACCTGGTCCGTGCCGACCTCCTCGTCCTCCTCTCCGACGTGGACGGCCTCTACGACGGGGACCCGTCCCTGCCCGGCACCAGCCGCATCGACCAGGTGCGCGGCCCCGAGGACATCGCGCACGTCTCCATCGGGAGCGCGGGCAAGGCCGGGGTCGGCACGGGCGGCATGGTCACCAAGGTCGAAGCCGCCCGGATCGCCGCGGCCGCCGGGATCCCCGTCGTCCTCACCTCCGCCAGCCAGGCCGCCGACGCCCTCGCCGGCCGGCTGACCGGCACCCACTTCCACGCCACCGGGCGCCGCTCCGCCGACCGGCTGCTGTGGCTCCAGCACGCGTCGACCCCGCAGGGGCACCTCGTGCTCGACGACGGCGCCGTGCGCGCCGTCACCGAACGCGGCAGCTCGCTGCTGGCCGCCGGGATCGCCGGGGTCGAGGGCGAGTTCGTCGCGGGCGACCCCGTCGAACTGCGTTCCGCCGACGGCCGGGCCGTCGCCCGCGGGCTCGTCAACTTCGACGCGAAGGAACTTCCGCAGCTGCTCGGCCGCTCCACGCGCGAGCTGGCGCGCGAGCTCGGACCCGCGTACGAGAGGGAGGTCGTCCACCGGGACGATCTGGTGTTGCTCCAGGGCTGAGGTTCGGCAAAACCGCCGCGCGGGGGGCCGGGGACTGGTCAACTGTGAGGGGCGGGCACGCGTAGCGCAGACAGGAGGCGGCTGGTGAGACGAGCGCTGACCAGCGTCGGCACGGGGGACCAGTACGGGGACGGGGACCGGCGCGGGGGCGACGGCCCGGACGACGGGGACGCCTCCCGGCTGTGGCACATCACCCTGAGCGTCTCCGGCAAGCCGGCGCCGCTGTCCGAGGTCAGGCGCGGACTGGAGCAGCTCGCGCACGACCATCCCTTCCTGCTGACCAGCCGGTACGCCGACGACCACGCGGAGATCCGGTACTGGGAGGAGGCCCGCGACCTGCACGACGCGGCCGCCGTCGCGCTGCGGCTGTGGGGGGAGCACCGGTCCTCGGCGCAGCTGCCGCCGTGGGAGATCGTCGGCCTGGAGGTCATCGACCGCGCCACCTACCACCAGCGCGTGGCGGAGGGCTACGGCCCGCCCCCGGCCCACCCGGTGGGCGTGCACCCGTACTAGGGGGTGTCCGGCCCGCGCCGGCGGGCGGGGGCGACGTCCGGGGCGGGGCGTCTCGGGGGGCGTCTCGGGGGGTGGAAGGGCCTCGGGGGAGCGACCGGGCGGGGCTTACCCTGGCGGCATGACCTCGCTCGACGCCACCACCGCCGCCCCCGCCACCTCGCCCGTCCTCGCCACCGCGCGGGCCGCCCAGGCCGCCGCCGCGGCCATCGCCCCCCTCCCGCGGTCCGCCAAGGACACGGCCCTGCTGGCCATCGCGGACGCGCTGGAGGCCCGTACGGCCGAGATCGTCGAGGCCAACGCCGTCGACACCGCCAAGGCCGCCGCGGTCGGCACCAGCGAGACCGTCATCGACCGCCTGACCCTCACCCCCGAGCGCATCGCCGCCATCGCCTCCGACGTCCGCGACGTCGCCGCCCTCCCGGACCCCGTCGGCGAGGTCGTCCGCGGCAACACCCTCCCCAACGGCATCGACATCCGCCAGATCCGGGTGCCGCTCGGCGTGGTCGGCATCATCTACGAGGCCCGCCCCAACGTCACCGTCGACGCCGCCGCCCTCTGCCTGAAGTCCGGCAACGCCGTCCTCCTGCGCGGCAGTTCCTCCGCCTACGCCTCCAACACCGCCCTCGTCGGCATCCTCCGCGACGCCATCGCGTCGGCCGGCCTGCCCGCCGACGCGATCCAGCTCGTCCCCGGCGAGTCCCGCGACTCCGTCCGCGAGCTGATGCGCGCCCGCGGCCTCGTCGACGTGCTCATCCCGCGCGGCGGTGCCTCCCTCATCAAGACCGTCGTCGAGGAGTCCACCGTCCCGGTCATCGAGACCGGTACCGGGAACTGCCACGTCTACGTCGACGCCCAGGCCGACCTCGGCATGGCGGTGAACATCCTCGTCAACTCCAAGGCGCAGCGCCCCTCCGTCTGCAACTCCGCCGAGACCCTCCTCGTGCACCGCGACATCGCCGCCGCCTTCCTCCCGCTCGCGCTGGACGCCCTCGCGGACGCCGGGGTGACCGTGCACGGCGACGCCGAGGTGCTCTCGTACGCCGAGGAGTCCAAGGCCACCGCGGTGCCCGCCACCGACGAGGACTGGGCCGCCGAGTACCTGTCCTACGACATCGCCGCCGCCGTCGTGGACTCCCTCGACGAGGCCGTCGCGCACATCCGCCGCTGGACCTCCGGCCACACCGAGGCGATCGTCACCACCTCGCAGGCCGCCGCCCGCCGCTTCACCCAGCTGGTCGACTCGACCACGGTCGCCGTGAACGCCTCCACCCGCTTCACCGACGGTGGTCAGTTCGGCTTCGGCGCCGAGATCGGGATCTCCACCCAGAAGCTGCACGCCCGGGGCCCGATGGGCCTTCCGGAGCTCACCTCCACCAAGTACATCGTCACCGGCGACGGTCACGTGCGGTAACCACCGCTCGTACGCGGTGTGGCCGGATTCCGGCTTACACCCTGCCCAAAGCGGCCCCCCAGGTCTACGCTGGTCCCGTGCCGGACGACGTGGGGGGCAAGCCGTTCCCGGACGACGGGACCCCCGAAGACGATGCAGACGACCGCGGAGGCGCGGATCAGGACTTCGCCTCCGTGGTGTTCGACGAGGCCTTCGTCCGGAACGCCGAGATCCATGAACCGAGCGCGGCCGAGCGCCAGCGCGCCGCCGACCGGGCGCGGGCCGAGGCCGAGGCCGCCCGCGTCGCCGGAGGCTGGGCCGGCGACGACGACCACGGGTACCCCGACGGGTTCGGCATCGACGACCCCGGATGGGAGCCGGGCCAGTACGGCTACGGCTACGCCGAGGGCCCGTACGGGGCCTACGGCGGCCGCCTGCGCCCCTACCGCGGCCGCTCGCCCTGGCTGCGGCCCGTCGCCTGGGTGCTCGCCGTCGTGATGGGGCTCGGCATGGTCGCGCTGGCCTTCAGCGCCGTCTACCGCAGTGCCGCCGGGGAAGCCGACCCCGCGCCCGCGCCCGCCAGTACGCCGCTCGGGGAAGTCACCGGGGTCGGCGCGTTTACGTACCCCGTCGGCCGCCAACCCTGAAGGTACGACCCCACTCGCCGGTGCCGGAGCGGGGGCTTCTCTGAAGCGGGGACAGCGGGGAGAAGCGATGGCCGTTCCAGGAGATCCACCAGGCGGCACCCCCGAGGACATCGGCGGGGGTGATGACGAACTGCGCCCCGACGAGTACCGCTCGGTGGTGTTCGACGAGGACTTCGTACGCGCTGCCCGGCTCCAGGAGTTCTCCGCCCAGGAACGCATGGGGGAGCACGCCCGGGCCGTCCGCAGCCGGTCCATCTGGTCATCCGGCGGCTCCTCCGGCCACGGCCGGGGCCACGGCCAGGGCTCCCCGGGCCGCGGCGCCCGCCAGGGCATGCTGCTGGTCCTGCTGATCGCCACCGCCTTCGCGGTCGCCGTCTACCTGGGGCTGCGCAACCCCTACGTGCCCCCGGAGGGCGGCAACGCCGAGCCGCTCAGCAGCACCGTCATCCCCCTGGCCCCGGCCTCCGTGGTGCCCGGGGGGCGGCCCGTCGACCTCTACGAGAGCAGCCCGGCGGCCGAGTACCGGGTGGGGGCCGCCGGGATCACCCTGCCCGCCGTCCGCCGTACGCACCACTTCACCGAGAGCCAGGTCGTCGCCGCGCTGTCGATCGCCAAGGACTACCTGGTGCAGTCCTCGCTCGATCCGGACGTGCTCGCCGGCAACGCCTCCCGGCAGGTGCGGGTCCTGCTCGACCCCGGGCAGCTGGCGCAGTTCGACGAGAGCATGGCCTCGCCCTCGGGCGACGGCCGGCACGCCGCCACCGGCTGGCTGGTCCGCTTCGACCCCGGTACGGCCGTCATCGCCGACTCCCGCGTCCGGGTCAGCGGCACCCTCGCCTTCGAGGAGCGCAGCCCGGAGGTGCTGGAGATCACGAGCGACCACACTTTCGTGTACGCCGTCCGCCCGGCGACCGGCCCCCCGTCCCTCGCGGACGGGGCCTCGCTCTTCACCGTCCGCCGCGAGCTGCGGATGCGCTTCGGCCGGGACGACCTCATGGCCCGCCGCACGGAGCTGGCCTCGGCCTACGTGATGGCGGGCCCGCAGGACTGCGCCACCGAGCCCGCGGAGGGCTTCCGGCCGCTGCCGGCCGGCTCCGGGCCCACCACCGTCGGCCCGCCCGCGAGCGACCCGTACGCCAGCGGCCACCCGAGGCGCACCGCGGGGCTGTGCGGCGTACTGGCCCAGCCGCCGGTGAGCCCGACCGCAGCCGCCCCGGCCCCTACCGTGGCAGCCCCGCGTCCGGGCACCTCGGATCCGGCGACGCCGGGGGCGGGAAGCTCCGTCAGCCCCGCGGCTCCTTAGGGGACCCGCCGCCCTCCCCGCCGTCCTTGCCGTCCGCGGAATCCCTGGTGGCGGCTCCGGCGAACCGGTCGCGCAGCTTGCCGCCGAGGTCGCCCGCGCCGCCCGCGATGTCGCCGACCAGTTTCATCAGCGGATCCTTGCTGCCGCGCACCGAGTCCGCGTAGTGCGAGGCGGACTGGCGGAAGGAGTCGGTCACCGAGGTGTCCTTGTCCTCCCCCCGCCGGGGGTAGTGGCCGTCCATGATCCGCTGGTAGTCCCGGTTCTGGGACCACTTCTTCAGCTCGGCCGCCCGGACGGTGGGGAAGGGGTGCGTCCGGGGCAGCATGTTGAGGATCTTCAGGACGGAGTCGCGCAGGTCGCCGCTCGCCTCGTACTCCTCGGCCTGGGCCAGGAAGGCGTCCACATTCATCTCGTGCAGGTGGTTGCCGCCGGCGATCTTCATCAGGCCGCGCATCGAGGCGTTCACGTCCTGCCCCACCAGCAGCCCGGCCCGGTCCGCCGAGAGCTCGGACTTTCGGAACCACTCGCGCAGCGCGGTCACGATCGCCGAGATCGCCACCGTCCCGAGCGGGATCCAGGCCACCTTCAGCGCCAGGCCCGTCAGGAACAGCAGGACCGTGCGGTACACGGCGTGCCCGGACAGCGCGTGGCCCACCTCGTGGCCCACGACCGCCCGCATCTCCTCCTCGTCGAGCAGCTCCACGAGCCCCGTCGTCACGACGATGATCGGCTCGTCCAGCCCGATGCACATGGCATTGGGCTTCGGGTCCTGCTGCACGTACATCTGGGGGACCTTCTCCAGGTCCAGGATGTAGCAGGCGTCGCGGAGCATCTCGTGCAGGTGGGGGAACTGGGTCTCGCCCACCCGCACCGATTCCGACAGGAACAGCAGCCGCAGGCTGCGCTCCGGGAGCAGTCCGCTCAGGGCCTTGAACACGGTGTCGAAACCGCTCAGCTTGCGCAGCGCGACCAGCGCCGAGCGGTCCGCGGGGTGCTCGTACGCCCGGGAGGAAATGCCCGGGAACCTCCTGCGGTTGCGTGCCGGTACCTTCTCGAATCCCGTGTCCGCCATGGCGCCCTCCCCCTTGATCGGCCCTGCTGCCGTGCGTCTATCCTCTCCAACGCCTGAGTCGGCGCGAGCGTGCCCCGGGCCCCCGCATACGATGTGAGCGAAGTCTCCGCCCGCTCCCCGACTCGATAGGTACCTGCCTGATGAGCCTCTCCACCACCGCCCACAACCTGGTCGTTCTCGCTGCGGAGGGCGGCGAACAGCACGGTGGCAACCACGACAGCCTGAGCCCCTACCTGACCGGTGGCGGCGCCCTCTTCATCCTGCTGCTGATGCTGTGGGTGACCACCCGCCTCAACCGCGACCGCTAGAGCTCCTCCCGGTTCCGGTCCGGCCGCCGTGGACGTGCCACCGGGCCAGTAGGCTCTGCGCTCATGGGAGAGCAGGAAGTGCCTACGGGCCCGGTCAAGCGCCGGCTGGGCGTGATGGGCGGGACGTTCGATCCGGTCCACCACGGACACCTGGTGGCCGCCAGTGAAGTGGCCGCCCTTTTCCACCTCGACGAGGTGGTGTTCGTGCCGACCGGCGAGCCGTGGCAGAAGTCCCAGCGGGCCGTGTCCCCCGCCGAGGACCGCTACCTGATGACGGTCATCGCGACCGCCTCGAACCCCCAGTTCTCGGTGAGCCGCATCGACATCGACCGCGGCGGCCCGACGTACACGATCGACACCCTGCGGGACCTGAGCGCGCTCAACGAGGACGCCGACCTCTTCTTCATCACCGGCGCCGACGCCCTCGCCCAGATCCTGACCTGGCGCAACGCCGACGAGCTGTTCTCGCTCGCCCACTTCATCGGAGTGACCCGCCCCGGCCACGTGCTCACCGACGACGGACTGCCCGAGGGCGGCGTCTCGCTGGTCGAGGTGCCCGCGCTGGCGATCTCCTCCACGGACTGCCGCGCGCGCGTCGCCAAGGGCGATCCCGTCTGGTACCTGGTGCCGGACGGCGTGGTGCGCTACATCGACAAGCGTGAGCTGTACCGGGGAGCCTGAGCTTCCGGAGAGAGGGGCCCCGCGGTGAGCGACCCACAGGAACCGTACGACCCGTACGCCGCGCAGCAGCAGCTCCTCGGCTACGACGAGTACGGCAGGCCGGTGTACGGGCAGGTGCCCGCGCAGTCCGCCCGGCCCGCCCCGCAGCAGCAGTACGAGCAGCAGTACGAGCAGCCGTACCCGCAGCCGTACGAGCAGCCCTACGAGCCCCCCTACCAGCAGCCGTACGACCAGGGCGCGGCCGGGCAGCAGCAGTACCACGCGCCGCAGCAGCAGTGGATCCCGCAGCAGAACGCCGCCCCCGAGCCGGCGCCGCCCGCCCCCGCCCTCGCGGCCGCCCAGGTGCCCGAACCGCGCCGGGAGGCCCCCGCCGGGCCGGACGGGGACCCGGGCTACCAGACCGGGCAGTTCGCCTTCATCGACCAGCCGGACGAGGACTCCGAGGATGTCATCGACTGGCTCGCCTTCACCGAGAGCCGGACCGAGCGCCGCGAGGAGGCGCGCCGCCGGGGCCGCAACCGGACCGTCGCGCTGATCGTCGTCCTGGCCCTGTTCGTCGTGGGCGGCGCCGGCTACCTCTGGTACGCGGGCAAACTGCCGTTCCTCGACGGTCCCGCGTCGAAGAAGGACAGCGCGGCCGCCGCCGGGGCGCAGAAGCGCGACATGATCGTCGTCCACCTGCGCAACACCAAGCGGGGCGGCAGCTCGACCGCCCTCCTCGTCGACAACGTCACCGCCCGGCAGGGCGCCACCGTCCTGCTGCCCAACACCTTGGGCGTCACGAAGCAGGACGGGACCGGCAGCTCCCTCGGCACATCGGTCGAGGAGGGCGCCCTCGGCACCCGCGAGTCCCTCGACACGGTCCTCGGCACCCGCATCGGCGGCACCTGGCGCCTGGACACCCCCTTCCTGGAACGCCTCGTCGAGCTGGTCGGGGGCATCGAGGTCGACACGGACGCCGCCGTCCCCGCCGACGACCGGGCCAAGACCCCCGCCGTGGGCCAGGGCCCCAAGCAGAGCCTGACCGGGGCCATGGCCGTCGCGTACGCCACGTACCGGGCCCAGGGCGAGCCGGAGGTCAAGCAGCTGGAGCGCACCGGGAAGGTGCTGTACGCCGTGCTGCGCAAGATCCCCGGCGACCCGAAGGCGGCGGCCACGACCGTCGAGAGCATGGGACAGATCCTGGACCCGGGCCTGGACGCCCAGAGCCTGGGCGCCCTGCTGTCGCGCATCGGCGAGTACGCCAAGGAGGGCGCCTACCGCACCGAGGTGCTCGGCGTGAAGCCGGACGGCGGCCTCACGGACGACGCCAACAAGAGGGTCGTCAAGGAACTCCTCGGCGGCTCCGCCTCGGCGGCCCAGCCCGGGGCGACCCCGCGCGTGGGCCTGCGGGACGCCACCGGGGACGGCAAGGCGCAGGCCGCCGCGAAGGCGGCCCTGCTGAACGGCGGCTACGCCTTCGTGGACGGCGGCAAGGCCGACCGGCCGTCGGCCGCCTCGCAGGTCACCTACCAGGACGACGCGCAGCGCGAGCGGGCCGTCGGCGTCGCCAAGACGCTGGGCCTGCCGGAGACGGCCGTGAAGAAGGCGGAGAACACCGTGAACGCGGACGTCGTGGTGACCCTGGGGAAGGACTACAAGGCCTCCTGAGCCCCGGACAGGCGGCCCCGACCTGCGGATTCGCCCGCGCGGAACGTTCCGCGCGGGCGGTGTCGGCGGTACATGAGACCCTTGTAAGGATCTGCCCGCCAACCCGAAAGCATGGCCAGTGACCGCCACGGACCGCTCCATCGAGCTCATCACCGCCGCCGCCCAGGCCGCGGCCGACCGGCTCGCGCACGACATCATCGCGTACGACGTCAGCGATGTGCTGTCGATCACCGATGCCTTCCTGCTCGCCTCCGCGCCCAACGACCGCCAGGTCAAGTCGATCGTGGACGAGATCGAGGAGCGCCTCCTCAAGGAGCTCGGCGCCAAGCCGGTGCGCCGCGAGGGCGACCGCGACGCCCGCTGGATCCTGCTGGACTACGTCGACATCGTCGTGCACGTCCAGCACAGCGAGGAGCGCGTCTTCTACGCGCTGGAGCGTCTGTGGAAGGACTGCCCCGAGATCGAGCTCCCCGAGGACGCCAAGCTCACCCTCGGCAAGGCCGAGGAGCACGCCAAGCTGCGCGAGGCGGCGGGCGACGACGAACTGGACGGTGATCTGTTCTGAGCACGGCCAACACGGGCGGGCCCGGTAGGAAGATCGTCCTCTGGCGGCACGGCCAGACCTCGTGGAATCTGGAGCGGCGCTTCCAGGGCTCCACGGACATCGAGCTGACCGAGACGGGTGTGGCGCAGGCGCGCCGCGCCGCCCGGTTGCTCGCGTCCCTGAAGCCGGACGCCATAGTCGCCTCCGACCTGCGGCGGGCCGCCGCCACCGCCGCCGAGCTGGCCGCCGTCACGGGGCTGCCGGTGGAGCACGACCAGGCGCTGCGCGAGACGTACGCCGGCGAGTGGCAGGGGCTCACCCACGAGGAGATCCTCGACAAGTACGGCGAGCAGTACGCGGCGTGGAAGCGCGGCGAGCCCGTCCGACGGGGCGGGGGCGAGCTGGAGACCGAGGTCGCCGACCGCGCCGCTCCGGTCGTCCTGAGGCACGCCGACCGGCTGCCGGAGGGCGGCACGCTGGTCGTCGTAAGCCACGGCGGCACCATCCGTACGACCATCGGCCGCCTGCTGGGCCTGGAGTCGCACTACTGGGAGGGCCTCGGCGGGCTCTCCAACTGCTGCTGGTCCGTCCTCGGCGAGGGCGCGCGCGGCTGGCGGCTGATGGAGCACAACGCCGGAACGCTGCCCGAGCCGGTCCTCGGCGACGACGACTGAGAGCTCCGGCAGGGGCTCCCGGCGGGCTCCGTCACGGCTCCCGCGGGGCTGCCCGGGGCTTCCCGGGGCGGCCCGGACCCGGATTTCACTTTCCGGCTGGTCACAGGCTAGAGTTCTTCTTGTTCGCAGCGAAGAACACCGGAAACGGGGGAAGCGCGGCGGAGAGCGGGGCTATAGCTCAGTTGGTAGAGCGCCTGCATGGCATGCAGGAGGTCAGGAGTTCAATTCTCCTTAGCTCCACAGTGAAGGATCCCGTCCCCAACAGGGGGCGGGATCCTTGCGTTTGTTCCCTTTGCGCTTGCTGACCCGGCCCGTACCGGCATGGCAGAATCGGACCGCCGGAGGGGGACACGACGGCCCGACGCGGGAGGGAGTCGCTGACGGATGGGTGCACACCGGCGGCGGTGCGACTGGTGCGACAACGGCACGCCGATCGTGCGGGACATGGATCCGGTCCATTCCGACTACCAGTACTGGTGCGAGGAATGCGCGCGGGCGCTGATCATAAAAGGCGACCCGATCGAGACGTACCGGGAGCTGGAGGGCGAGCCGATCTACGGTCGGCTCCTCGACGAGCACTGCACGCTGAAGCGGTTCTACCAGTTCGCCAAGGCATAACACAGCAAGTGCGGTCGATGCGGGTCAAATCGGGCATGGCTCGGGCTCCACGGAAACCGATTTTTGGACCAGGGCCATGACCGTGTAATGTTTGGGACGTCGCCAAGGGGAACCGGCAAGGGAAACCGAAGCGGCAGGCAAAGCAAGGGGCTATAGCTCAGTTGGTAGAGCGCCTGCATGGCATGCAGGAGGTCAGGAGTTCAATTCTCCTTAGCTCCACAGTGAGAGAAGCGGGGGGCCCCGGGGGGGGGGGGGGGGGGGGGGCGGGGGGGGGGGGCCCCCCCGGGGGGGGGGCCGGGGGGGGGGGGGGCGG
>NZ_JBIASM010000003.1:0-160954 GCF_042890765.1 Streptomyces sp. NPDC002032 | reverse complement strand
GCTCGGGTATATACCAATGTTGTTAGTCCCCGTGATTGGCTGGGTGCTGGACTGTATAAAATTACTCTTACCATCCAGCGTGTCAGCCGCGGCCCCCCGGGGGGGGGGGCCCCGCTTCTCGTTGTGCGGAACGGCCGAGCGACGGCCGGGGCCGCTGCGGTACCCTGGCGCCATGCGTGCCGTACGCCTTCTGCTTACCGAGCCGCGCTGATCAGTACCGACCCTTCGAGACGGTCGGCATCGGCGCGGCGTCCCCTCCTGTGCGAGGGGTTTTTTCGTTTGGGCAGGCAGAGACGGCAGAGACGATCGATGGAGCTTCAGAAATCATGAGCGAGACGAACACCCCGGCCCCCGAGGCGGCCGAGGGGCACCGTTACACGGCTGCCATGGCCGCCGACATCGAGGCACGCTGGCAGGACGTATGGGACGCGGAGGGCACCTACGAGGCGCCGAACCCGAGCGGTGACCTGGCCGGTGACCCCGCGGTCGTCGCCCGGCCCAAGAAGTTCATCATGGACATGTTCCCGTACCCGTCCGGCGCGGGGCTGCACGTCGGCCACCCGCTCGGGTACATCGCCACCGACGTCTTCGCCCGCCACCAGCGGATGTCCGGCCACAACGTCCTGCACACCCTGGGCTTCGACGCCTTCGGCCTGCCGGCCGAGCAGTACGCCGTGCAGACCGGCACGCACCCGCGCGTGTCGACCGAGGCGAACATCGCGAACATGAAGGTCCAGCTGCGCCGGCTGGGCCTGGGCCACGACAAGCGCCGCTCGGTCTCCACGATCGACCCCGAGTACTACAAGTGGACGCAGTGGATCTTCCTGCAGATCTACAACTCCTGGTACGACACCGACGCGAACAAGGCCCGCCCGATCGCCGAGCTGGTCGCCGCGTTCGAGGACGGCACCCGTGAGGTCCCCGGCGGCCGCTCCTGGGCGGAGCTGACCGCGGGCGAGCGGGCCGACGTACTGAACGGCTTCCGGCTGGCCTACGCCTCCGACGCGCCCGTGAACTGGTGCCCCGGGCTGGGCACCGTACTGGCCAACGAGGAGGTCACCGCGGACGGCCGCTCCGAGCGCGGCAACTTCCCGGTCTTCAAGGCCAAGCTGAGCCAGTGGAACATGCGGATCACGGCCTACGCCGACCGCCTGCTGGACGACCTGGACGCGCTGGACTGGCCCGAGGCCATCAAGCTGCAGCAGCGCAACTGGATCGGCCGCAGCGAGGGCGCGCGCGTCGACTTCCCCGTCGGTGACGCGGGCGCGATCACCGTCTTCACCACCCGCCCCGACACGCTGTTCGGCGCGACCTACATGGTCCTGGCGCCCGAGCACGAGCTGGTCGGCTCCGTCGTCCCGGCCGCCTGGCCCGAGGGCACCCACTCCGTGTGGACCGGCGGCTACGCCACCCCGGCCGAGGCCGTCGACGCGTACCGCAAGCAGGCCGCCTCGAAGTCGGACGTCGAGCGGCAGGCCGAGGCCAAGGACAAGACCGGCGTCTTCACCGGCGCGTACGCGACCAACCCGGTCAGCGGCGAGCAGGTCCCCGTCTTCATCGCCGACTACGTCCTGATGGGCTACGGCACCGGCGCGATCATGGCCGTTCCGGCGCACGACGCCCGCGACTTCGAGTTCGCGCGCGCCTTCGAGCTGCCGATCCGCTGCGTCGTCGAGCCCACCGACGGCCGCGGCACCGACCCGGCCGAGTGGGACGACGCCTTCGTCGCCCACGACGCGAAGCTGGTGAACTCGGCCGGTGAGGGCATCTCCCTGGACGGCCTGGGCGTCGTCGAGGCCAAGGCCGCCATCACGGACTGGCTGGCGGGGCGCGGCATCGGCGAGGGCACCGTCAACTTCCGCCTGCGCGACTGGCTGTTCAGCCGCCAGCGGTACTGGGGCGAGCCCTTCCCGATCGTCTACGACGAGGACGGCGTCGCGCACCCGCTGCCCGAGTCGATGCTGCCGCTGGAGCTGCCGGAGGTCGAGGACTACTCCCCGCGTACCTTCGAGCCCGACGACGCCACCTCCAAGCCGGAGACCCCGCTGTCGCGCAACGAGGCGTGGGTCGACGTGGAGCTGGACCTGGGCGACGGCGCGGGCGTCAAGCGCTACCGGCGCGAGACCAACACCATGCCCAACTGGGCCGGCTCCTGCTGGTACGAGCTGCGCTACCTGGACCCGACCAACGCGTCGGCCCTGGTCGACCCGGAGATCGAGCAGTACTGGATGGGCCCGCGCGAGGGCGCGCCGCACGGCGGCGTCGACCTGTACGTGGGCGGCGCCGAGCACGCGGTGCTGCACCTGCTGTACGCGCGCTTCTGGTCCAAGGTCCTGTTCGACCTGGGCCACGTCTCCTCGGCCGAGCCGTTCCACAAGCTGTTCAACCAGGGCATGATCCAGGCGTACGCCTACACCGACGCGCGCGGCGTCTACGTGCCGGCGGCCGAGGTCGAGGAGCGCGACGGCGCCTACTTCTACCAGGGCGAGCCGGTCAAGCGCGAGCACGGCAAGATGGGCAAGTCCCTGAAGAACGCCGTCACGCCCGACGAGATCTGCGAGGAGTACGGCGCGGACACCCTGCGCCTGTACGAGATGGCCATGGGTCCGCTGGACGTCTCGCGCCCGTGGGACACGCGCGCGGTGGTCGGCCAGTACCGGCTGCTGCAGCGCCTGTGGCGCAACGTCGTCGACGAGGAGACCGGCGCGGTCACCGTCGTGGACGCGGAGCCGGGCGAGGACACCCTGCGCGCCCTGCACAAGGCGATCGACGGAGTCGGCGGGGACATGGCGGGCCTGCGGTTCAACACCGCCATCGCCAAGATCACCGAGCTGAACAACACGCTGACGAAGGCGGGCCGGCCGCTGGAGCGCTCGGTCGCCGAGCGGCTGGTGCTGCTGGTCGCCCCGCTGGCGCCGCACATCGCGGAGGAGCTGTGGCACCGCCTGGGCCACACCGACTCGGTGGTCCACCAGGACTTCCCGGTCGCGGACCCGGCGTACGTGGTGGACGAGAGCGTCACCTGCGTGGTGCAGGTCAAGGGGAAGGTCAAGGCGCGCCTGGAGGTGCCGCCGACCATCTCCGAGGCCGACCTGGAGCAGCTGGCGGTCACCGACGAGGGCGTCGTGGCGGCGTTGGGCGGGGCCGAGATCCGCAAGGTGATCGTGCGCGCGCCGAAGCTGGTGAACATCGTCATCTGAGGGTGACCGGCCCGCCCCCGCGGCGGGTCATGAGGGTCATCCCGTACGGGCAGGTTGGGGGTTCGTCTGGAACCCCTGGCCTGCCCGTGGCGTTTACCGTGGAGGGAGCGGGGACGGCGGACGAAAGGGAACCTCATGGAGGCGGGCGCTTTGATCATCTTTGCCCTGTTGGTGCTGTTCGCCTTTCTGGGGCTGGGTGTGTGGGTCACGGTGAAGGCCGTCGGAGCGGCCAAGCGGGGCGTTGACCGGACGATCAGCCAGGCCCGGCGCACCGTCGAGGACACGACCCTGAAGGCCAAGAGCTTCAGCCAGGTCGGGGTCACGGGGGCGCTGGCACAGCTGCGGCTGGACCTGCGGACGTCGATGCGGGCCACGCAGCAGGCGCTCTACCAGGGGGTGCAGTCGGACGCCTCCCTGAAGGAATCGATCTCCCTCTTCGAGCGGCTGAGCGCCCACGGGCACGAGCTGGACGACGAGCTGAAGCGGCTGGAGCAGGAGCCGGACCGGCGGCGCATCGCGGAGGGCCTTCCCGACCTGCGGGAACGCACCGCGAAGGTCACGCAGGCCGCGGATTCGCTGCGGTGGGCGGCGCGCGACCGTGCGCGCAGGTTCGCGGACGACGACCTGACGGCGCTGTCCGAGCAGATCGAGATGGAGTCGGGCGCGCTGCGGGACTGGTCACGGGAGTCGGTGGACGACCTCGCCGCGGCCGCGGCCGCGTGGGACGCGGGTGTGGACGCGGGTGTGGCGGGCGGGTCGGTGCCCGGGACGCAGCGTGGTGCGGGTGCGGGTGCGGGTGCGGGCGTCGAGGGCAGTGGGCAGTCTGAGCCGCGGGGTGCGGCCGGGGAGTCACGGCCGGCCGCGCTGAACCCGGCGGCACCGGCTGCCCGGCACCCCTGGCAGAAGGCCCCGCGGCCGGAGGCCACCACCTGAGGGCGGGGTGCCAGGTGGGTCCGCAGGGGCGGGTGCGAGGGTCCGGGCTGCCGGATCGAGGCGTGTGGCGGTAACCTCCGGCTCATGTCCCGCCATGTCGCGATCGTCACCGATTCCACGGCCTACCTGCCCCCTTCGGCGATGGCGCGGCACGGAATCACCTCCGTCCCCCTGACCGTGGTCCTGGGGGACCAGGCCCTTGAGGAGGGCACGGAGATCTCGGCCCGCAGCCTGGCCGTGGCCCTCCAGAAACGCCGGTCGGTCACGACCTCCCGCCCCGGCCCGGAGGAGTTCGTACGGGCCTACCGGGCGGCGGCGGAGGCGGGCGCGACCGGAATCGTCAGCCTGCACCTCTCCGCCGAGTTCTCCGGCACCTACGACGCCGCCGTGGTCGCGGCGAAGACGGCTCCCGTACCGGTCCGGGTCGTCGACACCGGGATGGTCGCGATGGCCCTCGGCTTCTGCGCCCTCGCCGCCGCGGAAGCGGCCGACGCCGGGGGCTCCGTCGACGAGGCCGTCGCCGCCGCCGAGAAGCGGGCCGGGGAGATGTCGGCGTACTTCTACGTGGACACCCTCGACTACCTGCGCCGCGGCGGCCGGATCGGGGCCGCGCAGGCGCTCCTCGGCTCGGCACTGGCGGTCAAGCCGCTGCTGACGCTGGACGGCGGGCGGATCGAGATGCTGGAGAAGGTGCGGACGGCCTCGAAGGCCATCGCCCGCCTGGAGGAGCTGGCGGTCGAGCGGGCCGGGACGCGGAGCGTCGACGTCGCCGTGCACCACCTGTCGGCGCCGGAGCGGGCCGAGAAGCTCGCGGAGCGGCTGCGCGAGCGGATCCCCGGTCTGGTGGAACTGCACGTGAGCGAGGTCGGGGCGGTGATCGGCGCGCACACCGGGCCGGGGCTGCTGGCGGCGGTCGTTTCGCCCCGCTGATCACCGGAACGGGTGACGGGGTTATCCACAATGGGGGCTCCATCCACCGGAATTGAGGGTTCCGAACGGGGGTCGGGGATCGGGCCTAGCGTCGGGGCATGACGACTTTGCGAGCGCGTGTGGCGAGGCCCTCCGAGGCCTCCGAGGTGGTGGACGGGGCGCCCGGCGGTGAGGGGCCTGACCCCGGTGCCGGGGTGGTGGGCCGTGCGGCCGGGGCCGGTGGTGGCGGGGCCCGGGTTGGTGGGGCCGGGGTCCGGGCTGGCGCTGCCGGCAGCGGGCCGGGGCGGTGGCGCGGCTCTGACGGACGGCTGCGGGAGCGGAGGCGGGCAGGGCCCGACCCCGCCGTACTGCGGCGCCGTGCCGAAGCTCTGTTGGGGGGTGCGGCGCCACCGGGGGTGGTGGGCGCTGAGTCGGGTGCGGGTGCGGGTGCGGGTGCGGGGGCTGAGGCCGGTGGGGTTCGGGTGGCCGATCCGCCGGGGGATGTGGAGCCCTGGCTGGGTGCCTATCCGCGGGCTTGGCCCGAGCCGGCGGGGGCTGCTGCCGGGGCCGTGGGGGCGGGGGTGGCGGGCGGGCCGCCGGACGAGGGCGGCGGGGGCGAGCGGCCGGTGGAGAGGGCTGCGCGTGGTCCGGAGCCGGGTGGGGGTGCCGTCGAGGCCGGTGCCGGGGCGTCTGCCGGTGCCTTTGGGGGAGCCGGGGTCCGGGAGGGCGTCGGGGGTGTTGCCGCCGGGGCGGGGGTTCCGGGTGGGTGGCGGCTGGGGGTGCGGGAGCGGCTGCCGGTGTGGTTGCAGGCCCGGTGCGGGGTGGAGCCGCGGACGGTGGCCGCCGTCGCCGTGGTGCTGGCCGCGGCCGTGGGGTTCGCCGCCCAGCAGTACTGGTCCGGGCGGCCGCAGGCGGTCACGGCCCCGGCGGTGGTCGCCCCGGTATCGGCAGCGGCATCGGCCGTGCCGGTGGGGCCCGGGTCCGCTACGGCGGGCACCCGCATCGTGGTGGACGTCGGCGGCAAGGTCCGGGAGCCCGGGGTGCGGCGGCTGCCCGGTGGCTCCCGGGTCCAGGACGCGCTGACCGCCGCCGGAGGAGTGCGGCCCGGCACCGACACCACCGGGCTCAATCTGGCCCGGGTGCTGGTGGACGGCGAACAGGTGCTGGTGGGGGCCACCGCGCAGCCCGCTCCGGGGGGTGGTGGGCCCGGGGGCGGGCCGCCCGGCCCCGGCCCGCTGAGCCTCGCCACCGCGACCGTGGAGCAACTGGACGGACTGCCCGGGGTGGGCCCGGTGCTGGCCCGGCACATCGTCGACTTCCGCACCGCCCGGGGCGGGTTCCGGGGTGTGGAGGACCTCCGGCAGGTCGACGGCATCGGCGAGCGCAGGTTCGCAGACCTGCGCGGGCTGGTGCGGCCGTGAGCGCCCCCGGGGAGCTCGGCGTGGCGCGCGGTGGGCCGGAGCAGGCCGGGCTCGGGCCGGCGGCGGGGGCCGGGGCGGGGGCAGGGGCGACGGACCTGCGGCTGGCGGGGCCCGCGGTGGCCGCCTGGGGGGCTGCCGCCCTCGCGCTCGGGCTGCCCGTGGGGTGGACCGCCGCCGGGGCGGGGCTCGCGGTGGCCGCGGCGGGGGTGCTGCTGCTGGCGGCGGGTCGCCGGGCGCAGCCGGCCTGGCGGGTCGGGGTGGCCGCGGCTGCCGCGCTGCTGTGCGCGGCCGCCGGGGCGGGGGTGGCCGGGCTGGAGCGGGCCGAAGCCCGGGCGGGGCCGGTGGCGGGGCTGGCCCGGGAGCACGCCCGGGTCCTCGCGGAGCTCACCGTCGGGTCCGACCCCCGGGCCGCCCGGGGCGGGAGCGGGCCGCCCGTGGTGGCGCTGGACGCGGTGGTGACCCGGGTGACGGGGCCGGACGGGACGCGCACCCGGGTGCGGACGCCGGTACGGGTGCTGGCCGGGCATCCGGGATGGGCCGGGCTCCAGCCGTCGACCCGGGTGGCGGTGGTCGCCCGGCTGGCGCCGGGCCGGGACGGGGAACGCGCCGTGGCGCTCCTGCGTCCGGCGGCGGACGCCCCGCCCGTGGTGAGCGGGGGCCCCGATGCGGCGCAGCGCGTCGCCGGGACCCTGCGCGCCGGGCTGCGGGAGGCCACCGAGGGGCTCCCGGCCGATGCCAGGGCCCTGCTGCCGGGGCTGGTGGTCGGGGACACCTCCCGGGTGCCGCCCGATCTGCACGCGGCGTTCGAAGCCACCGATCTGCTGCACCTGCTGGCCGTCTCCGGATCCAACCTGACGGTGGTGCTGTACCTGCTCATCGGGGCCCCGTCCCGGGCGCAGCACGTCGAGCGGAGCGGGCTCGCGCCCCGGCTGGGGCTCTCGCTGCGGGCCACCGCGCTGGGCGGGGCCGCGCTGACGCTGGGCTTCGTGGCGGTGTGCCGGCCCGAGCCCAGCGTGCTGCGGGCCGCCGCCTGCGGGGCGGTGACCCTGCTCGCCCTCGCCACCGGGCGGCGCAGGTCCCTGATCCCGGCGCTGGCCGGGGCGGTGCTGCTGCTGGTGCTGTACGACCCGTGGCTGGCCCGGAGCTACGGGTTCCTGCTCTCGGTGCTGGCCACGGGGGCGCTGCTGACCCTCGGGCCCCGGTGGGGGCAGGCCCTGCGGCGGCGCGGGATGCGGCCGCGCCTCGCCGACGCCCTGGGGGCCGCCGCCGCGGCGCAGGCGGTGTGCGCGCCGGTGGTGGTCGTGCTTTCCGCCCGGGTGAGTCTCGTCGCGGTGCCGTGCAACCTGCTGGCGGAGCTCGCGGCGGGGCCGGCCACGGTGCTCGGCTTCGCGGCGCTGGCCATGGCCCCGGTGTGGATGGGGGCGGCGAAGCTGCTCGCCTGGTGCGCCGGGGTGCCGGCCGGGTGGATCGCCGCCGTGGCCCGGACCGGGGCCCGGCTGCCGGGGGCGGAGCTGCCCTGGCCGGGCGGGCTCGGCGGGGGGCTGTTGCTGGGGGTGGTCACGCTGGCCGTCGTCGGGTTCGGGGTCCGGTACGGGCGGCTGCGGGCGGTGCGGTGGGGGCTGGTGGTGTTGCTGCTGGTCGTGGTGCTGAGGCCGCCCCTGCTGACCCGGACGCTGACCGGCTGGCCGCCGCCGGACTGGCGATACGTCCAGTGCGCCGTCGGCCAGGGGGACGCCGCCGTACTGTCCGCCGGGCCGGGGACGGCCGTCGTCGTGGACGCGGGGCCGGAGCCCGCGCCGGTGGACGCCTGTCTGCGCGCCCTGGGTGTGAGTCGCGTCCCACTGCTCCTGCTGACCCACTTCCACGCGGACCACGTCGGAGGGCTCTCCGGGGTGCTGAGGGGCCGGTCCGTCGGTGTGATTCAGACCACCACCCTGGAAGAGCCGCCCGGGCAGGCCGCGATGGTGCGGCGGCTCGCCGCCGCGGCCGGGGTGCCCGTGGTGGCGGCGGGTGCGGGGGAGCGGCGCCGGGCCGGGCCGCTGGAGTGGCGGGTGCTGTGGCCGTCAGCCTCCGGGCCGCCGCCGGAGGGACCCAACGACGCCAGCGTCGTCCTGCTGGTGCGCACGGCGGGGCTGACGCTCCTGCTGCCGGGCGATCTCGAACCGCCTTCCCAGCAGGCCCTCTTGAGGGAGCATCCGGAGCTGGGGCCGGTGGACGTCCTCAAGGTGGCCCATCACGGTTCGGCGCACCAGGACCCCGGGCTGCTGGAAAGGATCCGGCCACGGCTCGCCATCGTCCCCGTCGGTGCGGACAACCGCTACGGGCACCCCGCACCGGGTACGCTCTCGCAGCTGAAGGCCCGTGGGACGGCCGTGCTGCGCACCGACGAGGACGGCTCCGTGGCCGTCACCGCGAGCGGTGCGGGAATGCGAGCGTTTCCGGCCGGACGGCGGCGGACCCGGCCCGGGCATACCGGGCGCCACCGCTCTGTTTGCCCACAACCCGACAGCATGATCGAATGCGTCTTCGCCAGAGCGGTCCAAGTCCACACAGCACGGGGGTGCATCAGCCATGTTCGGACGCCGACGGGGGATGGAGACGGCCGGAAGTGCCGGCTCACACACATCAGCGACCCTGACCCTGCCGCCCACGGCCCGGCTGCTCAGCTGCCGGGTGCTCGACACGGTCCACCAGCCGGTGCGCCAGGCCAAGTTCGAGGTCACCGACCCGATCGGCAGACGGGTCGTCACCGGGGAGACGGACCCCTACGGGGGGTTCACGGCCGCCGTGCCGGAGGGGGAGTACCGGCTCTCCGTCACCGCCGAGGGCTACGCGCCCTTCCACGGAGCGACGCTGGTGGGGGACCCGGCGCAGCCCGGCACGGCGGAGATCATCCTGGACGCGGTGGAGCCGCCGCTGCTGCCGCAGCCCGGGCACTGGGAACTCGACCCGACGCACTCGTCGATCGTGTTCACCGCCCGCCACATCGGCTTCGCCCGGATCCACGGCCGGTTCACGACCTTCGCCGGCGCGGTACGGATAGCCGAGCGCATGGAGGACTCCTCCATGCACGTCATCATCGACGCGGCCAGCATCGACACGGGTCTGCGGATGCGGGACGACCACCTGCGGTCCGCGGACTTCCTCGACGCCGCCCGCTACCCGACGGTGGAGTTCTACAGCGAGCGCTTCATCCACCGCAGCGGCAGCCGCTGGGCGGTGGCCGGGGCGCTCACCCTGCACGGCGTCAGCCGGTCCGTGACCCTCGACACCCAGTACCTGGGCACCGGTACGGGCCTGGAGGGGGAGCCGCGGGCGGCCTGCCGGTCCACCGCCGAGCTGCCCCGCGAGGACTTCGCCCTGAACTGGCAGTCGATCCTGGCGCACGGCGTCGCGGCGATCGGGCCGAGCGTGGAAGTGGGGCTGGACGTCCAGATCGTCCACAAGGCGTAGGCGCCGGTCCGCCGTTACGGGGCTTCCAGCCAGCCCTCGTACTCGGCGGCGAGGCCGTCCAGCGCGGTGGCGTCGAGCCGTTCCCGCGGGTCCTCGACGACGACCAGCCACTGGGCGTCCTCGGCGTCGTCCTCGCCGGCGAGGGCGTCGCGGACCAACTGGGGTTCCTCGGGCAGGCCGAAGCGGTCGGCGGCCTCCCGGGCCACCTCCTCGGCGGCGTCGCGGTCGGGCAGGACCAGTACATGTCGCACGTTCACCCGACCATTCTCGGGCACCGGGAGCGGGGGACTGTCGGTGGGCCGTGGGATGCTGGGGACGATGGCCACCAGGAAGAACCCCACCGACGAACCGCTTGCCCCGCTCACCCTCGCGGTGGGGCAGGAGGACCTGCTGCTCGACCGTGCCGTGCGGGAGGTGGTGACGGCGGCCCGCGCCGTCGACACCGACACCGATGTGCGCGACCTCACCTCCGACCAGCTCCAGCCCGGCACGCTGGCCGAACTGACCAGCCCCTCGCTGTTCTCCGAGCGCAAGGTCCTGATCGTCCGCAACGCGCAGGACCTGGGCGCGGACACGGTGAAGGAGGTCAAGGCCTACATCGCCGCGCCGTACGAGGAGATCTCCCTGGTCCTGCTGCACGCCGGCGGGGTCAAGGGCAAGGGCCTGCTGGACGCGGCCCGCAAGGCGGGGGCCCGGGAGGTCGCCTGCCCGAAGATGACGAAGGCGGCGGACCGGCTGTCCTTCGTACGGGGCGAGTTCCGGACGCTGGGGCGTTCCGCGACCCCCGAGGCGTGCCAGAACCTGGTCGACGCGATCGGCAGCGACCTGCGGGAACTGGCGAGCGCCGTGACGCAGCTGTGCGCGGACGTCGAGGGCACCATCGACGAGGCCGTGGTCGGCCGCTACTACACCGGCCGGGCCGAGGCCTCCAGCTTCACCGTCGCCGACCGGGCGGTGGAGGGGCGGGCCGCCGAGGCCCTGGAGGCCCTGCGCTGGTCCCTGTCCACCGGGGTGGCACCGGTACTGATCACCAGCGCGCTGGCCCAGGCGGTCCGGGCGATCGGGAAGCTGGCCTCCGCACCGCGCGGGGCCCGCCCGGGCGACCTCGCGCGGGACCTCGGCATGCCGCCGTGGAAGATCGACCGGGTCCGTCAGCAGATGCGCGGCTGGTCGGCGGACGCCGTCTCCGACGCGCTGCGCGCCGTGGCCGCGGCCGACGCGGGGGTCAAGGGCGGCGGCGACGACCCCGAGTACGCCCTGGAGAAGGCGGTCGTCGCCGTGGCCCGCGCGGCCCGCCCCCAGCGCCACTGACCGCGCCCCCGGGCAGCACGAAAGCCCCGGTCGCCGCCCTGGGGAAGGGTGGTGGCCGGGGCTTTCGTCTACTGCTGGAGTGCGCCGCACCCGCGTGGCGAACGCAGGCCGCGTGCGGCGCGGTGAGCCGGTCCGGAGCGGGAGAGAGGGCCCGCTGGGTCCTTACCGGCGTTTCACATCAGAGCTCAGCCCTGGAGGGTGGCAACCTTGGTGGCCAGCGCCGACTTCTTGTTGGCGGCGGCGTTCTTGTGGATGACACCCTTCGAGACAGCCTTGTCGAGCGCACGCGCGGCGGCGCGGGAAGCCACGGTGGCCTTCTCGACGTCACCGGCGAGGACGGCCTCGCGGGCCTTGCGGATCGCGGTCTTGAGCGACGACTTGACGGCCTTGTTACGCAGGCGCGCCTTCTCGTTGGTCTTGTTCCGCTTGATCTGGGACTTGATGTTCGCCACGAAAGAGCCTTTTCAGGTTCAGAGTTTGATCTTCGGATTGTGTCCCGACAGCTGAGAGGGCATACGAGACACAGCTGCCCAGGCTACCAGGCGCGCTCCGACCGGCCCAAACCGAGCGCACTGCCCCGTCCATGGGACCATGGGAGTCTGCGTAAAGATCCGACGAGAGCCGGAAACGCTTCCGACTGCGACCCGAGAATCAGGACACTGCGTGCCCGCGATCCCCAGCCACGTGCCCGAGCCGAGCCGTACCGACCCGGCGCTGATCCGCAACTTCTGCATCATCGCGCACATCGACCACGGCAAGTCGACGCTCGCCGACCGGATGCTGCAGCTCACCGGCGTCGTCGACCAGCGGCAGATGCGCGCCCAGTACCTCGACCGCATGGACATCGAGCGTGAGCGCGGCATCACGATCAAGTCGCAGGCGGTCCGTCTGCCCTGGTCCCCCACGGAGGGTGAGGGGCAGGGCAACACGCACATCCTGAACATGATCGACACCCCCGGCCACGTCGACTTCACCTACGAGGTCTCGCGCTCCCTCGCCGCCTGCGAGGGCACGGTCCTGCTCGTGGACGCCGCCCAGGGCATCGAGGCGCAGACCCTCGCCAACCTGTACCTGGCGATGGAGAAGGACCTCGCGATCGTCCCGGTCCTGAACAAGATCGACCTGCCGGCCGCCCAGCCGGAGAAGTTCGCCGAGGAGCTGGCGAACCTGGTCGGCTGCCAGCCGGAGGACGTGCTGCGGGTCTCGGCGAAGACCGGTCTCGGCGTGGACGCGCTGCTGGACAAGATCGTCGCCACGGTTCCGGCCCCGGTCGGCCCGAAGGACGCCCCGGCCCGCGCGATGATCTTCGACTCGGTCTACGACTCGTACCGCGGCGTCGTGACCTACGTCCGTGTCGTCGACGGCCAGCTCAACAAGCGCGAGCGCATCCGGATGATGTCCACCGGCGCCACCCACGAGCTGCTGGAGATCGGCGTCTCCTCCCCGGAGATGACCCCCTCCGACGGTCTGGGCGTCGGCGAGGTGGGCTACATCATCACCGGCGTGAAGGACGTCCGTCAGTCCAAGGTCGGTGACACCATCACCAGCCTGAACAACGGCGCGACCGAGGCCCTCGGCGGCTACAAGGACCCGCGTCCGATGGTCTTCTCGGGCCTGTACCCGCTCGACGGTTCGGACTACCCGGACCTGCGCGAGGCCCTGGACAAGCTCCAGCTCAACGACGCCGCGCTGGTCTACGAGCCGGAGACCTCGGCGGCGCTGGGCTTCGGCTTCCGCGTCGGCTTCCTCGGCCTGCTCCACCTGGACGTGGTCCGCGAGCGCCTGGAGCGCGAGTTCGGCCTCGACCTGATCGCCACCGCGCCCAACGTGGTCTACCGGGTGGTGCTGGAGGACGGCAAGGAAGTCACCGTCACCAACCCGAGCGAGTTCCCCGAGGGCAAGATCAAGGACGTGTTCGAGCCGGTCGTGCGGGCCACCCTGCTCGCGCCCTCCGAGTTCATCGGCGCGATCATGGAGCTGTGCCAGCAGCGCCGCGGCACCCTCCTCGGCATGGACTACCTCTCCGAGGACCGCGTCGAGATCCGCTACACCCTCCCGCTCGCGGAGATCGTCTTCGACTTCTTCGACCAGCTGAAGTCCAAGACGCGCGGTTACGCCTCCCTCGACTACGAGCCCACCGGCGAGCAGGCCTCCGGCCTGGTCAAGGTCGACATCCTGCTGCACGGCGACAAGGTCGACGCCTTCTCCGCCGTCACCCACAAGGACGCCGCCTACGCCTACGGCGTGCGCCTGGTCGCCAAGCTGCGCGAGCTCATCCCGCGGCAGGCCTTCGAGATCCCGATCCAGGCCGCGATCGGCTCCCGCGTCATCGCCCGCGAGACCATCCGCGCCATCCGCAAGGACGTCCTCGCCAAGTGCTACGGCGGCGACATCTCCCGCAAGCGCAAGCTGCTGGAGAAGCAGAAGGAGGGCAAGAAGCGGATGAAGATGGTCGGCTCCGTGGAGGTCCCGCAGGAGGCCTTCATCGCCGTCCTCTCCAGCGACGAGTCCGGCGCCAAGAAGAAGTAACCGGCCGGTAACCGACAGCTGCCACGAGCCGCAGTACCAAGCGGTCGCCAAGGGCGGGTCAAGAAGCACCCTCACCCCATGTCGGACAAAAGGGCCCACATGCCTACGCATGGGGGCCCTTTTCGTTATCAAGCGGCCGCTCGGGAGCCCTTACGCGGCGGGCGCACGGCCTCTACGCTGATCACTGCTCGATGGTTACTCGCCAGTTTCAAAAGCTGCCAGCACCACCCGCCCGTCCCAAGCGCCCCCACGCCCACGCCCTGCCGCGTGGACCGGTCCGGAGGATGTCGTGAGCGACACACAGACCATGATCGAGAACCGCCCGCCCACCGTGGCGGCCCTCTTCCTTGACCGCGTCGCCGCCACGCCGAACGCGGAGGCCTACCGCTTCCCCGTGCCGGCGGCCGGTCCGGAGGGCGGCCCCGACGACTGGAAGTCGCTCAGCTGGGGCCAGGCGGCCGAGCGGGTCTTCGCCATCGCCGGCGGTCTGATCTCGCTCGGCCTGCGCTCCGAGGAGCGCGTCGCGCTCGCCTCCAACACCCGGGTCGAGTGGATCCTCGCCGACCTCGGCGTGATGTGCGCGGGCGGCGCGGTCACCACCATCTACCCCAGCACCAACGCGGAGGAGTCCTCGTACATCCTCGCGGACTCCGAGAGCCGGGTGCTGATCGCCGAGGACGCGGCCCAGCTGGCGAAGGCGCGCGAGCGCCGGGCCGGCCTGCCGAACCTCGCCCACGTGGTGGTCCTGGAGGCGGCCGACGCGGTTCCCGCCGAGGGTGACCCCGAGGGCTGGGTGCTCTCCCTCGCCGACCTGGAGGCGCGCGGCAACGCGCACCTCGCCGAGCATCCCGAGGCGGTCCGGGAGCGGATCGCGGCCATCACCGCGGACCAGCTCGCCACCCTGATCTACACCTCCGGCACCACCGGCCGCCCCAAGGGCGTCCGGCTGCCGCACGACAACTGGTCGTACATGGCCAAGGCCACCGTGGCCACCGGGCTGATCACCAAGGACGACGTCCAGTACCTGTGGCTGCCGCTGGCCCACGTCTTCGGCAAGGTGCTGACCTCCGGGCAGATCGAGGTCGGCCACGTCACCGCGGTCGACGGCAGGATCGACAAGATCATCGAGAACCTGCCGGTCGTCCAGCCGACCTACATGGCGGCCGTCCCGCGCATCTTCGAGAAGGTCTACAACGGCGTGGCCGCCAAGGCCCGGGCCGGCGGCGGCGCCAAGTACAAGATCTTCCAGTGGTCGGTGGGCGTCGCCCGCGAGTACGCCAAGGTCACCCAGGACAACTTCCGCCGCACCGGCCAGGCCACCGCGCCCTTCGGCCTCGCCACCAAGCACAAGATCGCCGACGCGCTCGTCTACTCCAAGCTCCGCGAGGCCTTCGGCGGCAACCTGCGCGCCGCCGTCTCCGGCGCCTCCGCGCTCGCCCCCGAGATCGGGTACTTCTTCTCCGGCGCGGGCATCCACATCCTGGAGGGCTACGGCCTCACCGAGTCCAGCGCGGCCTCCTTCGTCAACCCCGGCGAGGCCTACCGCACGGGCACCGTCGGCAAGCCGCTGCCCGGCACCGAGGTCCGCATCGCCGACGACGGCGAGGTCCTGCTCCGCGGCCCCGGCATCATGCAGGGCTACCACGGCCAGCCCGACAAGACCGCCGAGGTGCTGGAGAGCGACGGCTGGCTGCACACCGGCGACATCGGCGAGCTGTCGCCCGACGGCTACCTGCGCATCACCGACCGCAAGAAGGACCTGATCAAGACCTCGGGCGGCAAGTACGTCGCCCCGGCCGAGGTCGAGGGCCAGTTCAAGGCGATCTGCCCGTACGTGTCGACCATCGTCGTGCACGGCGCCGACCGGAACTTCTGCTCCGCCCTGATCGCCCTCGACGAGCCGTCGATCCTGGTCTGGGCGGCCGAGAGCGGCCTGGAGGGCAAGACGTACGCACAGGTCCTGGCGGCGCCCGAGACCAGCCGTCTGATCGAGACGTACGTCCAGACCCTCAACGAGGGCCTCCAGCGCTGGCAGACGGTCAAGAAGTTCCGCCTCCTGCCGCGCGACCTGGACGTCGAACACGGCGACCTCACGCCCAGCCTCAAGCTGAAGAGGCCGGTCGTCGAGCGCGAGTTCAAGTACCTCATCGACGAGATGTACGAGGGCGCCCGCGAGGCCTGACCGGGCGCGCCGGCGAGCGCGTAAACGACCTTCGGGCAGTGCGGGACAATGGATCCATGCCTTCCGCACTGCCCGACGGTGAACCCATGCCCGAAGACGGCTCGCTGCCGTCGCACGCCCTGGCGGGTGCCGGGGACCGGCCGCTCGGGTTCTACCTGCACGTTCCGTACTGCGCCACGCGCTGCGGCTACTGCGACTTCAACACCTATACGGCCACCGAGCTGCGGGGCACCGGCGGCGTGCTCGCCTCCCGGGAGAACTACGCCGACACCCTGATCGACGAGGTCCGCCTGGCCCGCAAGGTGCTCGGCGACGACCCCAGGGCCGTACGGACCGTCTTCGTGGGCGGCGGCACGCCCACGCTGCTGCCCGCGCGGGACCTCGTACGGATGCTCGCGGCGATCCGGGACGAGTTCGGGCTGGCCGAGGACGCCGAGGTGACCACCGAGGCCAATCCGGAGTCCGTGGACCCGGCGTACCTCGCGGAGCTCCGCGCGGGCGGCTTCAACCGGATCTCCTTCGGCATGCAGAGCGCGAAGCAGCACGTCCTGAAGGTGCTGGACCGCACGCACACCCCCGGCCGGCCGGAGGCCTGCGTCGCGGAGGCCCGCGCGGCGGGCTTCGAGCACGTCAACCTGGACCTGATCTACGGCACGCCCGGCGAGTCCGACGAGGACTGGCGGGCCACCCTGGCCGCCGCCCTCGGCGCGGGCCCCGACCACATCAGCGCCTACGCCCTGATCGTCGAGGAGGGCACGCAGCTGGCCCGCCGGATCCGCCGCGGCGAGGTCCCGATGACCGACGACGACGTCCACGCCGACCGGTACCTGATCGCCGACTCCGTCATGGCCGCGGCCGGGTACTCCTGGTACGAGGTGTCGAACTGGGCCACCACCGAGGCCGGGCGCTGCCTGCACAACGAGCTGTACTGGCGCGGCGCCGACTGGTGGGGCGCCGGTCCCGGCGCCCACTCGCACGTCGGCGGGGTCCGCTGGTGGAACGTCAAGCACCCCGGCGCCTACGCGGCGGCCCTGGCCGAGGGGCGCTCCCCGGGCGCGGGGCGCGAGCTGCTGTCGGCCGAGGACCGGCGCGTGGAGCGGATCCTGCTGGAGCTGCGCCTGGCAGACGGCGTCCCGCTGTCGCTGCTCGCCCCGGCCGGGCTCGCCGCGGCCGGCCGGGCGCTGGCCGACGGGCTGCTGGAGGCGGCCCCCTATGAGGCCGGCCGCGCGGTACTGACCCTGCGCGGGCGGCTGCTGGCCGACGCGGTGGTCCGGGACCTGGTGGACTGACCGGCCGGCCCCGCCCCCCGGGCGGGGCCTACGCCGGGGCCGTGACGAAGTCGATCAGCTCCTCGACGCGGCCCAGCAGGACGGGCTCCAGGTCCCGGTACGAGGTCACCCGCGACAGGATGTGCCGCCAGGCGGCCCCGGTGTTCTCGGGCCACCCCAGGGCCCGGCACACGCCCGTCTTCCAGTCCTGGCCGCGCGGGACCACCGGCCACGCCGCGATGCCGAGCGCGGACGGTTTCACCGCCTGCCAGACGTCCACGTACGGGTGGCCCACGACCAGCACGTCGGGGCCGTCCACGGACGCCGCGATCCGGGACTCCTTCGAGCCCGGCACCAGGTGGTCCACCAGTACGCCGAGGCGGGCGTCCGGGGCCGGGGCGAAGCCGGCCACCACCGCGGGCAGGTCGTCGACGCCCTCCAGGTACTCCACGACGACCCCCTCGACGCGCAGGTCGTCGCCCCAGACCCGCTCCACCAGCTCGGCGTCGTTGCGGCCCTCCACGTAGATCCGCCCCGCCCGCGCCACCCGGGCCCGCGCGCCCGGGACGGCCAGCGAGCCCGAGGCCGTACGGGCGGGCGCGGCGGACGCCCGCGAGGGGCGGACCAGGGTCACCGCCGCGCCCTCCAGCAGGAAGCCGGCCGGCTCCATCGGGAAGACCCGCCGCTTGCCGAAGCGGTCCTCCAGGGTCACGGTGCCCGCCTCGCAGCCCACCACGGCCCCGCAGAAGTCGGTGCCCGCCACCTCGACCACCAGGTCGGGGTCGGCGGGCACCTCGGGCACGGGCCGGGCGCGCTTCCACTGCGGGGTCAGGTCGGGGGAGTACTCACGCATCCGGCCGACGATAGGAGAGCGGCCCCGCTCACGCCTCCGACACGCCGAACCGGGCGGCCAGTGTGGCGCGTTGCGCACGGACGAAGGCGGCGTCGACCACCGCACCGTGCCCCGGCACGTACAGGGCGTCCTCCCCGCCCAGGGCGAGCAGCCGGTCCAGGGCCGCGGGCCACTGGCCGGGCACCGCGTCCGGGCCGGCCTGGGGTTCGCCCGACTCCTCCACCAGGTCCCCGCAGAACACCGTCTCCCGCTCGCCCGGTACCAGCACGGTCAGGTCGTGCTGCGAGTGCGCGGGCCCGAGGTTGGCCAGCAGCACCCGGGCGCCGCCCAGGTCCAGCGTCCGCTCGTCCGACACCGGGTGCTCCGGCGCCCGCAGCAGGGCCGCCGACCCGGCCGCCTCCGCCCCGTCCAGACCGTGGTGGGAGGCGCTCGCGCACAGCTCCTCGCGGCCGCCCGGGGTCCCCAGGAGCCGGTCCAGGCCGACCGCCCCGTAGAACGCGGCGTCCGCGAAGGCGGGAGAGCCCAGCACGTGGTCGAAATGTCCGTGGGTGAATGCGATATGGGTCACGCTCCGGCCGGTCAGCCGCTCCGCTTCCGACCGCACCAGGGCCCCCTCGCGCACGCACGAACCGGGGTCGACCAGGAGCACCGACTCGTCTCCCACCACCAGTCCCACCGTGCAGTCCCACACCGGAAGCCGTCTGCGCCCGACCCGTCCGGTCAGCCGTTCCCAGCCCGCCTCTTCCCAACGTACGTCCATGCGGCGACGCTACCCTGGCGGGCCGCCCTTGCCCGGGGCGTACCGCCCACCCGTACACTGACCGGGGGTTCTCTGGCACTCGGGTGCTCAGAGTGCCAACGAAGGGCCGGAAGGGCCCGGGGTGACCCGGCCGCGACCGGTCCGCCGGGAGCGATCGACGACCGATCGTGACCGACCGATGACCGACCGATGACCGACCGACCGCATCCGGAGGTGTGCGCGATGCTCAGTGAACGCAGACTCGAAGTGCTGCGCGCCATCGTCCAGGACTATGTCGGAACGGAGGAGCCGGTCGGCTCCAAGGCCCTCACCGAGCGGCACCGGCTCGGCGTCTCGCCCGCGACCGTGCGCAACGACATGGCCGTGCTGGAGGAGGAGGGCTACATCGCCCAGCCCCACACCAGCGCGGGCCGGATCCCCACGGACAAGGGCTACCGCCTCTTCGTCGACCGCCTCGCCGGGGTCAAGCCGCTGTCCACGCCCGAACGAAGGGCGATCCAGAACTTCCTCGACGGCGCCGTCGACCTCGACGACGTGGTCGGCCGCACCGTGCGGCTGCTCGCGCAGCTCACCCGGCAGGTCGCCGTCGTCCAGTACCCCTCGCTGACCCGCTCCACCGTCCGGCACGTCGAGCTGCTGTCGCTGGCCCCGGCCCGGCTGATGCTCGTACTGATCACGGACACCGGGCGGGTCGAGCAGCGGCTCGTCGACACCCAGACCCCCTTCGGCGAGATCTCCCTCGCCGATCTGCGGGCACGGCTCAACAGCCGGGTCGTCGGCCGACGGTTCACCGACGTGCCGCAGCTCGTGCAGGACCTTCCGGAGTCTTTCGAGGCGGACGACGACCGGGCGACCGTCAAGGCCGTCCTGGCGACGCTCCTCGAAACGCTGGCCGAGGAGGCGGAGGAGCGGCTGATGATCGGCGGCACCGCCAACCTCACCCGCTTCGGACATGATTTCCCCCTGACGATCAGGCCGGTGCTCGAAGCGCTTGAGGAGCACGTCGTGCTCCTCAAGCTGCTGGGCGAGGCCAGTGAGTCGGGGATGGCCGTACGCATCGGTCACGAGAACGCCTACGAGGGGCTCAACTCCACGTCGGTCGTCTCGGTCGGCTACGGTTCGGGCGGCGAAGCAGTCGCCAAACTCGGCGTGGTCGGACCGACCCGCATGGACTACCCCGGAACGATGGGAGCGGTACGCGCAGTGGCACGTTACGTCGGACAGATCCTGGCGGAGTCGTAAGTGGCCACGGACTACTACGCCGTACTCGGCGTGCGCCGCGACGCTTCCCAGGACGAGATCAAGAAGGCCTTCCGGCGCCTCGCGCGTGAACTCCACCCGGATGTGAATCCGGATCCGAAGACGCAGGAGCGCTTCAAGGAGATCAACGCGGCTTACGAGGTGCTCTCGGACCCGCAGAAGAAGCAGGTCTACGACCTCGGCGGCGACCCGCTGTCCTCCTCGGGCGGCGGCGGTGGCGCCGGCGGCTTCGGAGCCGGCGGCTTCGGCAACTTCTCGGACATCATGGACGCCTTCTTCGGCCAGGCCTCGCAGCGCGGACCGCGCTCGCGGACCCGCCGGGGCCAGGACGCCATGATCCGTCTGGACCTGGAACTGGACGAGGCCGCCTTCGGGACGACCAAGGACATCCAGGTCGACACGGCCGTCGTCTGCACCACCTGCTCGGGCGAGGGTGCCGCTCCCGGCACCTCCGCGCAGACCTGTGACATGTGCCGCGGCCGCGGCGAGGTCTCGCAGGTCACCCGGTCCTTCCTGGGCCAGGTCATGACCTCGCGCCCCTGCCCGCAGTGCCAGGGCTTCGGCACCGTCGTCCCGACCCCGTGCCCCGAGTGCGCGGGCGACGGCCGGGTCCGCTCCCGCCGCAGCCTGACGGTCAAGATCCCGGCCGGCGTCGAGAACGGCACCCGGATCCAGCTCGCGGGCGAGGGCGAGGTCGGCCCCGGCGGCGGCCCCGCCGGCGACCTGTACGTGGAGATCCACGAACTGCCGCACCCGACCTTCCAGCGCCGCGGGGACGACCTGCACTGCACCGTCACCATCCCGATGACGGCGGCCGCGCTCGGCACCAAGTGCCCGCTGGAGACGCTGGACGGCCTGGAGGAGATCGACATCCGGCCCGGCACCCAGTCCGGCCAGGCGATCCCGCTGCACGGGCGCGGCGTCACGCACCTGCGCGGCGGCGGCCGCGGCGACCTCATCGTGCACGTCGAGGTCACCACCCCCGCCAAGCTCGACGCGGCGCAGGAGGACCTGCTGCGCCAGCTCGCGAAGCTGCGCGGCGAGGAGCGCCCGACCGGCCAGTTCGCCCCCGGCCAGCAGGGCCTCTTCAGCCGTCTGAAGGACGCCTTCAACGGCCGCTGAGCGACACCGAACGGCCTGTACGAGCCCGGTCCGGGGACGCCCCGGACCGGGCTCCGTGCTTCCCTCACGCGGGCAGGAAAGCGGACTATGCCAGGCGAATTGCCGTGATTCGGTGCGGTGCGCCGGACGTGGCACGATGCAGTCCATGTCCTCCGCACCGAACGGTCTCCACCAGTACCCGATCGTGCAGGCCCCCATGGCGGGCGGGGTGTCCGGCCCGGCCCTCGCCGCCGCCGTGTGCGAAGCGGGCGGGCTGGGTTACCTCGCCGGCGGCTACAAGACCGCCGACGGCATGTACCAGGAGATCAAGCAGCTGCGCGGGCTCACCCGCCTGCCCTTCGGCGTCAACCTCTTCCTCCCGCAGACCGGCTACGTCGACCCCGCCGCCGTCGAGGCCTACCGCGGCCAGCTCGCCGGCGAGGCCGCCTGGTACGGGGTCTCGCTCGCCGAAGAGGACATCATCGGCACCTGCGACGACGGCTACGACGCCAAACTCGCCATCCTCCTGGAGGACCCGGTCCGGGTCGTCTCCTTCACCTTCGGCTGTCCCGCCCCCGAGGCCCTCGCCCGCCTGCGCGCGGCCGGTACGCACACCGTCGTCACCGTGACCTCCGTCGACGAGGCGCGCGCCGCCCAGGACGCGGGCGCCGACGCCGTCTGCGTCCAGGGCGTCGAGGCGGGCGGCCACCAGGGCACCCACCGCGACGACCCGGAGACCGACGGCACGGCGGGCGTCGGCCTGCTCGCGCTGGTCGCGCAGGTGCGCGAGGCCGTGGCGCTCCCGATCACCGCCGCGGGCGGCCTGATGCGCGGCGCGCAGATCGCGGCGGTGCTCGCGGCGGGGGCGGAGGCGGCGCAGCTCGGCACGGCCTTCCTGGTCTGCCCGGAGTCCGGCGCGCACCCCCTGCACAAGAACGCCCTGACCGACCCGCTGTTCGGGCACACCGAACTGACCCGGGCCTTCTCCGGCCGCCCCGCCCGGGGTCTGGTCAACCGCTTCATGCGGGAGCACGGACCGTACGCTCCGGCCGCCTACCCGCAGGTCCACCACATCACCGCCGGGCTGCGCGCGGCGGCCGCCGCGGCGGGTGACCCGCAGGGCATGGCCCTGTGGGCGGGGCAGGCGCACCGGCTGGCGCGGGCCCTGCCCGCGGGACAGCTGGTGGAGGTGCTGGCGGCCGAGCTGGCCCAGGCGCAGAGCGCGTTGAAGGTGTTGCAGATGAGGAGAGCGTCATGACGGCCCCCGTGTTCGTGGTCGAAGAGGTCCCCGTGGGGCCCGAGTTCGTGCTGGACGGCCCCGAAGGGCGGCACGCGGTGTCGGTCAAGCGGCTGAACCCGGGGGAGGAGCTCGTCCTCACCGACGGCCGGGGGCACTGGGCGGACGCCGTCGTCAAGGCGGCGGAGGGCAAGGACCGCCTGGTCGTCTCCGTCACCGCGACCGCCGAGGAGCCCGAGCCGGCCGTACGGATCACCGTGGTGCAGGCGCTGCCCAAGGGCGACCGGGGCGAGGTCGCCGTCGAGACGATGACGGAGACCGGCGTCGACGCCATCGTCCCGTGGCAGGCCTCCCGCTGCATCACCCAGTGGCGCGGGGAGCGCGGGGCGAAGTCCCTCGCCAAGTGGCGGGCCACCGCCCGGGAGTCGGGCAAGCAGTCCCGCCGGGTGCGGTTCCCCGACGTGGCCGAGGCCCTGTCCACCAAGCAGGTCGCCGCGCTGCTGGCCGGGGCGGACCTGGCCATGGTGCTCCACGAGGACCGGGAGACCGCCTCGCAGGCCCTGGCGACCGCCCCGCTGCCCGCCGCCGGCTCCGTGGTGCTCGTCGTCGGCCCCGAGGGCGGGGTGTCCCCCGAGGAGCTGGCCGCCTTCGCCGGGGCCGGGGCCCACCCGTACCGGCTGGGCCGCTCGGTGCTGCGGACCTCGACGGCGGGGACGGCCGCCACCGCGGTCCTGCTGGCGCGCACCGGCCGCTGGTCGTAGTCCGCTACAGGCGAGCCCGACGGCCGGCGGGCGGGCGGTTACGATGCCCCGACCGATCAACGACACGGGAGGCACGGCCATGGCCGGGGAACCGCAGGCGGACTGCCTGTTCTGCAAGATCGTCGCGGGTACCATCCCGGCGACCGTGGTCCGCGAGACCGAGACGACCGTCGCCTTCCGCGACATCAACCCGCAGGCGCCGACGCACGTCCTGGTCATCCCCAAGGCGCACTACCCCGACGGCGCCTCCCTCGCCGCCGCCGAGCCGGCCATCGCCGCCGACGTACTGCGCGAGGCCGGGCAGGTCGCGGCCGACGAGAAGATCGTGGAGCACGGCTACCGGGTCGTCTTCAACACGGGTGCCGGAGCCGGGCAGACCGTCTTCCACGCCCATGCGCACGTCCTCGGCGGCCGCGGCCTCCAGTGGCCCCCCGGATAGCGCGTGTCCGTACGAGAGTTCGTGGTCCTGGGCACCGCCAGCCAGGTACCCACCCGGCACCGCAACCACAACGGCTACCTGCTGCGCTGGGACGGCGAGGGCATCCTCTTCGACCCGGGCGAGGGCACGCAGCGCCAGATGCTGCGGGCCGGGGTCGCCGCGCACGACATCAACCGCATCTGCGTCACCCACTTCCACGGTGACCACAGCCTCGGCCTGGCCGGGGTGATCCAGCGGATCAACCTCGACCGGGTCCCGCACCCGGTGACCGCGCACTACCCGGCCTCGGGGCAGAAGTTCTTCGACCGGCTCCGCTACGCCACCGCCTACCGGGAGACGGTCCGGCTGCGCGAGGAGCCGGTGGAGCGGGACGGGACCCTGGCCGACGGGCCCCCGTACCGCCTGGAGGCGCGGCGGCTCTCGCACCCGGTGGAGTCCTTCGGCTACCGGGTGACCGAGCCGGACGGGCGCCGGATGGTTCCGGAGCTGCTCGCGCGACACGGGATCAAGGGCCCGGACGTGGGCCGGATCCAGCGCGAGGGGCGGCTGGGCGAGGTCTCCCTGGAGGACGTCAGCGAGCACCGGGCCGGGCAGCGGTTCGCCTTCGTCATGGACACCCGGCTGTGCCCCGGGGTGGACGAGCTGGCGCAGGGCTGCGACCTGCTGGTCATCGAGTCGACCTTCCTCGAAGCCGACGCCGCGCTGGCCAGCGACCACGGCCACCTCACCGCGGGCCAGGCGGCCCGGGTCGCCCGGGACGCGGGCGTGCGGCACCTGGTGCTGACGCACTTCTCGCAGCGCTACCCCGACCCGTCGGAGTTCGAACGCGAGGCCCGCGCGGCCGGCTTCGAGGGCGAGCTGACGATCGCGGCGGACCTCGTACGGGTTCCCGTGCCCAAGCGCCCGTAGGCCCGCCCGCCGCCCGCTGTCCGCCGCCCCGCTGTCCGCCGCCCCCGTGCCGGCCGGCTTCCCGTCCGGTGCGGGGCGTGACCGGGCATGTGCGCGCGGTGAGGTGCGTCACACTGGGTTTCGTTCCTGTCGGACACGGGCAGGGCTCGCAGCTTTCCACCCCTGCACCGCAAACACAGAAACGACACTTCAACGGGGAGCACATCGTGACCAGTCGGGACAGCCGCACCATCCGCCCGGGCAAGCTGGACCCGCTGGGCCCGCTGCGCGATCCCCAAGACCCGGCCTGCGACGTCTTCCTGACCGGCACGGTCTTCCTCGACATCATCTTCACCGGCCTCGACTCCGCCCCCGTGCGCGGTACGGAGTCCTGGGCGCGCGGCATGGGGTCCAGCCCCGGTGGCGTCGCCAACATGGCCACCGCCCTGGCCCGGCTCGGCCTGCGCACCTCGCTGGCCGCCGCGTTCGGCGACGACCACTACGGCGAGTACTGCTGGGACGCCCTCGAACAGGGCGAGGGCATCGACCTGTCGATGTCGCGGACCGTCCCCGGCTGGCACAGCCCCGTCACCGTCTCCATGGCCTACGAGGGCGAGCGCACGATGGTCTCCCACGGCCACGAGGCCCCGCCCCCCACCGGCCCGGGCCCCTTCCCCTGGTGTCCTCCGCAGACCCGCGCCGCCGTCGCCTCGCTCGCGGCCGGCCCGGGCGAGGGGTGGGTCGCCGAGGCGGCCCGCCGGGGCTCGCGGATCTTCGCCGATGTCGGCTGGGACGACACCGGGCGCTGGGACCTGGACGCCCTGCCCGACCTCGGCCACTGCGAGGCCTTCCTGCCCAACGCGGGCGAGGCGATGCGCTACACCCGGACCGAGTGTCCGCGCGCCGCGGCCCGCGCCCTCGCGGAGAAGGTGCCGGTCGCGGTGGTGACCATGGGAGCGGAGGGCTCGTACGCGGTGGACGGCCGCACCGGGGAGACGGCCGAGGTCCCGGCGATCACGGTGGACGCCCTGGACCCGACCGGCGCCGGGGACGTGTTCGTGGCCGGCTTCGTCACCGGCAGCCTGGCGGGCTGGCCCCTGGCCGACCGGCTCGCCTTCGCGGGGCTGACCGCCGCCCTCTCGGTGCAGGAGTTCGGCGGCTCCCTCTCGGCACCGGGCTGGCCCGAGGTGGCCCACTGGTGGCGCACCGCCCCGGAGGCCCTGCGCGGCCGCTACGGCTTCCTCGACGCCCTGCTGCCGCCGGGTGCCACCCCCGCCGCGCGCCGCCGCGCGGTGCCCACCATCGGCTTCCGCCACCCCGTGTAGGCCGGGCCGGGGCGGGCCCCGGGCCGCCCGCCCGCGTCCCGTACGGGAACGGCGGGGGAACACCCGGGTGCCGGACCGGAAAACCCCTCGGGGATGCCCGGGCGTGGACGTACCCTTGGTACTCCGGAGGTCGACGACCCGAGCGGCCCCTCAGCGGGAGGTATGCGCAGGCCACAGTGCCGGCCCATGACTCAGACACCGACAGCCCACACCCCCGCGCCGGGCCAGGCGCGAGCCCACTTCACCGTACCGGCGAAGCACCCGATGGTGACGGTGCTCGGCTCGGGCGACGCGCTGCTGCGCGTGATCGAGAAGGCTTTCCCGAAGGCCGACATCCATGTTCGGGGCAATCAGGTCAGCGCGATCGGACCGGCGGACGAAGTCGCCCTGATCCAGCGCCTGTTCGACGAGATGATGCTGGTGCTGCGCACCGGGCAGTCGATGACGGAGGACGCAGTGGAACGCTCGATCGCCATGCTCAAGGCCAACGGCACCGGTGGTGGCGAGGCGGAGACCCCGGCCGAGGTGCTCACCCAGAACATCCTCTCCAGCCGCGGGCGCACCATCCGCCCCAAGACCCTCAACCAGAAGCGGTACGTCGACGCGATCGACAAGAACACGATCGTCTTCGGCATCGGCCCCGCCGGTACCGGAAAGACCTACCTCGCCATGGCCAAGGCGGTCCAGGCCCTGCAGTCCAAGCAGGTCAGCCGGATCATCCTGACCCGCCCGGCGGTCGAGGCGGGCGAACGCCTCGGCTTCCTCCCCGGCACCCTCTTCGACAAGATCGACCCGTACCTGCGCCCCCTGTACGACGCCCTGCACGACATGCTGGACCCGGACTCGATCCCCCGCCTGATGGCGGCGGGCACCATCGAGGTCGCGCCGCTGGCCTACATGAGGGGTCGCACGCTCAATGAGGCCTTCGTGGTGCTCGACGAGGCGCAGAACACGACCACCGAGCAGATGAAGATGTTCCTGACCCGGCTCGGCTTCGATTCGAAGATCGTGATCACCGGTGACGTCACGCAGGTGGACCTGCCCGGCGGCGCCCGCAGCGGTCTGCGGCAGGTGCAGGACATCCTCGAAGGAGTGCCCGACATCCACTTCTCGCGCCTCACGTCCGAGGATGTCGTCCGGCACAAGCTGGTCGGCCGTATCGTCGACGCGTACGAGAAGTACGACGACGGCCAGCAGGCCGCGAACGGCCACCAGCGGAAGTAGAGCTCAGCGCACCATGTCGATCGACGTCAACAACGAGTCCGGAACCGAGGTCGACGAGCAGGCGATCCTCGACATCGCCCGCTACGCGCTCACCCGGATGCGGATCCACCCGCTGTCCGAGCTCTCCGTCATCGTCATCGACGAGGACGCCATGGAGCAGCTCCACATCCAGTGGATGGACCTGCCCGGACCGACCGACGTCATGTCCTTCCCGATGGACGAGCTCCGGCCGCCGTCGAAGGACGACGAGGAGCCCCCGCAGGGGCTCCTCGGTGACATCGTGCTGTGCCCCGAGGTGGCCAAGAAGCAGGGCGAGGACGCCCCGACGCAGCACTCCATGGACGAGGAGCTCCAGCTCCTGACCGTCCACGGGGTGCTGCACCTGCTCGGCTACGACCACGAGGAGCCGGACGAGAAGGCCGAGATGTTCGGGCTCCAGGCGGCCATCGTCGACGGCTGGCGCGCCGAGCGCGGCATGACCGGTCCGTCGCCCGCGCCCACCGTCTCGTGACCGCGCCCCAGCTGATCGCCGGCGCGGTACTGCTGGTCGTGGTGGCCTGGTTCGCGGCGTGCGCCGAGTCCGGGATCGCACGGATCTCCAGCTTCCGGGCCGAGCAGGCCGTACGGGAGGGGCGGCGCGGCAGCGCGAAGCTGGCGCAGGTCGCCGGGGACCCGACCCGCTACCTGAACGTGGCGCTGCTGGTCCGGGTCACCTGCGAGATGGCGGCGGGCGTGCTCGTCACGTACGTGTGCCTCGATGAGTTCGGGGAGAACTGGACCGCGCTGCTGGTGGCCATCGGCGTCATGGTGCTGGTCTCGTTCGTGGCGGTGGGCGTGTCCCCGCGCACGATCGGCCGCCAGCACCCGCTCAACACCGCGACGGCGGCCGCGTACGTCCTCGTGCCGCTGGCGCGGGTGATGGGGCCGATCCCGCAGCTGCTGATCCTCATCGGCAACGCGCTCACGCCCGGCAAGGGCTTCCGCAAGGGGCCGTTCGCCTCCGAGGCGGAGCTGCGGGCGATGGTGGACCTGGCGGAGAAGGAATCGCTGATCGAGGACGACGAGCGCCGGATGGTGCACCAGGTCTTCGAGCTCGGCGACACGCTCGTGCGCGAGGTGATGGTGCCGCGCACCGACCTGGTCTGCATAGAGCGGTACAAGACGATCCGTCAGGCGACGACGCTCGCGCTGCGGTCCGGCTTCTCGCGGATCCCCGTGACGGGGGAGAACGAGGACGACATCGTCGGGATCGTGTACCTGAAGGACCTCGTGCGCCGCACGCACATCAGCCGCGAAGCGGAGTCCGACCTGGTCTCGACGGTGATGCGGCCGGCGGTGTTCGTGCCCGACACCAAGAACGCGGGCGACCTGCTGCGCGAGATGCAGTCGGTGCGCAATCACGTGGCCGTGGTCATCGACGAGTACGGCGGCACGGCGGGCATCGTCACGATCGAGGACATCCTGGAGGAGATCGTCGGTGAGATCACCGACGAGTACGACCGGGAGATCGCGCCGGTGGAGGAGCTGGGCGGGGACCGCTACCGGGTGACGGCGCGGCTCGACATCACGGACCTGGGCGAGCTCTTCGGGGTCGAGGCCTTCGACGACGAGGACGTGGAGACGGTCGGCGGGCTGCTGGCCAAGGCCCTGGGCCGGGTCCCGATCGCGGGGGCCTCGGCGGTGGTGGAGCTGCCGGACGGGCGCCCGCTGCGGCTGACGGCGGAGTCGCCGGGCGGCCGGCGGAACAAGATCGTGACGGTGCTCGTGGAGCCGGCGGAGCCGGTGGACGGGGCCGCGGAGGAGGAGGACGGATGACCCCGGCGGAGCTGCGCGCCCTGTGCCTGGACTTCAACGCGGCCGTGGAGGAGTTCCCCTTCACGCCGGAGACCTCGGTGTTCAGGGTGCTGGGGAAGGTGTTCGCGCTGACGGCGCTGGATGCCGAGCCGCTGAAGGTCAACCTCAAGTGCGATCCGGAGGAGGCGCTGCGCCAGCGCGCGGAGCACGCGGCGATCGTCCCGGGCTGGCACATGAACAAGCGGCACTGGAACACGGTGACGGTCGGCGAGTTGCCGGACGCGCTGGTGCGGGAGCTGGTGGAGGACTCGTACGACCTCGTCGTGGCGGGTCTGCCGAAGGCGGAGCGGCTGCGGCTCGACCGTCCCTGAGCTTCCGTTCCATGGAATGCCCGAGGGTCGAAGGTCATGGGGAAGCGGGACCTTCGGATCATAGGGAACGCGCACGGTGCGCTTAGGTTTGTCCCTGTGCCCGAGGGGTGGGGACGGAGGGGAGGGCGCCTCGGCGGGGTCGTCGCACGACCGCGCCGAGGCGCTCCCTAAGCTTTCCCCCATGAGCGAGAGCACCGTGGGCACCGGGATCGACCCCGAGGACAGCAAGATCATCACGTTGGCGCGCAGCGCCCGGGCCCGCAACGGGGTTCCGGAGGGCGCGGCGGTCCGCGACGAGACCGGCCGTACGTACGTCGCCGGGACCGTGGAGCTGGACTCCCTGAAGCTGAGCGCCCTCCAGACGGCGGTCGCCATGGCGGTGGCCAGCGGGGCCCGGTCCCTGGAGGCGGCGGCCGTGGTGAGCGCCGCCGACGCGCCGGCCGAGGCCGACCGCGCGGCGGTCCGCGACCTCGGCGGCCCGGAAACCCCGGTCCTGCTGGCCGGCCCGGACGGCACCCTGAAGTCCACGACTCCGGCGGGCGGCTGAGGGCTAGGCCGTCAGGAGCCGGGCCGTCTCCGTGTGACCGAAGCGGGCCGCCCACTGGGCCGGGGTCCGCTCCCGCCAGGGCAGACGCGGGTCCGCTCCGTGTTCCAGGAGGATCCGGGCCGTTTCCGTGTGCCCCTCGGCCGCGGCCCGGCCCAGGGCGGTGGCGTGCAAGCGGTTCCGCCGGTCGGGCCGGGCCCCGGCGGAAAGCAGCTGCCGCACGACGGCGGTGTGGCCCCGGGTGGCCGCCTGGACCAGGGGCAGTTCCTCCCGGTACGGGCCCGTGACCTGCTCGGGGTCCGCGCCGGCCGTGAGCAGGAGCCGTACCGGATCCGCCCGGCCCGCGCAGACCGCGAGGTCCAGCGCCGTACGGCCCTCGGCGCTGCGCGCGTCGGCGTCGACGCCCCGGCCCAGCAGCCGCGCGATCTCGGCCGCGTCGCCCGCCTCCGCCGCCCGTACCAGCTCGTCCGCGCCGCACCTGTCCGTCGTATGGTCCACGGGCCCATCCTGGCACCCCGCCCCCGGCCCCCGGGCCCGTTCAGGCGGCGGCCGCGGCCTCCGTGGGGGCGGGTCGGCGGCGGATGACGACCGCCATCAGCGCGGCGATCGCGCACAGCGCGCCCGAGGCGTACCAGACGAGGTCGTACGAGCCGAAGGCATCGCGGGCCAGGCCGCCCAGGAAGGCCACCACCGCGGCGCCCACCTGGTGCGAGGCCAGGACCCAGCCGAAGACGATCGCGCCGTCCTCGCCGTAGTGCTCGCGGCACAGGGCGATCGTGGGCGGGACGGTCGCGACCCAGTCCAGGCCGTAGAAGACGATGAAGAGCAGCATCGGCGGATGTACGGAGGGGGCCAGCAGCATCGGCAGGAAGAGCAGCGAGACCCCGCGCAGCGCGTAGTAGACGACGAGGAGGCGGCGCGCGTCGAAGCGGTCCGTCAGCCAGCCGGAGAACACCGTGCCGGCCACGTCGAAGACGCCGATCACCGCCAGCAGTCCGGCGGCCGCCGTCACCGGCATGCCGTGATCGTGGGCCGCGGGCACGAAGTGGGTCTTGACCAGGCCGTTCGTCGAGGCTCCGCAGATCGCGAAGGTGCCCGCGAGCAGCCAGAAGGGGCCGGTCCTGGCCGCCTTGAGCAGGACCGTCACCGCCCGGCGGGCGGCTCCCGGGACGGGCGCCGGCTTGGCCGCGTACGTGCCCCCGTACGGGGTGGTCCCGATGTCGGCCGGATGGTCGCGCAGCAGCAGCCATACGAAGGGCACGACGGCCAGGGCCGCCAGCGAGACGGTGACCGCGGCCGGGCGCCAGCCGTGGTGCTCCACCAGCCAGGCCAGCAGCGGCAGGAAGATCAGCTGGCCGGAGGCTCCGGCGGCGGTCAGGATGCCGGTGACCAGGCCGCGCCGGGCGGTGAACCAGCGGTTGGTCACGGTCGCGGCGAAGGCCAGCGCCATGGAGCCGCTGCCCAGGCCGACCAGGACACCCCAGTACAGGACCAGCTGCCAGGCGGAGGTCATCCACACCGTGGCCACCGAGCCGACGGATATGACCGTCAGCGCGACGGCCACGACGCGGCGGATGCCGAAGCGGTCCATCAGCGCGGCCGCGAAGGGCGCGGTGAGCCCGTAGAGCGCGAGGTTCACGGAGACGGCGAAGCCGATCGTGCCGCGCGACCAGTCGAACTCCTGGTGCAGCGGCTCGATGAGCAGCCCGGGGAGGGAGGCGAAGGCGGCGGCGCCGATGATCGTCACGAAGGCGACGGCCGCGACGAACCAGGCTCGGTGGATGCGGTGAGTGGTGGCCGCGGGGGCGGGCGAGGGTGCTGTCTGCGTCGTCACGACGACAGCTTCCGGCCCGCGGGACCCCGTACGACAGTGGCCTGACCGACATGCTTCGATACGATCGGGCCATGGCCACCGACCGTGAGACCCCGGACGCCACCGCATCCGCATCCGCGTCCGCCACCGCCACCGGCGCCCCGGGCGCGCCGCGGGCCCACCGCGTCGTCGTCCTCGCTCTCGCCGGGCTGCTGCCCTTCGAACTCGGCATCCCGCACCGGATCTTCGGCCGCGCCAAGGATCCGGCCGGGCGGCCCTGCTACGAGATCCTCACCTGCGGCCTCGCCCCGGGCCCGGTGCCCACGGACGCCGACTTCGCGGTGACGGTCGAGCACGGTCCGGAGCTGCTGGCCACGGCCGACACGGTGGTGGTCCCGGCCTCCTACGAACTGGGGCCGGTGCACGACGAGGGACGGCTGACCGGCGAACTCGCCGCCGCCCTCGCCCGCATCCGGCCCGGCACCCGGCTCGTGTCCATCTGCACGGGCGGGTACGTGCTGGCCGCCGCGGGCTACCTGGACGGCCGCCGGGCCACCACCCACTGGGCCTCGGCCGAGCACTTCCAGCGGATGTTCCCGGCCGTACGGGTCGACCCCGGGGTGCTCTACACGGACGACGGCGACGTGCTCACCTCCGCCGGGGTCGCCGCCGGGATCGACCTGTGCCTGCACATCGTCCGCCGCGACCACGGAGCGGCCGTCGCCAACGAGGTGGCCCGGCGGACGGTCGTGCCGCCCCACCGGGAGGGCGGGCAGGCGCAGTTCATCGACCGGCCCGTGCCCGAACCACAGCAGGCCAGCACCACGGCCGCGCGCGCCTGGGTGCTGGACCGGCTGCACGAGCCCCTGCGGCTGACCGACCTCGCCCGCCAAGAGGCCGTGTCCGTACGCACCTTCACGCGCCGCTTCCGCGAGGAGTCGGGGGTCAGCCCCGGGGAGTGGATCACCGCCCAGCGGGTGGAGCGGGCCCGGCGGCTGCTGGAGCGGACCGAGCTGCCGATCGAGACGGTGGCGCGGGAGACGGGCTTCGGGACGGCGCAGTCGCTGCGCAAGCACGTCCAGGCGGCGCTGGGGGTGAGCCCGACGGCCTACCGGCGCACCTTCCGGGCGGCGGAGCCGGGCGGTCCGGGGGCTGGGTCCGCCACCCCGCCATCTCCTGATGGGCCATCAGTCGCTGCCGGGTCCGTGCATTGACTTCTCCCGGCGCCCGCTCGTGAATGGCCCCCTGTCGGGGCGACGGAACGCGGGGGGCGGGCAGTGCGAACAGGCGCGCGCAGCAGGGGATGGCGGGCGGCCGTCGGCATGACGGTGCTCGCGGCCGCGAGCGGGGGCGCGCTCGGCGGGCCCGCCGCCGCCGTGGGGGAAACGCCCCCGGGCCGGGTGGAGTTCCCCACGCGCTGCCTGCCGCCCCAGGAGGCCGGAGCGCCGCCCGCCGACGGCCCCACCACGGCCCGGATCAGCGTCGACGACCCGGCCCCTCGGGTGGGCGACACCGTCACCGTGACCTACCGGGTGGCCCGGACCCCCGCCGTGAACCCGCTGACCTCCACGCTGCCCGCCGACGTGCTCACCCCGGCCGGCCGGGTGGTGCTCGGCGGCGCGCAGAGCGGCGAGGTCACCGTGGTCGGTGCCACGCACAACGAGCCCGTACCGGCGGGGGCGGCCCTGCCCGAGGTCACCATGACCGGCACCTTCACCGTCACCGCCCCCGGCGCGATCACCCTCGCCCCCGGCGGCTACACCCTGCACACCGGCCACCTGCTCGATCTGGACACCGTCTGCGAGGTGACCGGCGCGCCCGTCTCCGCACGCCTCACCGCGACCCCGCTGCCCACCGCCAACCTGCGCCGCGTCCTGCTCACCACCGCCTACGGGGCGCCGGGCGCCCGGGCCCGGGTCACCGCGGCGGGCTTCGCCCCGGGCACCGCCGTGACCGTGGCCGGCCGTGCGGGCGCCGCCGAGACGGCCGACCGGGCCGCGGGCACCGCCGACGCCCGCGGGGAGGTCACCGTCGAGCTGCCCGTCACGGACCGGGCGACGACCGCGCTGGTGGCGTACGAGGGCCCGGCCTGGTCGGCGCGGCGAGGATCGGCCCCGGCCCCGTACGCGGTGGTCGAGCCCGCCGCACCGGCGCGGGGCACCCAGCAGGTGACCGCCACCGTCGAGCCGGGCACCCTGGCCATGACCCAGACGGGGGACGCGGTGACCCTCGGCGCGGTGCCGTACGGGGACGGCGGCGCGGCCCCGGGCCGGATCGGCACCGTCACCGTCAAGGACGCCCGCGGCGGCCCGGCGGGGTGGTCCCTGACCGGCCGGGTCACCGACTTCGCGGGCCCCGGCGGCCTGCGCCTGCCGGCCGGCTCCCTGTCCTGGACGCCCTCCTGCACCGCGGCGCCGGGCAGCCCCAGCCCCTGTACGCCGGGCAGCGCGGGCCCGGTCGGCCCGGACGCCGCGGTCCTGGCGGCCGCCCCCGACGCCCCGGTGACCGGGGGAACCTTCACCGTCGACGCCACGGTCGAGCTCCGCCTGCCCGCCTACACCCCGCCGGGGGCGTACACGGCGGTGCTGACCCTGACGCTGTCGTGACGCGGGTCGGCCCCGCCGGGCACCGCTGCGGCCGCGTGCCGGGCGTGGCACTGGCGGTCCTGGCGGTCCTGGGGGTGGCGTTCGGGCTCGGCCTCTTCCCGCTGCCCGGGACCGCCGCCCCGGCCGCCGCCGCCGACAACGGGCAGTGGTCCGTCCTGCCCGCGGCCACCGCCGTCGGTCAGCGCCCGTACTTCTACCTCGCCGCCGCGCCCGGCGGGACCGTCCGGGACACCGTCACCGTCGCCAACCGCACCGACCGGCCGCGCACCTTCCGGCTCTACGCCGCCGACGCCTACAACACCGCCCGCGACGGCGGCTTCGCGCTGCGCGGCCCCGACGAGCCGCGCCGGGCGGCGGCCGCCTGGGTACGGCTGGACCGGGAGCGGGTCACCGTGCCGCCCCGGGGCGCGGTGGACGTCGGCTTCGGCCTCACCGTCCCCGACCGGGCCGAACCCGGGGACCACCCCGGCGCCGTCGTGGCCCTGGAGGAGGACGCCTCGGCCGCCGCGGGCGCCCCCGGCATCGGTGTCCGGCAGGCCGTCGGGGCCCGGCTGTACCTGCGGGTCAGCGGCCCCACCGCCGCCGCCCTCGCGGTGGAGGACGTACGGGTCGCCGCCGACGGCCGGGGCGCGGAGGTCTCGTACACCCTCCACAACCTCGGCAACGTCACCCTGCGCCCCCGCGCCGCCCTCACCGCCGCCGGGGCCCTGGGCCGGCCCCTGTCCGGCCGCGCGCTCGGCGGCCTGCCGGCCGAGCTGCTGCCCGGCCGGCAGGTCCGCCTCTCCACCCGCTGGACGGACCCGCCGGCCCTGGAGTGGGCCCGCGTCACGGTGCGCGCCGAAGCCTCCGGAGTGAGCGCCACGGGGGCCGCCGACCACGCCGCGCACCCCCTGCTCGTAGCCTTCGTGGCACTCGCGACGGCCCTCGTGGCGGTGGGCTGGTCGGCGCTGGGAGCCGCATCGGGGAGAATGGCCCGTATGAGCGATCGTTCCCCCGAGCCCACCGCCCCGCACCGCGCGGGCTTCGCCTGTTTCGTCGGCCGCCCCAATGCGGGCAAGTCGACCCTGACCAACGCGCTCGTGGGCACCAAGGTCGCGATCACCTCCAACCGGCCGCAGACCACCCGCCACACGGTCCGCGGCATCGTGCACCGCCCCGACGCCCAGCTCGTCCTGGTCGACACCCCCGGCCTGCACAAGCCGCGCACGCTGCTCGGCGAGCGGCTGAACGACATCGTGCGGACCACCTGGGCCGAGGTCGACGTGATCGGTTTCTGCCTGCCCGCCGACCAGAAGCTCGGCCCCGGCGACAAGTTCATCGCCAAGGAGCTCGCGGGGATCAAGAAGACCCCCAAGATCGCCATCATCACCAAGACCGACCTGGTCGAGTCCAAGGTGGTGGGCGAGCAGCTCATCGCCGTGCACCGGCTCGCCGAGGAGCTCGGCTTCGAGTGGGCCGAGATCGTCCCCGTCTCGGCGGTCGGCGACACCCAGGTCCAGCTGCTGGCCGACCTGATCGCCCCGCTGCTGCCGGAGAGCCCCCCGCTGTACCCGGAGGGCGACCTCACCGACGAGCCCGAGATGGTCATGGTCGCGGAGCTGATCCGCGAGGCCGCGCTGGAGGGCGTGCGCGACGAGCTGCCGCACTCCATCGCCGTGGTGGTCGAGGAGATGATCCCGCGCGAGAACCGGCCCGCGGACCGGCCGCTGCTCGACATCCACGCCAACGTGTACATCGAGCGCCCCAGCCAGAAGGGCATCATCATCGGCCCCAAGGGCTCGCGCCTGAAGGAGGTCGGGATGAAGTCGCGCAAGCACATCGAGGCGCTGCTCGGCACCCCGGTCTTCCTCGACCTGCACGTGAAGGTCGCCAAGGACTGGCAGCGCGACCCCAAGCAGCTCCGCAAGCTCGGCTTCTAGGCCGCCGCGGCTAGCGCAGCCGCCGCACCACCACCGCGTTGTCCGTACGGGTCCCGGGCGTGCCGTCAGGCAGGTTCTGGACCCGTTCGTGTTCCGCGGCGAGCAGCACCTCCCAGGCCCCCTCGGGCAGTTCGAGCTCCGCCACGACCTGGTCGGGGGTGGGGAAGCGGACCGCCCGCTGGTCCTCGTCCATGGCCGCGGTGTCCTGCCAGGGCGCCCAGCCCGCGTGGCCGGCCACCAGCAGCACCCCGCCCAGGGCCACGGCGCGGGCGGCCGTGCGCAGGATCCGCTCGCGCGGGAACGCGCCGAAGGTGTGCAGGAAGCAGGCGGAGACCAGGTCGTACTCCCCGGCGGGGAACGATTCGGCGAGGTCGTGCCGCTCCCACGTGACGCGGTCGCCGACCCCGGCGTCACGGGCGTGGGCGGCCGCCCGCTCCAGAGCCACCCCGGAGATGTCGGTCCCGGTGACCCGCCAGCCCCGCCGGGCCAGCCAGAGGGCGTCGCCGCCCTCGCCGCAGCCGAGGTCCAGGGCGCGGCCGGGGGCCAGGCCGGAGACCTCGCGGACCAGGATGGCGTTGGGGTCACCGCTCCAGACCCGCTCGCGGTAGCGGTCGTCCCAGTAGGACTCCCCCCAGCCGCTTCCGGTGCTCTGCTGCTGCTGTGCGTGCTGCTGGTGGTCGGACACGGGGCCTCCGAGGTGGTGCCGGTAGGGACACCGCCGATGCTGCGCCGCCCGTACGGACCCGGCAAACATCGTTGCCGTTCCGGCAAATCCGGCGGCCTACGCCTCCGGGGCCTACGCCTCCGGGGGCTCCGCGATCAGGGCCGTTCCGACGCGGCGGAATCCGGCGCGGCCGTAGATCCGGGCCACGTCCTCGTCACCGGCCGACAGGAACACCGTCCGGGCCCCCCGCTGCCGGGCCTGCGCGACCAGGGCGGCTGTCACCGCGAGGGCCAGCCCCTGGCGCCGGGCGGCGGGCAGCGTCCCGACGCCGACCACCTCGGCGACGTCGCCGACCGGGTTGTACTGGCCGGAGCAGAGCACCACCCCGTCGCGCACGGCCGCCGCCATGCCGGTGCGCCCTTCCCTCAGCATCGCTGCGACCCGGTCCCGGCGGGCCCGCGTCTGCGGGTCCTCCAGCGCCCGCGCCAGTGCGGCGGGGCCGGCCTCGCCCGGGGCCGTCCCCGGCGCGGCGAAGGCCAGGGCGGGCACCGTCACCGCCGCTCTCAGCAGCGGGTCGTCGGCGCCGATCAGCCGTACCTCCGGGTGCGGCGGGAGCGGCTCGGCAGTGGCGTCCAGCACCATCAGCGGGTGCGCGTGGACGTGCAGCCCCGCCGCCTCCACCGCGGCCCGCAGGGAGGGGCTGGATTCGGCCACCCATTCGAAGGACTCGGGCACCTTCAGTTCCCGCTGCCGCTCCAGCACCTTCCGTACGTCGGCGGCGGTGGCACCGGAGCCGCCGGGCGTGGGCCGGGCGTAGTAGGCCCAGCCGTCGCCCTCCTGGACGAAGAGGGTCAGGGGGCCGAAGTCCTCGCCCCGTGCGCCGCCCACACGGGGGACGGTGTCGTAGTAGCGCTCCAGGGCGGCCAAGATCGTTTCAGTCACCCGGACATCCAAGCAAAGCCGCCGCGCCCGGTCACCCGGTTTCGGCGGCCCGCCTCAGGCGCCCTCCTTGAGCAGCCGCGAGATCAGGCTCCGCTGGGCGTCCGAGAGGTGCGGGTCCCGGCAGGACACCGTCCGCCCGTCCACCGTGATCCGGTACGAGAACCCGTCCCGCACCCCGTCCGCGCCCCGGGCGGCCCCCGGGGCGGGCCGCAGGGCCAGCAGGGCCAGGGCCCGCAGCTCGTCCTCGTCGGCCCGGCCCGAGGTGTCCACCTCGGCCCGGCGCTCGATCCCCGCGAAACCGCCCGTCCGCACCACTTCGATCCGCATGCGGCCTTCCTACCCCGGAACCGCCCGTTACCCCAGACCCACCGTCGCCCAGGCCTTCTGCAGGGCCCGGTGCTCGGCGCCGCCGTCCCCGTAGCGGGCCACGGCCGCCGCCACCGACAGCCGGGCGAAGTCCGCGAAGTCCGCCCGCGCGTCCAGCTGCCCGCCGGTCAGGGTGTCGTACCAGATCTGCCCCGCCCGCTCCCAGGCCTTGCCGCCGAGCTCGCTCGCCGCGATGTAGAAGGCGTGGTTGGGGATGCCGGAGTTGATGTGGACCCCGCCGTTGTCGCTGGAGGTGGTGACGTAGCCGTCCATCGTGGCCGGCTGCGGGTCCTTGCCGAGCTCGTCGTCGTCGTACGCCGTGCCCGGCGCCTTCATCGAGCGCAGGGCCACCCCGCTCACGTTCGGCCCCAGCAGCCCGGCCCCGATCAGCCAGTCCGCCTGGTCGGCGCTCTGCCCGAGCGAGTACTGCTTGATCAGGGAGCCGAACACGTCGGACATGGACTCGTTGAGGGCTCCCGACTGGCCGTGGTAGTCGAGGTTCGCCGTGTACTGGGTGACGCCGTGGGTCAGCTCGTGCCCGATGACGTCCACCGACACGGTGAAGTCGAGGAACAGGTCCCCGTCCCCGTCGCCGAAGACCATCTGCCGGCCGTCCCAGAAGGCGTTGTCGTAGTCCTGGCCGTAGTGCACGCTCGCGTCCAGCGCCAGCCCGGAACCGTCGATCGAGTTCCGTCCGTAGCCCTTCAGGAAGAGCTCGTACGTGGCGCCGAGCCCGGCGTAGGCACGGTTCGCGGTGGCGTCCTTGACCGCCTCGTCGCCCTCCCCGCGCACCTTCTTCCCGGGCAGCCGGGTGCGGTGCTGGGCGTCGTAGACCGTCCGGCGGGGCCCCTCCCCGCCCGGCGCGTCCGCCCCGTCCGCGACGATCCCGCGGACGGCGCTGACCCGCCGCCGGGTCCGCAGGGAGGCGTCCAGTTCGAGGGTGCGCTGTGCGGCGTCGGCCCGCGCGGAGTCCGCGGAGCGGGCCACGCTGTCGAGCAGGTGCGGCGGGACGACGGTGCAGAAGACGGGGTGGGCGGCGGAGGTGCGGCGGGGGGAGAGGTAGGCATCCATGCCCGGCAATGTGGCAGTGGGTCACTCCTGTGTCACTAGCCGCAACCATGATTCATTCGACTGTCTGAAAGGCGTTACGGCGCGTTGACGGATCACCCCGACCTCGGTCGAACACAAGAGACGTAGCTCACAAAAGGTACAAATCGGACACGAGGGTCTTGCATACTGAAACACGTCCTCGCGATGCGGGGCAGCTCGGTTAGGCTCGGCCCATCATGCGTTTCGGGCTGCTTCTCCTTAGCTGCCGCGGCGAGGGTCTGTAGTCGTAGGCCGGCCCCCTCCCCGCGGAGTTTGGTGTTGCGGTTTTTACGACCGCCGCCGGCCGTCCCAGCGAACTACACGCGGACACGCGAGGAGCCCCACACCATGAGCCAGCAGCCTTTTGTCGGTCGCCCCACGCCCATCACCAACGCGACCCACACCCAGAAGTCCTCCGGCATGCCGATCCACAAGTACGGCCGGTACGAACAGGTGGACATCTCCGACCGGACCTGGCCGGACGCCCGCGTCACCAAGGCCCCCCGCTGGCTCTCCACCGACCTGCGCGACGGCAACCAGTCGCTGATCGACCCGATGACCCCCGCCCGCAAGCGCGAGATGTTCGACCTGCTGGTGCGGATGGGCTACAAGGAGATCGAGGTCGGCTTCCCGTCCTCCGGCGAGACCGACTTCGCCTTCGTGCGCTCCATCATCGAAGAGGGCGCGATCCCGGACGACGTCACCATCTCCGTACTGACCCAGGCCCGTGAGGACCTGATCGAGCGGACCGTGGAGTCCCTGGTCGGCGCCCGCCGCGCCACCGTCCACCTGTACAACGCCACCGCCCCCACCTTCCGCCGCGTGGTCTTCCGCGGCTCGAAGGAGCAGATCAAGCAGATCGCCGTCGACGGCACCCGCCTGGTCATGGAGTACGCCGACAAGCTGCTGGGCCCGGAGACCACCTTCGGCTACCAGTACAGCCCGGAGATCTTCACCGACACCGAGCTGGACTTCGCCCTGGAGGTCTGCGAAGCCGTCTGCGACGTGTGGCAGCCGGCCGAGGGCCGCGAGATCATCCTGAACCTGCCCGCCACCGTGGAGCGCTCGACGCCCTCCACCCACGCCGACCGCTTCGAGTGGATGGCCCGCAACCTGACCCGCCGCGAGCACATCTGCATCTCCGTACACCCGCACAACGACCGCGGCACCGCCGTCGCCGCCGCCGAGCTGGCCCTGATGGCCGGCGCCGACCGCATCGAGGGCTGCCTGTTCGGGCAGGGCGAGCGCACCGGCAACGTCGACCTGATCACGCTGGGCATGAACCTGTTCTCCCAGGGCGTCGACCCGCAGATCGACTTCTCGCAGATCGACGAGATCCGCCGCACCAGCGAGTACTGCAACCAGATGGAGGTCCACCCGCGCCACCCCTACGCGGGCGACCTGGTCTACACCGCCTTCTCCGGCTCCCACCAGGACGCCATCAAGAAGGGCTTCGACGCCATGGAGGCCGACGCGGCCGCCAAGGGCGTCACCGTCGACGACATCGAGTGGGCCGTCCCGTACCTGCCCATCGACCCCAAGGACGTCGGCCGCTCCTACGAGGCGGTCATCCGGGTCAACTCGCAGTCCGGCAAGGGCGGCATCGCCTACGTCCTGAAGAACGACCACAAGCTGGACCTGCCGCGCCGCATGCAGATCGAGTTCTCGCGGATCATCCAGGCCAAGACCGACGCCGAGGGCGGCGAGGTCACGCCGAAGGCGATCTGGGACGTGTTCTCGGACGAGTACCTGCCCAACCCCGAGAACCCGTGGGGCCGCATCCAGCTGCGCTCCGGTTCGACGGCCACCGACAAGGACGGCACGGACACGCTGACCGTCGAGGCGGTCGTGGACGGGGTCGAGGCCGTGCTGACCGGCACCGGCAACGGTCCGATCTCGGCCTTCTTCGACGCGCTGGCCGGCATCGGCGTCGACGCCCGCCTGCTGGACTACACCGAGCACACGATGAGCGAGGGCGCCTCCGCCGTGGCCGCCTCGTACATCGAGTGCGCGATCGACGGCCGTGTCCTGTGGGGCATCGGCATCGACGCCAACACCACCCGCGCCTCCCTGAAGGCGGTCATCTCCGCCGTCAACCGCGCGGGCCGCTGACGCCCGTACGAGAGCCCCGTCCCCGCCGGCCGCGCGGGGACGGGGCTCCGTCGTCCCCGCGCCCCCGTACGGGCCCCCGGCGGCCCTCGGCGGGGGCAGGGCGGCGGGCCTCGGAGGGGCTCGGCGGCGCGCCCGGCCGCGGGGGCGCAACTCGGCCAACTGCGGGCCCCCGCACGAGGTTGTCTTGTCACACGACTGACGCATGCTCACCGATGTGGCTAACATCACGCCAACCCGGCGATGTTGCCGGAAGGTTACGGAGGTGCGACGTGCTGCCAGTTCGGGGTGGGGACGGCCGGAAGCTGACGGCCTGGGGCATCCGTACCACCTGGAGCACCGTGGGCGACGGGGAGTTCTTCTGCCCCGGCTGCGGCGGTGACCGCAACTACCGCAGGCGGACCGGACGCCGGCGCTTCACCGTGCTGGGCGTTCCGCTGCTGCCGCGCGGCCACGCCGGGCCGGTCGTGGAGTGCCAGGCCTGCCGCCGGCGCTTCGACACCGAGGTGCTGGACCACCTCACCACCACCCGCTTCTCCTCGCTCCTGCGCGACGCCGCGCACACGGTGGCGCTGGCCGTGCTGGCCGCGGGCGGGACCGCCTCGCGCAGCGCGCTGGAGGCCGCCGTGTCGGCCGTACGGGCCGCCGGGTTCCAGGACTGCACCGAGGAGCAGCTGGAGTCCCTCGTGGAGTCCCTGGCCACCGACGAGGGCCGGATCGGGCTGTACGACGGGCCCGAGTGCTGCGGGGCCGCGCTCTCGATCGAGCTCCACGAGGCGCTGGAACCGCTGGCCCCCCACCTGGCCGGTCCGGGCCGCGCCTCGATCCTGCTCCAGGGCGCGCGGATCGCCCTCGCCGACGGGCCCTACATCCCGGCCGAGCGCGAGGTGCTGGCCACCGTCGGCGCCGCGCTGCGGATGGGCTCGGACGAGGTGGCCCTGCTGCTGTCGGCGGTGCGGGCGCCTTAGCGGCCGCGCGTACGCGGTTCCGGGCCCGGCGGGGGACCTCCCGCCGGGCCCGGCCGCGTTCCGGGCCGGCCGTGTTTCCGGGCCGGCCGGGGGCCCGTCCCGGGGGCCGTGCCGCCCCCGCTCGTATCCGAAAGCGTCCGGATCCCTTCGTTCCGAGGTAACGATCCGGTCCGGCATGGCCGAACAGCGGCGGTTCGCGGGCCGCGGCCGGGGGCGGAGGCCCTTCCCCCCGCGCCTGCCGGTCCACGCCTCGGACGGCCGGAACCCCGTACCCGCACAGGCGCCTCCGGGCCTGTGTGAACCCCGTACCCGCAGGTCGGGGCGGTGCGGTGGGCAGGCACGCAAGGGAAGCCGGGTCGTTCGCGCCCCGTTTCCCTTACCGCTGTGACACGCCTCGGCGCCACTGGTGGAATCTCCAGATCGGGCCGCCCACAGCCTCAACACTTTGTGGAAGTCGACGATATGTGTGAGACCTCCCACAGGCGTTCAATTCCGGTCACACGACGAGACGCCGCCGGAAACACAGCGGGGCTTCGATCTACGTGTTCTCCCTGACACCCCGGCGGACCAACGGGTTAGCGACCCACTCCGTCCGGGGACCACCAGATTCCTCTCACTCACCTACCTTTCGAAGGGCAAGGCAGAGATGGCACGTGTCGCCGCCCGGCTTTCCACCGACGGAGAGCAGAGCACGCACCCGGTCGACGAGGTGCTCCCCCTCCCCAAGCTCGCGCTGTACGGCTTCCAGCACGTACTCGCCTTCTACGCCGGCGCGGTGATCGTCCCGATCATCGTGGGCAGCGCGCTCAAGCTGACCCCGCAAGAGCTCGTCTACCTGATCAACGCCGACCTCTTCACCTGCGGCATCGCCTCGATCGTGCAGGCCTGGGGCATCGGCCGGGTCGGCGCCCGGCTCCCGATCATCCAGGGCGTCACCTTCACCGCCGTCTCCCCGATGATCGCCATCGGGCTCGGCGCCGGTGGCGGTACGGCCGCCCTGCTGGTGATCTACGGCGCGGTCATCACCGCCGGCCTGGCCACCTTCGCGTTCGCCTGGCTGCCCGCCAGGGCCTTCCGCGCCGTGATGCGGCTCTTCCCGCCGGTGGTCACCGGTACGGTCATCACCATCCTCGGCATCGTGCTGCTGCCCGTCGCCCTCAAGGACACCGTCGGCGGCGCCCCGCTGGTCGGCGACGGCGGGGACCCGGCGCAGCTGGCCTACGCGGCCGGCACCATGTTGTTCGTCCTCGTACTGATGCGGGTCGGCGGGCAGTTCCTGTCCAGCATCGCCGTCCTGCTCGGCCTCGTCGGCGGCACCCTCGTCGCCTTCCTGCTCGGCGACGCGAAGTTCGGCGCGGTCTCCACCTCGGACTGGATCGGCGTCACCACCCCCTTCCACTTCGGCGCCCCGAAGTTCGAATGGTTCCCGATCTTCCTGATGCTGATCGTCATGCTGATCACCATGGTGGAGACCACCGGTGACACCTACGCGGTCGGCGAGATCGTCGGCAAGGACATCGACAGCGAGACCGTGGCCCGCGCCCTGCGCGCCGACGGCGCCGCCACCGCCGTCGGCGGCCTGCTGAACTCCTTCCCGTACGTGGCCTTCGCCGAGAACGTCGGCCTGGTCCGGGTCACCAAGGTCAAGAGCCGCTTCGTGGTCGTCGCCGCGGGCGTCATCATGATCGTCCTCGGGCTGCTGCCGAAGGCCGCCGCGATGGTCGCCGCGATCCCGCCGGGCGTGCTCGGCGGCGCCGCCACCGTGATGTTCGGCATGGTCGCCCTGGCCGGCATCCAGACCCTCGGCAAGGTGGACCTGAAGGAGGAGAAGAACGCCCTCATCGTCGGCGTCTCCCTCGCCTTCGCGCTCTTCCCGGCCACCATCCCCGCCTTCTTCGAGAAGCACCTGAGCGCGGACCTGTCCTCGCTGCTCAACAGCGGCGTCACCCTCGGCGCCACCGCCGCGATCGTGCTCAACCTGCTCTTCAACGGGCTCTCCAAGGGCGCCGGGCAGGATGCCGGGCAGGACGCCGCGCCCGATCCCTTGGGGGCCGCGGAGTCCTCCCCGGCCGTGCCCGCCCCGGTGCTGTCCGCCGCCGTGGTGCCCGCCCCGGCCGCGCCCGCCGAGGTGCCCGCCGCCGGAGCCGCCGCCGGGGCCGAGAAGGCCGACGACGCCGCCACCCCGGCGTCCTGAACCTCCCAAGGGGTGCCGCCCCCGCCCGGACCCCGGTCCGGGCGGGGGCGAGCGCTGTCCCCGCGCGGGGCCCCGTACAGGTGACAATGGGCGCATGAGTCTGTTCCGCGACGACGGCATCGTGCTGCGCACCCAGAAGCTGGGTGAGGCGGACCGCATCATCTCGCTGCTCACCCGCGGTCACGGCCGGGTACGGGCCGTCGCGCGCGGGGTGCGGCGCACGAAGTCCAAGTTCGGCGCCGGGCTGGAACCTTTCTCCCACGCCGACGTGCAGTTCTTCGCCCGCGGCAGCGAGCTGATCGGCCGCAGCCTGCCGCTGTGCACGCAGACCGAGATCATCGCCCCTTACGGCAACGGCATCGTCACCGACTACGCCCGCTACACGGCCGGCACCGCGATGCTGGAGACCGCCGAGCGCTTCACCGAGAACGAGGGCGAACCCGCCGTCCAGCAGTACCTGCTCCTCGTCGGGGCCCTGCGCACCCTCTCGCGCGGCGAACACGAACCGCACCTCATCCTCGACGCCTTCCTGCTGCGCTCCCTCGCCGTCAACGGCTACGCGCCCAGCTTCGAGGACTGCGCGAAATGCGGCATCCACGGCCCCAACCGGCACTTCTCCGTCGCCGCGGGCGGGGTGATATGCGGGGACTGCCGCGTTCCCGGCTCCGTCGTACCCTCGTCGGAGGCCATCGCCCTCCTCAGCGCGCTGCTGACGGGCGACTGGAAACACGCGGACGCCTGCGAGGCGCGCCACGTCCGGGAGGGCAGCGGGCTGGTCTCGGCCTATTTGCACTGGCATCTGGAGCGCGGGCTACGCTCCCTGCGATACGTCGAGAAATAGGAGCTGGGCACATGGCACGACGCGGGATTCTGGGACGCTCTCGCCGCGAGTACAAGGTTCCCGAGCCGCACCCGTCCGGTGCGCGCCCCCCGAAGATCCCCGGTGAGCTGGTCCCGAACCACGTCGCCGTCGTCATGGACGGCAACGGCCGCTGGGCCAAGGAGCGCGGTCTGCCGCGCACCGAGGGCCACAAGGTGGGCGAGGGCGTCGTGCTCGACGTGCTCAAGGGCTGCCTGGAGATGGGCGTCAAGAACCTGTCCCTGTACGCCTTCTCGACGGAGAACTGGAAGCGCTCGCCCGACGAGGTCCGCTTCCTGATGAACTTCAACCGCGACGTGATCCGCCGCCGCCGCGACGAGATGAACGAGCTGGGCATCCGCATCCGGTGGGTCGGCCGCATGCCGAAGATGTGGAAGTCGGTGGTCCAGGAGCTCCAGGTGGCCCAGGAGCAGACCGTCGACAACGACGCCATGACCCTGTACTTCTGCGTGAACTACGGCGGCCGCGCCGAGATCGCGGACGCGGCGCAGGCCATCGCGCGGGACGTGGCGGCCGGGCGGCTGGACCCCTCGAAGGTCAACGAGAAGACCTTCGCGAAGTACATGTACTACCCGGACATGCCGGACGTGGACCTCTTCCTGCGCCCCAGCGGCGAGCAGCGCACCTCCAACTACCTGCTCTGGCAGAGCGCGTACGCGGAGATGGTCTACCAGGACGTGCTGTGGCCCGACTTCGACCGCCGCGACCTGTGGCGGGCCTGCCTGGAGTACGCCCAGCGCGACCGCCGCTTCGGCGGCGCGGTCCCGAACCAGTCGGAGAACCCCGCGGGCTGACCGCCCGCCCGCCCGCCGCCGGCCCGGCCCCACCGGTGGGGGCCTAGGCTGGGCTGTCATGGACATGTATGGGGGGAGCGTCGAGCTGGTGTACCGGCTCACGCCGCAGGACATGGCGTACGGGCTGGACGCGCGGGCCCGGGCCACGCGGGCGGGGCGGCGGGCGCGACGGCTGCTGGTCGCGATCGGGGTGCTGCTGCCGCTGGGCGGTGCGCTGGACCTCTGGAAGGGCGAGCGGCCCGCCACGGGCGCCGTCATGGTGGCCCTGGGCGCCGCCGCCTGGCTGCTGCGGTGCTACGGGACCCGGCTCACCGCGCGGGGCTTCACGGGACTGCTGGCCAAGGCGGGCGAGATGCGGACCACCGTGGACGACACCGGGATCCGGCTGGTCGCGGCCGACAGCGACACCCGGGTCGGCTGGCGGCTCCAGCCCCGCTACGTCGAGACGGAGCACGTCTTCGTGATGCTCAGCGAGGACCGCAGGGCCGTCGGGCTCACGGTGCTGCCCAAGCGTGCGGCGACGGACCCGGCCGACATCGACCGGATCCGTTCGATCTTCGACCGGAACCTGACCCGGGCGAGCTAGCCGGCGGCCGCGCAATCGGCGCAGGTGCCGAAAATCTCCACCGTGTGGGCCACGTTCACGTAGCCGTGCTCGGCCGCGATGGACTCGGCCCACTTCTCCACCGCGGGGCCCTCGACCTCCACCGCCTTGCCGCACTTGCGGCAGACCAGGTGGTGGTGGTGCTCACCGGTGGAGCAGCGCCGGTACACGGACTCGCCGTCGCTGGTGCGCAGCACGTCGACCTCGCCGGCGTCCGCCAGGGACTGGAGGGTGCGGTAGACGGTGGTCAGGCCCACGGAGTCGCCGCGGTGCTTGAGCATGTCGTGCAGCTCCTGGGCGCTGCGGAACTCGTCCACCTCGTCCAGCGCCGCCGCCACGGCGGCCCGCTGCCGGGTGGACCGTCCTCGTACTGGCGCGGTATTCATCTCGCCAGGCGCAGTCGCCACCGGTTCCTCCTCGTTTCGGCCTCGGCTCATTGTGCCAGGCGGCCGCTCCGGCTAGACCTCCACGCCTTCCCGGGTACAGACCTGCTCGGAGGTCACGGCGGCCCGCGCACGGCGCCTGGCCAGCGGCGCGGACAGGGCCGTGGTCGCCGTGAAGACCGCGATGGCGAGCAGCACGATCGTCGCTCCGGACGGCGCGTCGATGTAGTACGTGGCCGTCGTGCCGGCGAGCGAGACCACGACGCCGATGACCATGGCCAGGGTCAGGGTCGCGGTGAACCCGCGCGTGATCCGCTGGGCAGCGGCGACGGGGATCACCATCATGGCGCTGACCAGCAGCAGGCCGACGATGCGCATCGCGACCGTCACGGTGACGGCGGCGGTGACGGCCATCAGCAGGTTCAGGGCGCGCACCGGCAGCCCGGTGACCCGGGCGAACTCCTCGTCCTGGCTGATCGCGAACAGCTGGCGGCGCAGCCCCAGCGTGACGGCGACGACGAAGAAGGCGAGGACGACGACGGCCGTGATGTCCTCGGCCGAGACGGTGGTGATGGAGCCGAAGAGGTAGCTGCTCAGGTTGGCGGTGGAGCCGCCCGGCGACAGGTTGATGATCATCACGCCGCCCGCCAGACCGCCGTAGAAGAGCATGGCGAGGGCGATGTCCCCGCTGGTCTTGCCGCGGGAGCGGATCAGCTCCATGCCGACCGCGCCGATCACCGCCACCAGCGTGGCCATCCACACCGGGCTGGCGTTGAGCAGGAAGCCGAGCGCGACGCCGGTCATGGCCACGTGCCCGATGCCGTCGCCCATGACGGCCTGCCGGCGCTGGACGAGGTAGGTGCCGATCGCCGGAGCCGTCAGACCCACCAGGAGGGCCGCGAGCAGGGCCCGCTGCATGAAGGCGTAGTCGAGGATCTCCATCAGCTCAGCAGTCCCGTCCGCAGGGGTTCGGCGTCGTGCGCCGCGTGGGGGTGTACATGGTCGTGGCCGGGCAGGGCGTGCTGCCCCACGGCCTCCGGGGGCGGGCCGTCGTGCGTGACGCAGCCGTCGCGCAGGACGACGGCCCGGTCGATCAGCGGCTCCAGCGGGCCCAGCTCGTGCAGGACGAGCAGGACGGTCGTACCGGCTGCCACCTGCCGGCGCAGGGCGTTCGCCAGGACCTCCTGGTTGGCCAGGTCCACGCCGGCCATGGGCTCGTCCATGATCAGCAGTTCGGGTTCCACGGCGAGCGCCCGGGCTATGAGCACCCGCTGGTGCTGGCCGCCGGAGAGGGCGTTGACCGACGCGTCGGCGTACCCCTCCATGTCGACCAGGGCCAGGGCGCGCTCGACGGCGGCCTTGTCCGCCTTGCGCAGGAGCCCGAAGCGGGTGCGGGCCAGCCGGCCCGCGGAGACGACCTCGCGGACGGTCGCCGGGACGCCGCTGGCGGCGGTGGTGCGCTGGGGGACGTAGCCGATCCGCGACCACTGGCGGAAGCGCTGGAACTCGGTGCCGAAGAGGGACAGGGAGCCGCCGGTCAGCGGGACCTGTCCGACCACGGCGCGTACGGCGGTGGACTTGCCGGAGCCGTTGGCGCCGAGCAGGGCGACGACCTCTCCGCTGCGCACCACGAGGTCGATCCCGCGCAGCACGGGGCGCGAGCCGAGCGAGGCCGTGGCCCCGCGCAGGGATATGACGGTCTGGTCCGGGCCCTCTTGCGGCGTGGACTGCATGGCGCGCGCCTCCGTTACTGCCATTACTTGCTCCCGAGTGCCTTCTGGAGGTTCTTCAGGTTGGACCGCATGACCTCGAAGTAGTCAGCGCCCTGGGACTTGTCGGTGATTCCCTCGAGGGGGTCGAGGACGTCGGTCTGCAGACCGGTGTCCCGGGCGAGGCTCTTGGCCGTCTTGTCGCTGGCCAGCGTCTCGAAGAAGACGGTGGAGACATGGTCCTGCCTGGCGACGGCCTGGAGCTCCTTCATGCGGGCCGGGCTGGGCTCGGCCTCGGGGTCGACGCCCGAGATGCCCTCCTGATCGAGCCCGTAGCGCTCCGCGAGGTAGCCGAAGGCGGAGTGGGTGGTGATGAAGGTCTTGGAGGCGCTGTTCTTCAGCCCGTCCTTGAACTCGGTGTCCAGGGCTCCCAGCTTGGTCACCAGCTCGTCGGTGTTCTTGCGGTAGTCGGCCGCGTGGTCCGGGTCGGCCTTCTCCAGGGCCGCGCCCAACCCCTTGGCGATCTCCGCGTACTTGACGGGGTCGAGCCATACGTGCGGGTCCGCGCCGCCCTCGCCGTGGGCGTGATCGTGGCCCCCGGCCTCGCCCTCGGCGGCGTGGTCGTGGCCGTCGTGGCCGGAGGCGCCGTGCACTTCCAGCGGCGTGAGGGTGGCGGCGTCGACGACGTTCTTCACGCCGGACTGGGCCACGGCCTTGTCCACGGCGGGCTGGAGGCCCTTGAGGTAGAGCACCACGTCGGACTCGGAGAGCCGGCCGGTCTGCTTCGGGGTGATCTCCAGGTCGTGCGGCTCGACGCCCGGCTTGGTGAGGCTGTCGACCGAGACGTGGTCCTTGCCGATCTGCTCGGCGAGGAACTGCATCGGGTAGAACGACGCCGTCACGGCGAGCTTGCCGTCCTTGCCGCCACCACCGCCGGAGGCCGTCCCGGAGCAGGCGGTGAGGGCCGTCGCGGCGAGGGCGACGGCACCGGCGAGGGCGGCGGTGGGTATGAGGCGTCGTACGTTCATGACATCCATTTTCATCAAAGATGGAAACGATTGTCAAAAACCCAGGTGGGCGGCCCGCGCGCCCCCGTGGAAGGGGTCCCCGATTTGATAGGGGGGGTGTGGGCGCCGGTAACCTGAAGACTTCGCCGTTCGTCCTCGTAATGAAGAGAGCACCGTGGCCGCCGACAAGATCGAAACCATCGTCAGCCTGAGCAAGCGCCGTGGCTTCGTTTTCCCTTGCAGTGACATCTACGGCGGCTCCAGGGCTGCCTGGGACTACGGTCCGCTCGGTGTCGAGCTCAAGGAGAACATCAAGCGCCAGTGGTGGAAGGCGATGGTCACCGGGCGCGAGGACATCGTCGGCCTCGACTCGTCCGTGATCCTGGCCCCCGAGGTCTGGGTGGCCTCCGGCCACGTCGCGACCTTCTCGGACCCGCTGACCGAGTGCACCGCCTGCCACAAGCGTCACCGCGCGGACCACCTGGAAGAGGCGTACGAGGCCAAGCACGGCCGTCCGCCGGCCAACGGTCTTGCCGACATCAACTGCCCCCACTGCGGTGTGAAGGGCCAGTTCACCGAGCCCAAGCAGTTCTCCGGCATGCTGGAGACCCACCTCGGCCCGACCCAGGACTCGAAGGCGTACCTGCGCCCGGAGACCGCCCAGGGCATCTTCACCAACTTCGCCCACGTGCAGACCACCTCGCGCCGCAAGCCGCCCTTCGGCATCGCGCAGATGGGCAAGTCCTTCCGCAACGAGATCACTCCGGGCAACTTCATCTTCCGCACGCGCGAGTTCGAGCAGATGGAGATGGAGTTCTTCGTCAAGCCGGGCGAGGACGAGCAGTGGCAGGAGTACTGGATGGGCGAGCGGTGGAACTGGTACCGCGACCTCGGCATCCGCGAGGAGAACATCCGCTGGTACGAGCACCCGAAGGAGAAGCTGTCCCACTACTCGAAGCGCACCGCCGACATCGAGTACCGCTTCAACTTCGGTGGTAACGAGTTCTCCGAGCTCGAAGGCGTCGCCAACCGCACGGACTTCGACCTCAAGGCGCACTCCGCCGCCTCCGGCCAGGACCTCACGTACTTCGACCAGGAGGCCGGCGAGCGCTACACCCCGTACGTCATCGAGCCGGCGGCCGGCGTGAACCGCGCCATGCTCGCCTTCATGCTCGACGCGTACAACGAGGACGAGGCCCCGAACGCCAAGGGCGTCATGGAGAAGCGCACCGTGATGCGCCTCGACCCGCGCCTGGCGCCGATCAAGGTCGCCGTCCTGCCGCTGTCCCGCAACCCGCAGCTGTCGCCGAAGGCCAAGGGCCTGGCCGCCGACCTGCGCAAGAACTGGAACATCGAGTTCGATGACGCGGGCGCCATCGGCCGCCGCTACCGCCGCCAGGACGAGGTCGGTACGCCGTTCTGCGTCACCGTCGACTTCGACACCCTGGACGACAACGCGGTGACCGTGCGCGAGCGCGACACCATGAAGCAGGAGCGCGTCTCCCTGGACCAGATCCAGAGCTACCTCGGCAGCCGTCTGCTCGGCTGCTAGGCCAGGACGTACGAAGGCCGGTGGCCCGGTGCGCGATCAGCGCACCGGGCCACCGGCCTTTCGCTTTCCCGTACGCGCCGCTACGCGGGCGCCGCACCGTCCCCGGCGGCCGCGGCCCCGGCCAGGGCGGCCGCCCGGGCCTCCCCCTCGGCCTGGGCCCGCTTCGAGTAGCGGACGGTCCACAGGATCAGACCGCCGAGGAACCCGTAGATCAGGAACGGGTTCAGGATCACCATCGTGGACGTGGGCAGCGTGAAGGCCAGCACGACGCGCAGGGCCGCCTCGACGAGGTAGGCCACGCCCCAGACGGCGGTCATGTGGCGCATCACCCTGCGGAAGTCCGGGTACTGCCAGAGGCCGTTGAACTCGGCCACGCCCTCCTTGGTGCCGTCGGTGCCGAACTTGCGGCCGAAGTAGAACATCAGCGGCCGCGGGGCGAGCAGCGTGGCGAGGCAGAGGAGGCCGAACAGCCCCGTCACGGCAGAGTCCTTGATCAGCAGGGTCCGGGCCGAGTGGGTGCCGACGAGGGTGACGAACGCGGTGATCACGAGGAACACCAGCGTGACGATGGCGAACTCGTCGAGCTTGCGGCGCCACGCCACGTTGACGGCGCTGTCGAGCACCGGCCAGATGCCGCTGACCAGGAGCGCCGAGAACTCGCTCCAGCCGTGGTCCTCGGTGAGGGTGTTGTAGGTCAGGATCGGGGCGACCACGTTGAGGCCGATGGTCAGGATCCAGCCGAGGGCGAAGGCGGCGCCGGAGCGCGCGGGCGGTTTCTGGTGTGCGGTGCCGGCTGACATGGTTCCCCCTGGTGCGTGCCTGACTGACGTGCGGTAAAGGGACCGTAAGGACACCGCACGGGCACGGACAAGGCGGGCCGGACCAAAATGATCGCCAAGCTGTCCGGACGGCCGGATTCCGACACCGGCCCCCAACGGGCCCCGGGCAGGCCCCGCACAGTCGCCCAAGTCCCGGCCGAGCCGCAGGTCAGGCGCGCAGACCCCGGATGATCAGCGAGGTGACCGCCTCGAACTCGGTGACGATCGTCGGCGAGAGCCAGTCCGCCGCGTACTGCGGATCATGGAAGCGCCCGGTGGCGTCGAAGACGGCGCGGGCGGCGGCCGGGACGTCGGGCGCGGCCAGCGTGCCGGCGGCGACGCCCTCCGCGATGATCCGGGTCAGCTGCTCGATGAGCTGGCTCAGGTGGGCGTCGACCACCCCGCTGTTCTCGGCCAGCAGCACGGTGTACGTGGCGAACAGCTCCGGATCGGCCCCGGCCTTCTGGCGCTTGGCGGCGAAGAGCGCCTCCAGCCATGACTCCAGCTTGGAGGGGGCCGCCTCGGCCGGCGCCGAGGTGATGTCCTCGAGCATGACCTCGCTCTTGGCGAGCCAGCGCTCGGTGACGGCCTCGCGCAGCGCCGCCTTGGACGGGAAGTGCCGGTACACGCTGCCGTGGCTGACGCCCAGCGCCCGCGCCACGTCCACCACGGTCGCCTTGCCGGGACCGAAGCGGCGCAGCACTTCCTCGGTGGTTTCGAGGATGCGCTCGGGGGTCAGGGGCTCGGCAGCAGCGGGGGGCATGGGTACGACCGTACCGCTCGCTCAGTGCTCGCTGTCGAGGTGGGCCATCTGGGCCGCCGGGTAGCGCTCGCCGGCCGCGGCTCCGGCCGGGACGGCCTCCTCGATGGCGGCCAGATCGGCCTCGGTCAGCTCCACCCGCATGGCACCCAGTGCCTCGGCCAGCCGGTCCCGGCGACGGGCGCCCACCAGCGGGACGAGGTCCAGGCCCTGCTTCGGCCCCTGCGCGAGCACCCAGGCGATGGCGGTCTGGGCGACGCTCACGCCCTTCGCCTCGGCGATCTTGCGCAGCGCCTCGACGAGGTCGAGGTTGCGCTGGAGGTTGTCGCCCTGGAAGCGGGGGCTCATGCCCCGGAAGTCGCCGGGGGCCAGCTCGCGGTCGCGGCTGAAGTGCCCGCTGATCAGCCCGCGGGAGAGCACCCCGTACGCCGTGACGCCAATGCCCAGCTCGCGGGCGGTCGGCAGGATCTCGGCCTCGATGCCGCGGGAGATCAGGGAGTACTCGATCTGGAGGTCGGAGATCGGGGCCACCGCGGCGGCCCGGCGCAGGGTGTCCGCGCCGACCTCGGAGAGGCCGATGTGGCGGACGTGCCCGGCCTGGACGGCTTCGGCGATGGCTCCGACGGTCTCCTCGATCGGGACGTCCGGATCCACGCGGGCGATCCGGTAGATGTCGATGTGGTCCCGGCCGAGCCGCTGCAGGGAGTAGGCCAGGAAGTTCTTGACGGCCGCGGGCCGGCCGTCGTAACCGGTGAACCCGCCCTCGACGGTGCGCAGGGCCCCGAACTTGACGCTGGTCAGCGCCTGTTCGCGGGCGGCGGTGGGGGCGGTGCGCAGGGCTTCGTTGATGAGCAGCTCGTTGTGGCCCATGCCGTAGAAGTCGCCGGTGTCGAGGAGCGTGCTCACGCCGGCGGGGGCGGCCTCCAGGAAGGCGTGGATGGTCGCGAGGGACTCGGCCCGGTCGGCCTCGCCGTAGAGCGCGGACATGCCCATGCAGCCCAGCCCCAGCGGAAAGACGGTGGGGCCGGTGGCGCCGAGCCGGCGGGGGGTCGCGGTGGTGTTCTCGTTCGTCGTCATGGAACGAGAATGGCATGACGGGTGACAGATTTCAATATCTGTCACCCGTCAGTGTGAGCGACCGCGGTCCGGGGGCCGGGTGGCCGCCCCGGACCGGGAAGGAAAGGAGGAGGCGTGGGAGGGGGAGGGAGCGGGAGGGGGAAGCGGGAGGGGAGGGCGTCAGGCGAGCGGGGGAGCGGCTGCCGTGGCGGAAGGGGCGAGGGAGGGTTCCAGCTCGCGGGCCGTCCGGCGGGCCGTCGCGTCGGCCCAGGGGCCGGTGGTGGCGGCGCCGACGACCAGGACCAGCAGCCCGCAGGCGGTGATGATCCACCAGGCGGGCCGGGTGGCCGCCGCGAAGTCCCCGCCGCCGGCCGTCCCGGCGGCCAGCACCGCGCCGATCACCGCCACGCCCAGGGCCCCGCCGGTCTGCCGGCTGGTGGAGGCCACGGCGGCCGCGACCCCCGCCTGGGCGCGCGGCATCCCGGACACCGCCGTATTGGTGATCGGGGCGTTGACCAGCCCGAAGCCGATGCCGAAGAGCACGTACCCGGCGAACATCAGGGACGTGGAGCTCTCCGCGGAGAACACCGCGAACAGCAGCCCGCTCGCCCCCATGGTCACCCCCGCCACCAGCAGCGGCAGCCGCGGCCCCCGGGCGGCCACCAGCCGCCCCGAGACGGGCGCGCACAGGAAGGCGAAGGCCGCCATCGGCAGCATGTAGAGCCCTGCGTCCAGGGCGCTCAGCCCGCGCACGTCCTGGAGGTAGAGGGTGTTCAGGAAGAGGAAGCCCGACAGCGCGGCGAAGGCGCTCACCGCCAGCACCGTCGCCCCGCTGAAGGGCACGCTCCGGAAGAACCGGGGGTCGATCAGCGGCTCCGCGCGCCGGGGCTCGTACACCAGCAGCCCCACCAGCGCGGCCACCGCGGCCGCGCCGCAGCCGAGGGTCTGCGCGGAGGTCCAGCCCGCCTCCGGGGCCTCGATGATCGCGTACGTCACCGTGCCGAGCAGGGCCATCACCAGCAGCTGGCCCACCGGGTCGGGCCGCCGCGGCCGGTCGGACCGGGACTCGGGGATGTAGCGCAGGGTCAGGGCGAGGGCCACGAGGCCGACGGGGAGGTTCACCCAGAAGATGGACCGCCAGCCCACGGAGTCCACGAGCAGCCCGCCGATCAGCGGCCCGGCGGCCATCGAGATGCCCACCACCGCGCCCCACACGCCGATGGCGCGGGCCCGCTCCTTGGGGTCGGTGAAGGTGTTGGTGATGATCGACATGGCGACCGGGTTGAGCATCGAGCCGCCGACGGCCTGGATCATCCGGAAGGCGATCAGCCATTCGAGGGTCGGGGCGAGCGAACAGAGCACCGAGCCCGCCGTGAAGAGGACCAGGCCCGCCGCGAAGACCTTCCGGCGGCCGATCCGGTCCGCCGTCGAGCCGGCCAGCATCAGCAGCGAGGCGAGGACGAGGGTGTACGCGTCGATCGTCCACTGCATGCCGGAGACCGAGGCGTGCAGGTCGCGGCGCATCGACGGGAGCGCGACGTTCAGGACGGTGTTGTCGAGGCTGACGATGAGCAGGCTCATGCAGCAGATCGCCAGGACGAGCACACGCCTCCGGGGACTCATGTGATGCATATTGCCGATAGTACGGCTAACTAACGAACAAGGCGTGCGCGACAATGGGGGGATGACCACGCTTCCCCCGCCCCTCGCGATCGGCCCGCACACCGTGCAGCCCCCGGTGGTGCTCGCGCCGATGGCAGGCATCACCAATGCCCCGTTCCGCACCCTCTGCCGCGAGTTCTCGGGCGGCAAGGGGTTGTTCGTCAGCGAGATGATCACGACCCGCGCCCTGGTCGAGCGCAACGACAAGACCATGCAGCTGATCCACTTCGACGCCACGGAAAAGCCCCGCTCGATTCAGCTGTACGGGGTGGATCCGGTGACGGTCGGCAAGGCCGTGCGGATGATCGTCGAAGAGGACCGCGCCGACCACATCGACCTGAACTTCGGCTGCCCCGTCCCCAAGGTCACCCGGAAGGGCGGCGGCTCGGCCCTGCCCTACAAGCGCAACCTGCTGCGCGCGATCCTGCGCGAGGCCGTCGCGGGCGCCGGGGACCTGCCGGTGACCATGAAGATGCGCAAGGGCATCAACGACGAGCACCTCACCTACCTCGACGCCGGCCGGATCGCCGTCGAGGAGGGGGTCACCGCCATCGCGCTGCACGGCCGCACCACCGCCCAGCACTACGGCGGCACCGCCGACTGGGACGCCATCGCGCGGCTCAAGGAGCACGTGCCGGAGATCCCGGTGCTCGGCAACGGCGACATCTGGTGCGCCGAGGACGCGCTGCGCATGGTCCGGGAGACGGGCTGCGACGGTGTGGTCGTCGGGCGCGGCTGCCTGGGGCGGCCGTGGCTGTTCAACGACCTGGTCGCGGCCTTCGAGGGCCGCCCGGAGGACTTCCACAAGCCGACCCTGCGCGAGGTCGCGGCCACCATGCACCGGCACGCGCAGCTGCTGGGGGAGTGGATCGGCGACGAGGCCCGCGGGGTGATCGACTTCCGTAAGCACGTGGCCTGGTACCTCAAGGGCTTCGCCGTCGGGTCGCAGATGCGCGGCAAGCTGGCGGTCACCTCCTCCCTGGCCGAACTGGACGCTCATCTGAGCGAGCTGGATCTGGATCAGCCGTGGCCCGACGACGCGGACGGCCCGCGCGGCCGGACGTCCGGAAACAACCGGGTTGTCCTGCCCGAGGGCTGGTTGAAGGATCCGTACGACTGCGCCTGGGTGGGCGAGGACGCCGAGCTGGACACCTCCGGAGGCTGACAAATCGCCCTCAGCGCGGCGTGATATACGCCACGCATGGGAGATGTTTCGCTCAGATGAGCGCAGAAGTCACGGGTAAGACTTTCAAAGGGTGGCACTGGGTGCCACCCTTTCTGCGTTCAAGACTTGAACGCAAATGGATCGATGATCGCTCATCCGAGCGTGATCAGGCCCGAAAATGCCTCCCCTTCTTCGGGAAGTGAAGGTGAAGGAGGGGTTTTCCATACCCGTGAGTTACTTTCGATCTGCTGGCGCACGGGTGGTTACAGCCTCATGACGACCAAGTGGACGTACCCAGAAGCCTTCGATCTGGGTATGTTCCTGGCCGTCAGGGCAGCCACCCGAGTCCTCGAGGAGTCGAGACCCGTGTCGGAAAACAAAGATCAGAAGCTCGTCTACGACTTCACCGAGGGCAACCGGGACCTCAAGGACCTTCTCGGCGGCAAGGGAGCCAACCTCGCCGAGATGACCAACCTTGGTCTCCCCGTGCCTCCCGGCTTCACCATCACCACCGAGGCCTGCAAGGTCTACCTGGAGAGCGGCTCGGCCCCGGCCGCGCTGCGCGACGAGGTCAGCGCGCACCTCGCCGCCCTCGAGGCGAAGATGGGCAAGAAGCTGGGCCAGTCGGACGACCCGCTGCTGGTCTCCGTCCGCTCCGGAGCCAAGTTCTCCATGCCGGGCATGATGGACACGGTCCTCAACATCGGCCTCTCCGACGAGTCGGTCGCGGGCCTCACCGCCCAGTCCGGCGACGAGCGCTTCGCCTGGGACTCGTACCGCCGTCTGATCCAGATGTTCGGCAAGACCGTCCTCGGTGTCGAGGGCGAGCTCTTCGAGGACGCCCTCGACGAGGCCAAGGCCGCCAAGAAGGTCACCGTCGACACCGACCTCGACGCCGCGGACCTGAAGAAGCTGGTCGCGTCCTTCAAGAAGATCGTCGCGAAGGAGGCCGGCCGCGAGTTCCCGCAGGACGCCCGCGAGCAGATGGACCTCGCCGTCGAGGCGGTCTTCAACTCCTGGAACACCGACCGCGCGAAGCTCTACCGCCGTCAGGAGCGCATCCCCGGCGACCTGGGCACCGCCGTCAACATCTGTTCCATGGTCTTCGGCAACCTCGGGCCCGACTCCGGCACCGGCGTCGCCTTCACCCGCGACCCCGCCAGCGGCCACCAGGGCGTCTACGGCGACTACCTGCAGAACGCGCAGGGCGAGGACGTCGTCGCGGGCATCCGCAACACCGTCCCGCTGGCCGATCTGGAGCAGATCGACAAGGTCTCGTACGACCAGCTCATGACGATCATGGAGACGCTGGAGACCCACTACAAGGATCTCTGCGACATCGAGTTCACCATCGAGCGCGGCCAGCTGTGGATGCTCCAGACCCGCGTCGGCAAGCGCACCGCGGGCGCCGCCTTCCGCATCGCCACCCAGCTCGTGGACCAGGGCCTGATCGACGAGGCCGAGGCGCTCCAGCGCGTCACCGGTCACCAGCTGGCGCAGCTGATGTTCCCCCGCTTCGACGACGCGGCCAAGACCACCCTGCTGGGCCGCGGCATCGCCGCCTCCCCGGGCGCGGCGGTCGGCAAGGCCGTCTTCGACTCGTACACGGCCGTCAAGTGGTCCCGCTCCGGCGAGAAGGTCATCCTGATCCGCCGCGAGACCAACCCGGACGACCTGGACGGGATGATCGCCTCCGAGGGCATCCTGACCTCGCGCGGAGGCAAGACCTCGCACGCCGCCGTCGTCGCCCGCGGCATGGGCAAGACCTGCGTCTGCGGCGCCGAGGAGCTCGACGTCGACACCAAGCGCCGCCGGATGACGGTCGGCGAGACGGTCATCGAAGAAGGCGACGTCGTCTCCATCGACGGCTCCACCGGCAAGGTCTACCTCGGTGAGGTACCCGTCGTACCGTCCCCGGTCGTCGAGTACTTCGAGGGCCGCATGCACGCCGGAGCCGACGACGCCGACGAGCTCGTCGCCGCCGTGCACCGGATCATGGCCTACGCGGACCGCGTCCGCCGCCTGCGGGTGCGCGCCAACGCCGACAACGCCGAGGACGCGCTGCGCGCCCGCCGCTTCGGCGCCCAGGGCATCGGCCTGTGCCGCACCGAGCACATGTTCCTCGGTGAGCGCCGCGAGCTGGTCGAGCGCCTGATCCTGGCGGACACCGACGGTGAGCGCGAGGAGGCACTCAGTGCCCTTCTGCCGCTGCAGAAGAAGGACTTCGTCGAGCTGTTCGAGGCGATGGACGGACTGCCCGTCACGGTCCGCCTCCTGGACCCGCCGCTGCACGAGTTCCTGCCCGACATCACCGAGCTGTCGGTGCGCGTCGCCCTCGCCGAGTCCCGCAAGGACGCCAACGAGAACGACCTGCGCCTGCTCCAGGCCGTGCACAAGCTGCACGAGCAGAACCCGATGCTGGGTCTGCGCGGCGTCCGCCTCGGTCTGGTCATCCCCGGTCTGTTCAAGATGCAGGTCCGGGCCATCGCCGAGGCCGCGGCCGAGCGCAAGAACGCCAAGGGCGACCCGCGCGCCGAGATCATGGTCCCGCTCGTGGGCACCGTCCAGGAGCTGGAGATCGTCCGCGAGGAGGCCGACCAGGTCATCGCCGAGGTCGAGGCCGCGACGGGCACGGAGCTCAAGCTGAGCATCGGCACCATGATCGAGCTGCCCCGCGCCGCCCTGACCGCCGGCCAGATCGCCGAGGCCGCGCAGTTCTTCTCCTTCGGCACGAACGACCTGACCCAGACCGTGTGGGGCTTCTCCCGCGACGACGTCGAGGCCAGCTTCTTCACCGCGTACCTGGAGAAGGGCATCTTCGGGGTCTCGCCGTTCGAGACCATCGACAAGGACGGCGTCGGCTCGCTGGTCCGCAGCGCCGTGGAGTCCGGCCGGGCCACCCGCCCCGACCTCAAGCTGGGCGTCTGCGGCGAGCACGGCGGCGACCCGGAGTCGGTGCACTTCTTCCACGAGGTCGGCCTCGACTACGTCTCCTGCTCGCCCTTCCGGATCCCGGTGGCGCGCCTGGAGGCCGGTCGCGCGGCCGCCGAGTCGAAGGGCTCCGACAGCCGCTGACCCCGCGGGGACCGGTCACCGCCGGTCCCGCTCAGACTGCGCCCGCCCCCGGTGGCCTGACCACCGGGGCCGGGCGCGCCTTCTTTTCGAAGGCGGGGTATCGCCGCATATTCAACGAAGTCTTTACGGCACCAGGCGGTGGACGGATCCCCACCCGTCCACCGCCTGCCGCCTATCGCCAGGCACGTCGGCGCTTCCCTGTGCGACCGACCGCCAGGCCCCGCAAAGCCCCCCACGGCCTTCACGGAGCGTTTCGGTCGCACCGGAGTGTGCCCGGCGGAGTACAGGATTTCGCTTGTCACGTCCCTGCCGAAAGGGGTTTCAACTGTGGCCGAAAGGGCGTGGTGACCACGTGTGACGGCATGCATACTCATGGGGCGGGGGGATTGCGGTTGCACAGCTGGGGGTTCGGTGCTTCGTATCCATTTCACTGGAGTGGACCTGGCACGCGTACGGATGGCAGGGCGTCCCGATGCGTTGTGGGAAACGATTCTTAGTTTTCACCGCTTAAGAGACCGGCGTGATGCCCGGTTGTTCGGTGAATGGCGTACGGAAACCCGGAGCCGGTTGAATGGTGAAACAAGGCTGCTCGGCGCGCTCATACCCGCGCGCGGCTATTTCCCGGATTTCCTGACGCCCGCCGAGGGGCAGTACGGGTGGGACGTCGGCCTCGACGCCCTGCGCGGGCTGCGCTCCGAGCGGCTGCGGCGCGAGCTGTCCCTCGTGGGATCCGGCTCCGGTACGGGCTTCGGCGCGGCCTTCGGGACCCCGCCGCCCTCCCGGCTGCGGGAGTTCATCGACGGCGGCACCAAGCACCTGCCGCGGCTGCTGGCGGAGCTGCGCGGGTACCACCGGGCCGCCGTGGAGCCGTACTGGACCCACATCCAGGCCCAGATCGAGGCCGAACGGGCCGCGCGCGGCCGGGCCCTGCTCGACGGCGGCGCCGACGAACTGCTCGCCTCGCTGCCGCCGATGCTGCGCTGGCGGGCGCCGGTGCTCGAATGCGAGTACCCGGTGGACCGCGACGTACGGCTGCGCGGGCGCGGGCTGCTGCTCCAGCCGTCCTTCTTCTGCCGCCGTACCGCGGTCACCCTGCACGATCCGGAGCTGCCGCCCGTGCTGGTCTATCCGGCCGCGGCCCAGCTGGCGTCGGCGTCGGCGGGCGGGGAGGCCGCCCGGCCGGCGGAGGAGCAGCGCCAGCGCACCCTCGGCAAACTGGTGGGCCACACCCGTTCCGTGGTGCTGCGGGCGATCGGCGACGGGGCCACCACCAGCGAACTGGCCCGCCGGGCCGGGGTCTCCCTGGCCTCGGCGAGCCAGCACGCCTGCGTGATGCGCGAGGCGGGCCTGGTCACCACCCTGCGCCACGGCAACGCCGTCCTGCACACGGTGACCCCGCTGGGCGCGGCCCTCCTCAAGGGCGGCGCCGTGGCGTCCTGAGGGCGGCGGGTCCGGGCCCGCGCACCCCCGGGAAAAAATTTCCCGGGGGAGCGATGAGTCCGGGGGCGGGCCCCGGTCTACCCCTCGACAGCCCACGCGAGAGAAGAGACACCGAGATGACCACCATGATCTTCGTCAACCTGCCCGTGAAGGACCTCGAAGCGACCAAGTCCTTCTGGGGCAAGCTCGGTTACTCCTTCAACGCCCAGTTCACCGACGAGAACTGCGCCTCCATGCCCATCACCGACAGCATCGTCGCCATGTTCCTCACCGAGGCCCGCTACAAGGACTTCACCCACAAGGCCATCGCCGACGCCACCACCACCTCCGAGGTCCTGCTCTGCCTGAGCGCCGAGAGCCGCACCGCGGTCGACGCGCTGGTCGACGGGGCCTTGGCGGCCGGGGCCAGTGAGCCCCGTCCGGCCCAGGACCACGGCGTCATGTACGGCCGGGCCTTCGACGACCTCGACGGCCACACCTGGGAGATCATGTGGATGGACCCGTCGATGGTCCAGGGCTGACGGTCCCGCGAGGCCGACCGCGAAGCCGGCCCGCGAGGCCGGCCCGGCCGCTTCTCCTACGAGGTCGCGGCGGTCCGCACCGGATACGTCCGGACCGCCACCTCCCCGTCGTCCAGGCAGCGCCCCGACTCCAGGTCGAAGCGCTGCTTCAGCAGCGGCGAGGCCACGAACGCCTTCCCCGCCGCCCGCCCCAGCAGCCCCCGCGAGAGGACCTGGGCCCCGGTGAAGGGGTCGCGGTTGCCGATCGCGTACGGGCGCCCGGCCCGGTCGAGGAACACCGCCGCCTGGCTCCCGTCGGGCAGCAGGGCGGCGACGCCCCGCCCCGGGGTGAGCGCGGACAGCTCGCACACCGTCAGCCAGCCCTCCGCCACCTTCAATTCCAAGGTCATCGGACCCCTCCGATCGTCAGGACGGCCAGATCGGGCTTGACCTGGTCGCGTTCGGGGACGAACCGCACCGTCGGGTCGGGGGCGCCGGGCGCGTTCACGAAGGACACGAAGCGCCGCAACCGCTCGGGGTCCCGGAGCGTCTGCGCCCACTCGTCGCGGTAGTGCGCCACGTGCCCGGCCATCAGCGCCTCCAGCTCCGCGCACAGCCCGAGGGAGTCGTGCACGATCACGTCCCGCAGGTGGTCCAGGCCCCCCTCCAGCCGCTCCAGCCAGGTGGAGGTCCGCTCCAGCCGGTCGGCGGTGCGGATGTAGAACATCAGGAACCGGTCGATGAGCCGCACCAGTTCGGCGTCCGACAGGTCCTGGGCGAGCAGGTCCGCGTGGCGCGGGACCGCGCCGCCGTTGCCGCCGACGTAGAGGTTCCAGCCGCTCGCCGTCGCGATGACGCCGAAGTCCTTGCTCTGCGCCTCCGCGCATTCGCGGGCGCAGCCGGACACCGCCGACTTCAGTTTGTGCGGGGCGCGCAGGCCCCGGTAGCGCAGCTCCAGGTCGATGGCCATGCGGACGCTGTCCTGGACCCCGTAGCGGCACCAGGTGCTCCCCACGCAGGACTTCACCGTCCGCAGGGCCTTGCCGTACGCGTGCCCGGACTCGAACCCGGCGTCGACGAGCCGGGACCAGATGCCGGGCAGCTGGTCGACGCGGGCGCCGAAGAGGTCGATGCGCTGGCCGCCGGTGATCTTCGTGTAGAGGCCGAAGTCGCGGGCCACCTCGCCGATCACGATCAGCTTGTCCGGGGTGATCTCCCCGCCCGGGATGCGCGGCACGACCGAGTACGAGCCGTTGCGCTGGAGGTTGGCCAGGAAGTGGTCGTTGGTGTCCTGGAGGGCGGCCTGCTCCCCGTCGAGGACGTAGCCGCTCGCGCCGAGGGAGGCGGCGAGGGAGGCGATCACCGAGGCGACCGCGGGCTTGCAGACCTCGCAGCCGTCGCCGCCGCGGGCCTCCGCGCGGCCGTGGGCGTCCAGGATCTCCCGGTACGAGGTCAGGCGCCGGGTCCGGACGATCTCGTAGAGCTCGGCCCGGCCGTGCGGGAAGCAGCCGCACAGCCCCTGCTCGGCGGGGGCCGGCAGCAGCTGGCCGATCACCTTCAGGCAGCCGCCGCAGCCGGTGCCCGCCCGGGTGCACCGCTTGACCTCGGGCAGGGTCGCGCAGGCGGTGACCGCCTTCTTGGTGACGTTGTGGCAGGAGCAGACCACCGCCGAGTCGGGGAGCGCGGACGGGCCCAGTCCGGTCGCGGGTCCGAGCCCGGCGGGCAGTACCAGCTGCTCGGGGGCGACCGGCGGCACGCTGCCGGTGAGCGGGCGCAGCAGCCCGTACGCCTCGGCGTCGCCGACCAGCACCCCGCCGAGCAGGACCCCCTCGGGGGAGACCACGAGCTTCTTGTAGACGCCCGAGCGGGAGTCGGACCAGACGACGGCCAGGCTGCCGGGCGCCGTGCCGTGCGCGTCGCCGAAGGAGGCCACGTCCACGCCGAGCAGTTTGAGCTTGGTGGACGGGTCGGCCCCGGTGAACTCCTTCGCGCGGCCGAGCAGGTCCTCTGCGGCCGTCTCGGCCATCTCGTAGCCGGGCGCGACCAGCCCGTAGACGCGGCCGTCGGCCGCCTGGGCGCATTCGCCGACGGCGTAGACGCGCGGGTCGCCGGTGCGGCAGCGGGCGTCGACGACGATCCCGCCGCGCTCGCCGACGGCCAGCCCGCAGGCGCGGGCCAGCGCGTCGCGGGGGCGGATCCCGGCGGAGAAGACGACGAGGTCCGCCTCGACGGCCGAGCCGTCCGAGAGCCGCATGCCGCTGACGCGGCCGTCCTCCCCGGTCAGTACCTCCTCGGTGGCGACGCCGGTGTGCACGGTCAGCCCCATCGACTCGACGGTGCGCAGCAGGGCCGCGCCGCCGCCCTCGTCGACCTGGACGGGCATCAGGCGCGGCGCGAACTCCACCACGCGCGTGTCCAGTCCGAGCCCCTTCAGCGCGCCGGCCGCCTCCAGACCGAGCAGCCCGCCGCCGACGACGGCCCCGCTCGTGCGGGTCTTCGCGTAGGCCTCGATCGCGAGGAGGTCCTCGACCGTGCGGTACACGAAGCAGCCGGGCGCGTCCCGCCCGGGGACGGGCGGCACGAAGGGGGCGCTGCCGGTCGCCAGGACGAGCACGTCGTACGGGAACACCCGCCCGGAGCGGGAGGTGACCGTACGGGCGTCCCGGTCGATGCTCTCGGCGGGGTCGCCGAGGTGCAGCGCGATGCCGTGGCGCTCCATGAACCCGTCCGGGGTGAGGGACAGGGCGTCGGGGGTGCTGCCGGAGAAGTACGAGGTGAGGCGTACGCGGTCGTAGGCCGGCCGGGGCTCCTCGGCGAGCACCGTGACGCGGTGGGTCGCGGTGGCGCCGCGCTCGGCGAGGGCCTCCAGGTAGCGCTGGCCGACCATGCCGTGGCCGATCAGTACGATCGCGGGCAGGCGCTCGGTCATGTCAGGGGCCTCCGTCGTCGGCGAGAGGGCGGAACGGGACGTCGTGTTCCCGAGCCTGGGCGCCCGCTGTTTCCCCGCCGCGCCACCGCTGTTACCCGGACGGAACGCCGTCCTCAGCGCCGGGATTAAGGGTCGGTGAGGCCTCCCTCAAGGCCGTCTTAAGGACCACGGGGAGGGCGCCCGGCCCGCTTAGCGTGGGCGCCATGGGAGATGCGGCGGTGCGGGTCAAGGGCGGGGTGCTGGGCGGGGCGGGGCTGGTCGTCCTGCTCTGGGCGGCCCAGGTGCGCCCCTCGGCCCGGCTCGACGCGCTGTTCGCCACCGCCGCGCACCTGACCGGGCTGCTCGCCGGGTACGGGATCCTCGTGCTGCTGTTCCTGATGGCCCGGGTGCCCGCCGTGGAGCACGGCGTCGGCGCCGGCCGGCTCGCCCGCTGGCACGCGCTGGGCGGCCGCCACGTGCTCCTGCTCTGCTTCGGCCACGGCCTCCTGGCCCTGCTCGGCTACGCCGTCCACGAGGGGGCCGACCTGCTCACCGCCGTACGGGACCTGCTCGGCTATCCGTGGCTCGCGGCCGCCGCGGCCGGGACCGTCCTGCTGGGCGTGGTCGGCGTGAGCTCCGCCCGGGCCGTACGCCGCCGGGTCGCGCACGAAACCTGGCGCGGGGTGCACCTGGCCGTGTACCTCGCCGCCGCCCTCGCCTTCGGCCACCAGCTCGCCGGGCCCGATCTGGCGGCCGCCGCCTGGTTCTGGGCCCTGGCCCACGCCGCCGTCGGCGTGCCGCTGGTCTGGTACCGGGCCGTGGTCCCCGTACGGCAGGCCCTGCGGCACGCGCTGCGGGTGGCCGAGGTGCGGGTGGAGGGGCCCGGTGTGGTCTCCGTCGTCGTGCACGGGCAGCACCTCGCGGAACTGCGCGCCGAGCCCGGCCAGTTCCTGCGCTGGCGCTTCCTGACCCGGCGGCTCTGGTACACGGCGCTGCCCTTCTCGCTGTCGGCGCCGGTGCGCGGCACCGCCCTGCGGATCACCGTCAAGGGGATCGGCGGACACTCCCGCCGGATCCGGCGGCTGCGCCCCGGAACGCGTGTCCTCGCCACCGGGCCGTTCGGGGCGCTCACCGCCGCCCGGCGGACGCGGCCCAAGGTGCTGCTGATCGCGGGCGGGCTCGGGATCACCCCGATGCGGGCCCTGTTCGAGACGCTGCCCGGCGGGCCCGGGGAGATCACCCTGCTCTACCGGGCCGGGGCGGAGGACCAACTCGTGCTGCGGGCCGAGCTGGAGGCCATCGCCGCCGGGCGGCAGGCCGGCCTGCACTACCTGCTCGGGCCGTCCGACGGGGCCTATGACCCGCTGGCCCCGCGGGCGCTGGCCGCGCTGGTGCCGGACCTGGCGGAGCACGACGTGTATCTGTGCGGGCCGCCCGGGATGACGCAGGCCACGCGGGGCGCGCTGCTGCGGGCCGGGGTGCCGGCCGGGCGCGTCCACACCGAGTGCTTCACCTTCTGAGCCGCGCGTTCCCGAGCCCCTTCCCGAGCCCCTTCCCGCCCCCCTTCCCGCTCCCCGCCGTCCGTTCCGAGAGGCTCCCGCGTCATGCGCCACCCCCTGCACGTAGCCGTGCCCGTGACCCCGCCGGGGCCCCGCGCCGCCGGCCGCCCCGCCGCCCGGCACCGCCGGCCCCGCCGGGACTCCGCCCTGCGGGCCGGGGTGGCCGCGCCGGCCCGCGTACCGCCCGCGCGGCGGCTCGCGGCCGGGCTGGGGCTGACCTGCGTGCTGGTGGCCACCGCCCTGACGGCGCTGGTGGAGCCGGCCGTTCCGGCGGCCCCGGACCGGGTGCCCGCCAGGCAAAGCTCAACCTTTGCGCAAGTTTCCGGCGATTGATGGCTCCTGCATGGATCCGATCCATAGGGTCGGCCCGTGCCTGACATATCACTGACCATGATCATCGTGCTGTGCGTCGCCGCAGCCGCCGCCGGCTGGATCGACGCGGTGGTCGGCGGCGGCGGACTGCTGCTCCTGCCCGCCCTGCTGCTCGGCCTGCCGCACGCCCACCCCGCCACCGTGCTCGGCACCAACAAGGCGGTGGCCATCGTCGGCACCACCGGGGCCGCCGTGACCTTCGCCCGCAAGGCCCCGGTGGACGTGAAGCTCGCCGTCCGGATCGGTCTGGCCGCGCTCGCCGGATCAATGGGCGGGGCCGCGCTCGCGGGCGGGATCAGCAAGGACGCGCTACGGCCGCTGATCATGGGGGTGCTGGTGGTGGTGGCCGCCGTGGTCATCTTCAAGCCGGGCTTCGGCGCCGCACCCTCCACCACGCCCGTCTCCCGGCAGCGGGTGCTGCTCGCCATCGGCCTCGCCGGTCTCGGCATCGGCTTCTACGACGGCCTGATCGGGCCCGGCACCGGCACCTTCCTGGTGCTGGCCCTCACCGCACTGCTCCACCTCGACCTGGTCACCGCCTCCGCCACCGCCAAGATCGTCAACGTGTGCACGAACGCCGGGGCGCTCGCGATGTTCGCGTACCAGGGGATGGTGCTGTGGCAGCTGGCCGCGCTGATGGCGCTCTTCAACCTGGCCGGGGGCATGATCGGCGCCGGGATGGCCCTCAGGAAGGGCAGCGGCTTCGTCCGGGGCGTGCTGCTGACGGTGGTCGGCGCGCTCGTGATCAAGCTGGGCTTCGAACAGTGGGGATGACGGGGCCGCCGCCCGCCCGCGGCTCTGACGCGCGGTGCCGTCCCGCGACGGCCCGCGAGGGCCTCAGTACGTCCCCGTGAGGTGGGCGAAGACGACCACGTTGCCCTGGTAGCCGGTCCGAGGGGAGAACCCGCCGCCGCAGGTGATCACCCGGAGCTCGGCGCGCGGCGCGGGGCCGTACACGCGCGCGTCCGGGAAGGCCTTGGCGTCGTAGACCTCGACCGCGTGGACCGTGAACACGGCCGTATGTCCGTCCGCGCGGGCGATCTCGATCTGGGCGCCCCGGCGCAGCGCGCCCAGGTGGTAGAAGACGGCCGGGCCGCTGGCGTCGTCGACGTGGCCCGCGATGACCGCGGTGCCCGTCGCGCCGGGCGTGGTCCCGTCGCGGTACCAGCCCGCGAGCTCGCGCCGGGTCGGCGGGGGCACTTCGAGGCCGCCGTCGCGGTCGAGGCCGAGCCCGGTGAGCGGGGCGTCGACGCGGATCGAGGGGATCCGGATCCGGCTGGGCGGGGAGCCGGTGAGGGGGGCGATGGCCCCCGGGTAGCGGGCCCCCGCGCTCAGCGCCTCGGCGGCGGAGGGCAGCGGCGGCCCGACCGGCTCGCGGGAGCCGCTGGTCACGAGCCAGATGCCGATGACGGCGACGATCGCGACGAGTCCGGCGGGGCCGCGCAGGGCGCCCGGGGCCGCTCCGGCCGCGGGGTGTCCGTGCGGGACCCGGAAGCCGCGGTGCATGCGTACCCCCTCACCTCGCCGTTCGGGTCTGCCTCGCCGTTCGTGGGACTGGCCGTCGCCCGGCCCCGCGAACGGGGGGGACCTCGCGGGGCGGGCGACGGGGGGCGGTACCGGTCGGACCGCGGCCGGAGCCGCGGTGGGCGCCCGTCAGCTCCGCGTGCCGCTCGCCCGGCGACGCAGGAGCCAGGTACCGCCGACGGCGGCCGCGGCCAGTGCGGCCGCTCCCGCCGTGATCGTGGCGGGGTCGGTGGCGGTCGTCGTGCCACCACCCACCCCGGACTGCACGCGGCCCTGGGGGCCGTGCTCGCCGACGACCAGGTCGCCGGTGGCGAACTTGCCGTTCGCGCAGGTCGCACCGATGCCGTAGGTGCCGGGCTTCAGCCCGTGCTCGACCCGGAACTGGCCCTCGACCACTTCCTTGTGGGTGCCCGGGACCAGCTTGAAGCGGCCGCCGCCGACCGTGCTGGCATCGCCCTCGGCCCGGCTGCCGGGTCCGCAGGCCTTGGTGTTCACCGTGACCGTGGTGCCCGGGGCGGCGGACTTCGGCCAGATCTCCAGCACGGCGAAGTCCCCGGGGGCGAACGGGGCCATGCCGAGGTCCGCGGCGGCCACCGCTGCGGCCACCGGGCCGGCGAAGGCGACCGCCGTCAGCGCGGTGGCGGTGAGCACGTGGGCGGTGCTGCGGCGCATGACTCACTCCTGGGGGCACGGGGTCGTGTCTCGAGGAAAACCGGCGCACCCGCCGCGCGCCTGCTGATGGAGCGTCAGATCGATCCCGCAGTGCCCCTCCGGAGGATGCAGACGCAGGTCAGAGGCAGTGTGAGGCCATCCGGGACCCCCCTCCCCGTCCGGGTGACGGGAGGTCCCCCCGCCGTCAGGCCCGCGGCAGGGCCACCGAGGCGGCCGCGCCCGAGGGCGCCGGGTTCGAGAGGGTCACGACGGCGCCGATCACCTGAGCCTGCCCGAAGGCGATCGTCAGACCGAGCCCCGTGCCCTGGCCGCGCTCCGCCGTCCCCGTCCTGAACCGGCTCGGCCCCTCCCGCAGCAGGCTCCCCGGGAAGCCCGGGCCGTGGTCCCGTACCGTCACCGAGGCGCCGGACACCGTCACCGTGACCGGCTCCGCCCCGTGCCGCCGGGCGTTCTGCAGCAGGTTCGTCAGGATCCGCTCCAGCCGCCGGGCATCGGTCCGCACCAGCGCACCGCCGCCCTCGCCGGACGCGCCGACGAGCTCCGCCGCCACTCCCGAGCGCCGGGTGATGGAGGCGACCAGCGACCCCAGCCGGTGCTCCTCCAGCCGCGCCTCCTCCCGCTCCGCGTCCAGCCGCGCCACCTCCAGCAGGTCCTCCGTCAGCGTCCGCAGCGCCCCGATCCGGTCCCGCACCAGCTCCGTCGGCCGCCCGGGCGGCAGCAGCTCGGCCGCCGTGTGCAGCCCCGTCAGCGGGGTCCGCAGTTCGTGCGCCACGTCCGCCGTGAACCGCTGCTCGGCCTCCAGCCGGCGTTGCAGGCTGGCCGCCATGGTGTCGACCGCCGAGGCCAGCTCGTCCACCTCGTTGCGGTTCCCGGGCACCGCCGTGAAGCCGATCCGGGCATCCAGGTCGCCCGCGCTGATCCGCCGCGCCGTCTCGGCGGCCGACCGCATGTCCTTGCTGAGCCGGCTCGCCATCAGGGCCCCGCCGACCGCCGAGAGGGCCACCACCCCGGCCCCGGAGGCGATCAGCGTGCCGTCCAGCTCCGCCAGTTCGGCCTGCTCGGCGGCGAGCGAGTGCCGCACCGTCAGGACCTGCCCGCCGCCGACCGGCCGCGCCGCCCACACCGCCGGATCCGGTCCGGCCAGCTCCAGGTAGGTGGTCCGCCGTCCCGCCAGCGCCGCCGCGCGCAGCGGCGCCGGGGTGCCGGGGCAGTCGATGCGGGCATGGGCCTCCCCGACCTTGTCGTAGTCGAGCCGGCCGGTGAGCTCGTACACCTGCCGTACGCGGACCAGCTGCTCGGTCGCGCTCTTGCGGGCCGCGTCGGCGATCTGCCGCATCCGCGCCTCGTGGATCAGGACCCCGATGGTGACCGCGACCAGCGAGCAGCCGACCGCCAGCAGGACGGCGATCTTCCAGCGCAGCCCGAGGGCCCGGATCCGCGCGCGGCCGCGGTGGAGCGGGGCCCTCACCGGGAGGACCGCTCGCCGGCGGCGGAGGCGCCGTCGGGCCCCGGCGCCGCGGGGTCCTTGGCGTAGCGGCGCTCGTCGCTGACCACCGTCATCCGTTCGCCGTCCCAGCGGTAGCGGACGGCCTGCTCGGAGCCGTCGTCGGCCGCGGTGCGGACCAGCAGGTCCCGGCCGAGGGACTCGGCGGCCATCCCCCGTCCGATGGTGAAGAGGACGGGGACGATCCGGGTGCCCTCGGCGGTGTAGACGCTCAGCACGGTGCGGCCCGTCTCGGTGTCGGCGGCGATCAGCAGCTCCTTCTTCCCGTCGCCGGTCACGTCGAGGAGCACGGGCGGGCGGATCCCGGGCCGCCCGGGAGCGTTGATCTTCCCCGGGCCCAGGAACTGCCTCATCCGCTTGTCCGCCCGTACGACGTCCAGCTCGTTCACCGCCCCGAGGCCCTCCGCGCCGACCTCCGGCCCGTTCGGCAGCGGCGACGGCGCGGGCGCGCGGGTACCGGTGGCGGCGCCCGTGCCCGGGGGTGAGGCCTCGGCCCAGGCGGGCCAGAGCGTCTGCGGCAGCGGCTGGGGGGACACCGGAGCCACCGGCTCGCCCGTGGCGAGCCCGTCGGGCGAGGCGCAGCCGCCGAGGGCCGGCGCGAGGGCGCCCAGCAGCAGGGCGGCGGTGGAAAGGCGGAGTGATCGCGTCATGGAGGAGGGAACCGTGGGGTGGGGGAGGGGTCGGCTCCCGACGGTAGCCGCGAGGGGTCACGGGGGCCGGGAGATCGTGTAACAGCGGTGCGTACGGTGGGCGTGCGCGGCGAAGACGGGACCTTGGGCCCGGGCCGCGCACCGTCAGTCGTAGTCGAGGGGAGGGCCCTGTGACATCGGTCGAACGGCCGGAATCAGTCGTGCTGCCGTTCTTCGTGTACGGGACGCTGCGGCCGGGGGAGGTCAACCACGACCTGTTCCTGCGCGGACGCACGGCGGCCGAGGAGCCCGCGTCGCTGCCCGGCGCGGTGCTCTACGAGGGCCCCGGGTACCCGTACGCGGTCGAGCGGCCCGGTTCCGCCGTGGCCGGGGAGCTGATCACCGCGGCGCCGGAGGCGTACGGGGATCTGCTGGCCGCGCTGGACCGGCTGGAGGAGTACCGCGGCCCGGGCCGTCCGGACAACCTCTACGACCGGCTCGCCCGGCCGGCCGTGCGCCCCGACGGCGTCCGCGTCCTCGCCTGGGTCTACCTGGCCGCCGCTCCGCTGGCCGCCCGCCTCGCGCGTTCGGGCACCGAGATCCCCGGCGGCGACTGGCACCGCCGCAACAGGGGCGAAACAGCCTAGAGTCCCTCGGCGCCGCGGTTGCGCAGGCGCCGGCCGTACTGCTGGAGGACCCACAGCTCCTGCTGGATCGCCGCGTGCTGCTCCGGCGGGGCCTGCGGGCTCAGCCGGGTCAGCGCGCCCTGGATCTCCAGGACCCGGCGGTCGACGGCGCGCAGGCGGACCTGGACGAGCTGGACGCCCGCGTAGATCTCGTCCACCGTCTTGGCGTGGATGGCCTCCACCGCCAGCTCCGTGACCATCGCGCGGACGGTGTCGTTCGGAGCGGCCTCGCGCACCCGGGCCAGGTAGTCGTCGGTGCCCTGCGCGGCGCCGCCGGCGTCCTGGATGGCCTGGCGGACCGCCGCGTACGGCGGGGCGGTGAACTCGTCGATCCCGTACGCGTCGAAGGCGGGCGAGACCAGGGCCGGGCGCTGGAGCGCCAGCTTGAGGAGCTCGCGCTCGGTGCGGTGGGCCGGGCTGCGCAGGTTCAGCGCGGGTCCGCCGCCGTTCGGCGACGGCGGCGCCGGGGCCGGCTCCTGCTGGCGGGCCCGGCCCTGCTGCTGCGGCTGGTTGCCGCGCTCGCGGGCCCAGCGGGCCAGCTGTGCGACCCGCTTGACGACGAACTGCTCGTCGAGGATGCCCAGCATCCCGGCGAGCTGGACCGCCGACTCGTGCTGGATCGAGAGGTCCTTGATGCTGGCGACGACCGGCGCGGCCTCGGCCAGCGCGGCCGCCCGCCCCGCCGGGTTCTCCAGGTTGTGCCGGGCCACGATGTGCCGCAGGGCGAACTCGAACAGCGGGGTGCGGGCCTCCACCAGCCCGGACACGGCCGCGTCGCCCTGCGCGAGGCGCAGGTCGCAGGGGTCCATGCCGCCGGGGGCGATGGTGATGGAGGTCTCCGCGGCGAACTTCTGGTCGTCCTCGAACGCGCGCAGCGCCGCCTTCTGCCCGGCCGCGTCCCCGTCGAACGTGAAGATCACCTCGGCGGTCGCGTTGTCCATCAGCAGCCGCCGGAGGATCTTGATGTGGTCCCCGCCGAAGGCGGTGCCACAGGTGGCGATCGCGGTGGTGACCCCGGCCAGGTGGCAGGCCATGACGTCGGTGTAGCCCTCGACGACCACGGCCCGGGAGGTCTTTGCGATCTCCTTCTTGGCCAGGTCGATGCCGTAGAGGACCTGGGACTTCTTGTAGATCGCCGTCTCGGGGGTGTTCAGGTACTTCGGCCCGTTGTCGTCGTCGCGCAGCTTGCGCGCGCCGAAGCCGACGACCTCGCCGCTGATGTCGCGGATGGGCCACATGAGGCGGCCGCGGAAGCGGTCGATGGGCTTGCCGCTGCGGCTGTCCTGGGCCAGTCCGGAGAGGATCAGCTCCTTGTCGCTGAAGCCCTTGCCGCGCAGGAACCGGGTCAGGTGGTCCCATCCGGCCGGGCTGTAGCCCACGCTGAAGTGCTCGGCCGCCGCCTGGTCGAAGCCGCGCTCCGCCAGGAAGCGGCGGCCGATCTCCGCCTCGGCCCCGCCGAGCTGCTCCGCGTAGAAGAGGGCCGCCGCCTTGTGGGCCTCGACCAGGCGGATGCGCTCGCCGCGGCCGCTGGTGCCGGCGGTGTAGCCGCCCTCCTCGTACCGCAGGGTGATGCCGGCCTGGCCGGCCAGCCGCTCGACCGCCTCCGAGAAGGAGAGGTGGTCGATCTTCATGATGAAGTCGAGGGTGTCCCCGCCCGCCTGGCAGCCGAAGCAGTGGTAGAAACCCTTGCTCGGGCTGACCTGGAAGGACGGGGACTTCTCGTCGTGGAAGGGGCAGAGGCCCTTGAGGTTGCCGCCGCCGGCGTTGCGGAGCTGGAGGTACTCGGAGACCACGGCGTCGATCGGGACCGCGTCCCGTACCGCCTTCACGTCGTCGTCGTTGATCCGTCCTGCCACGCGTGAAGTCTACGGCCGTGCGCGGACAGTGCGGTCAGCCCCCCTGGGCGGCGAGCAGCGAGTCGAGCGGAACCTCCGGGTCCGTGAGCCGGTCGGCGTTCACCGTGCGCCCCGACCTGATCAGGGCCTGGATGCGCTCCGTGACGTCCCACACGTTCACGTTCATCCCGGCCAGCACCCGGCCCTCGGAGAGCCAGAAGGCGATGAACTCGCGCTTGCCCACGTCCCCGCGGATCAGCACCTGGTCGTAGCTGCCGGCCGGGGCGTAGCCCGAGTACTCCAGGCCGACGTCGTACTGGTCGGAGAAGAAGTACGGGACCCGGTCGTAGCTGACCTCCTGGCCCAGCATCGCCCGGGCGGCGGCCGGGCCGCCGTTGAGGGCGTTGGCCCAGTGCTCCACGCGCAGCCGGGACCCGATCCACGGGTGGTGGGCGGCGGCCACGTCCCCGGCGGCGAAGACGTCCGGGTCCGAGGTGCGCAGGGACTCGTCGACCGCGATCCCGCCGCCGTGCTCCCGGTCGACCAGGGCCAGCCCGGAGGTCTCGGCGAGCGCCGTCCGGGGGGCGGCGCCGATCGCGGCGAGCACCGCGTGCGCCGGGTGCTCCTCGCCGTCCTCGGTGCGGGCGGCCAGCACCATGCCGTCGTGGCCGACGATCTCGGTGAGGCGGGCCCCGAAGTGGAAGCGGACCCCGTGCTCGGCGTGCAGGTCGGTGAAGAGCCGGCCCACCTCCGGGCCGAGCACCGCGTACAGCGGTGTGGCCTCCGGTTCGACCACGGTGACCTCGGCCCCGTACTCGCGGGCCGCGGCCGCGACCTCCAGGCCGATCCAGCCCGCGCCCGCGATCAGCAGGTGGCCGTTGTCCCGGCCCAGGGCGGCCAGGACGCCGCGCAGCCGCTCGGCGTGGGCGAGGCGCCGCAGGTGGTGCACCCCGGCCAGGCCCGTGCCGGGCACGTCCAGGCGCCGCGGCTCGGCGCCGGTGGCCAGCAGCAGCTTGTCGTAGTGCAGCAGGGTGCCGTCGCCCAGGCGGACCGTCTTGGCCTCGCGGTCCAGGTGCACCGCGGGCTGCCCGAGGTGGAGCTCGATCTCGGCTCCGGCGTACCAGGACGGCTCGTGGACGAAGACGCTGTCGCGCTCGTCCTTGCCCACCAGGTAGCCCTTGGACAGCGGTGGCCGCTCGTACGGATGCTCGCGCTCGTCCCCGATCAGGATCACCCGCCCCGTGAACCCCTCCGCCCTCAGCGTCTCGGCGGCTTTCGCCCCGGCGAGCCCTGCGCCGACGATGATGAACGTCTGGTGTGCGTCGACCACCTGATGCCTCCTCATAACCTCTTCGTCACATGCGACCACATGCGAGCGTCCCGCACCGAGCCTGCCGCGTGAAGGGGGGATGGCCCGATCGGCTCACCCTTCGGCGCGTCGTCCGCGTCTGGTGAGACGGGCGTGCAGGGAGCGGGCCGAGGAGTCCGTCAGGCAGGCGATCTGGTCGACCACCGCCCGCTTGCGGGCCTTGTCGTCGGGCGCGGCGTCGAAGATCGCCCGGAACTGGGGGTCGAGCCCCTCGGGCGCGCGGGCGCTCAGGGCCTCGGCGAGTTCGGCCAGGACGATGCGCTGGTCCGCGCGCAGCCGTTCCTGTTCGTCGCGCTGCATCACGTACAGGTCGGCGACCGCCTTGAGGACGGCGCATTCGTTGCGCGCCTCGCGCGGCACCACCAGCTCGGCCTCGTACCGGGTGAGCCGACCGGTGCCGTACGCCTCGCGGGTGGCGCCCTCGGCGGCCAGGCAGAAGCGGCCGATGAGCTGGCTCGTGGCGTCCTTCAGGCGGGCCTGGGCCACCGCCGAGCCGTCGTACCCGTGCGGCCACCAGTCCTGTTCCATCAAACGGTCCAGGGCCTCGCGCAGTTCCTCGGGGGCGGTGCCGGCGGGCACGTAGCGGCCGATCGCGACCTGCCAGATCGTGGCCCGCTCGGGCTCGGCGAAGAGCAGGTTGGGGTCGAGGTGCCCGGCGTGCAGACCGTCCTCGAAGTCGTGCACGGAGTAGGCCACGTCGTCCGCCCAGTCCATGACCTGGGCCTCGAAGCACTTGCGGTCGGCGGGGGCGCCGCGGCGCAGCCAGTCGAAGACCGGCAGGTCGTCCTCGTAGGCGCCGAACTTCACCGAGCCGGGGTCGGTCGGGTGGTCCCCGCGCGCCCAGGGGTACTTGGTGGCGGCGTCGAGGCAGGCGCGGGTGAGGTTGAGGCCGACGCTCACCAGGGTCCCGCTGTCCGGGTCGGTGACGAACCGCTTGGGCTCCAGCCGGGTCAGCAGGCGCAGCGACTGGGCGTTGCCCTCGAAGCCGCCGCAGTCCTTGGCGAACTCGTTGAGGGCTTCCTCGCCGTTGTGCCCGAACGGGGGGTGGCCCATGTCGTGGGAGAGGCAGGCCGCCTCGACCAGGTCGGGATCGCAGCCGAGGGCGGCGCCGAGCTCCCGGCCGACCTGCGCGCACTCCAGGGAGTGGGTCAGCCGGGTACGGGGGCTCGCGTCCCAGTCGTAGGACCGGGTGCCCGGGGTGACGACCTGGGTCTTCCCGGCGAGCCGGCGCAGCGCGGCGGAGTGCAGCACGCGGGCGCGGTCGCGCTGGAAGGCGGTGCGGCCGGGGCGCTTGTCGGGCTCGGCTGCCCAGCGCTCGGTGGCGGAGGGGTCGTAGGAGTCGTAGGCGGGAGCGTGCGTGGTGCCTTCCATGCTCAGACGTTAACCGCAGTGACCGACAATCCGAGCAATCCGAACGAACACAGCCTTTATGCGGTGGCCAGTTCCCGTCGGCCGCCGGCGCCGCGGGCGAGGGCCTCGTCGTAGCGCCGCAGGACCAGCCGGGCCAGCGCCGGGTGGTCGCCGAGCGGGGCGGCGGCCGGGCCGGGCGCGGCGGCGGCGCACGCGGCGGAGAAGCGGCCCGGGGCGGCGAAGTACGAGGCCACGGCGGGCCGGTGGTGGCCACGGGCGGCCAGGGCGCGCAGGGCGTCCGGCACGGCGGGGGCGGCTCCGGAGGCGTAGGCGGGGACCACCGGCACCGCGCCGAGCCGTTCGGCGAGCAGGGCGGCGGTGCGGCGGGTGTCGGCGGCCGCGTCCGGATCGCGGGATCCGGCGGCGGCCAGCACCACGGCCGTGGCCGGGCTCCAGCCGGCCTCCAGGAGCCGCTCGACCAGGGCCTCCACCAGCAGGGGGTGGGGGCCGAGCGGGGCCGCGATCCGGATCCGCAGGTGCCCGGCCCGGGCCGCGGCGGCGGGGAGGTCCCGTTTGACGTGGGTGCCCCGGCCGAGCAGCAGCGGTACGACCACCGCCGCGCCACGGGCTTCGCGAAGGGCGTCGCCGAGCAGGGGCCGGTTCAGCTCGATGTGGCCGAGGCGCACGTCGAGGCGCGGGCGGAGCTCGCGGACCCGTTCGAGGAGGGCGAGGGCGGTGTGCGGGGCGCGGGGGTCGCGGCTGCCGTGGGCCACGGCGACGAGGGTGGGCTGCATGGGCGGTCTCCGTGGTGCCGGGCGCGGGGCGGGCGCAGCCCGCTGAGCTGGCTGCCGAGCTGGTCGGTGATCCGGGTCAGCAGCTCGGCCGCGCCGCCGAAGGGGAGGGGATGGCTTTCGGGAGGGTGCACCGGCTCCGTCATGGACCGATCCTGCGCGGTGGAGGTTGCGGTGGCGTTGCGCCGGGGTGACGGGTCGTTTCCGCCCGCTCACTCCCTCACTCGCTCATTCGTACGGGTGAAAGGCGGGCCGGGCGGAACTGGCGGGGCCGGGCGGTTCGTCAATCCGTGCGAACGATGTGTGGAGCGAGGGGGCGGTCATGGGGAAGTCCGAGCAGGTCACGGGGGACGGGCGGGTCGGGGAGCCGGCGGCGGGATCCCTGCCGGAGCCGGTCGCGCGTGCGGGGCGGTGGCGCACGGTGCGGGCGCGGCGGCGTGCCGTGCGGATCGTGATGGGGCTGTGCGTCCTGGCGCTGCTGCCCTCGGCGTGGACCCACGCGGCGGCCGACGGGCGGCTGCGGACCACGGCCCGCGCGCCCGACGCGGGGGTGGCCGTGGTGTTCGGGGCGGGCCTGTGGAACGGCCGCCCGACCCCGTACCTGGCCAACCGGCTCGACGCGGCAGTGGAGCTGTACCGCGCCGGCAAGGTGAAGGTGGTGCTGGTCACGGGGGACAACGGCCGTACGGAGTACGACGAGCCGGACGCGATGCGCACCTACCTCACGAAACACGGGGTGCCGGACGACAAGGTGGTCAGCGACTACGCCGGCTTCGACACCTGGGACTCGTGCGTGCGCGCCCGGGAGATCTTCGGGGTGCACCGGGCGGTGCTGGTGAGCCAGGGGTTCCACATACACCGGGCGGTGGCCCTGTGCCGGGCGGCGGGCCTGGAGGCGTACGGGGTCGGGGTCGACGACGCGCATGACGCCACCTGGTACTACGGCGGGGTCCGCGAGGTGTTCGCGGCGGGCAAGGCGGCCCTTGACGCGGCGTTCCGCCCGGATCCGACCTTCCTCGGCCCGAAGGAGGAGGGGGTGTCGCGGGCCCTGGGGGCTCTGGCAGACTGACGCCGCGATCGGCCTATGCCGATTAGTCATATACCTATGTGTACGGCAGGGGCGTGGAACCGTGGCTGTGGTGGATCTGAGCGGCAAGGTCGTCGTCATCACCGGTGGGGCGCGCGGCCTCGGTGCGGCGATGGCGCGGACGGTCGTCGACGGTGGCGGCCGGGTGCTGATCACCGACGTGCTGGAGACGGAGGGCGCCGAGACCGCGGCCGAGCTGGGCGACGCGGCCCGCTTCCTGCGGCACGACGTGACCAGCGAGGACGAATGGCGGGCGGCCCTGGAGTACGCGGTCGCCGAGTTCGGCCGGATCGACGGGCTCGTCAACAACGCCGGGATATCCACCGGCCAGTTCCTGGAGCACGAGAGCGTCGAGCACTTCCGCCGGGTCGTCGAGATCAACCTGGTCGGTGTGTTCATCGGCATCAAGGCGGCGATCCCGCTGCTCCGGCGGAGCGGCGGCGGTTCCATCGTCAACATCTCCTCCGCCGCCGGTCTCACCGGCCTGGCCCTCACCGCCGGGTACGGCGCCTCCAAGTGGGCCGTGCGCGGGCTGTCGAAGATCGGCGCCGTGGAGCTCGCCGAGGCGCGGATCCGCGTGAACTCCGTACACCCGGGCATGACCCTGACCCCGATGACGGCACCGGTCGGCATCCGGGCCGGCGAGGGCAACTACCCCGGAGCCCCCCTGGGCCGGGTCGGGGTCCCCGAGGAGATAGCCGCGGCCGTCGCCTTCCTGCTCTCGGACGCCGCCGGGTACATGACCGGCGCCGAACTGGCCGTGGACGGCGGCTGGACGGCCGGTCTGACCGTGAAGTACCTCACGGGCCAGTAGTCCCGGTGGCCGGGCGGCCGAGACCATCTCTTGCCGGAGTCTTGGCCGCCGCTTTGGCGAGCGGTCCGCGTGCCCGAACTACCGTTCCCGCCATGGTCTTTCGCCCCGCACAGCCCCAGGCCTCCCGCGGCCTTCCGGTGCTCCCGTACCGCAAGCCGACCCGCGGCCGCGACTACTGGGTGCTGGACGACGTGCTGCCCGACGCGGACGCCGTGCGGGCCCGCTGCCTGGCCAAGGAGGACTGGGTCCAGGGAGCCCCGCACAAGCCCGAACCCTGGCCCGGACTGCGGGCCATGCCCGGGCTGGAACCGGCCGAACTGGCCGGTGTGGAGCGGCTGGTGCGGCAGGCCACCGGGGCGAAGCGGATCTGGCCGCAGAACCCGGAGGGCGCGGGCACCTTCAACCACAACTGCGTCCAGGTCGTCGGCAAGGACGAGTGCGAGCCCCGCCCGCACACCGACTCCCGCACCCTGTGCCGCTACGCCGCCGTGCTCTACCTGAGCCCGGGCACGCCCAAGGACTGCGGCACCAGCTTCTACCGCCAGAGCCTGCCGGGCGGGGTCCTCGGCGGCAACCAGGTCCTCGCCCCGCACAACAACCTCGTCGACGCCCTCGGCACCCGCTTCGTCCCGGAGGACTCCTTCACCGAGGACGTCCGCGTCCCCCACCGATACAACCGCCTCCTGCTCTACTCCGCCAACCTGATCCACAGTGCGACCGGTTACTGGGGAACGACCCTGGAGGACAAGCGGATGACGGCCGTCTTCTTCTGGATGGCCTAGGCGGGACCCGGCGGCGCGCCGGGCCCCCCTCCACCGGCCTCCTCCGCGTCGGCGCCCACCCCGTCGGCGCCCGCCCCGTCGGCGCCCGCCCCGTCGGCGCCCACCCCGTCGTCCGCCGACAGGTCGCTGTCGTACAGCACGAGTTCCCGCTCCTCCGAGCGGATCTCGTACCCCGCCGCCACCAGCTCCGCTATCAGCGTGTCGCAGGCCGCCGTCGCCCGCGAGGCGGAGCCGCGGACCCGCTGGGTGACGAAGCGCTCCTGGTGACCGTCGGGCCCCGGCGGCAGGCGGCGGGCGTTCCACGACACGTGCGCCCCGTGCAGGAGCACCAGGGCCTCCAGCACCGCGTGGTCGTAGCCGGCCGGCAGCAGCAGCTCCAGATGGTGTTCGAAGTAGCCCCCGCCCGGCCCCGCGGGCTCCGTGCTCCAGGGCACCGTCTCTATCGTGACCCGCACCGGGTCGAAGCCTGCGGCCCGCAGCTGCGGCACCAGCCGCTCGTGGCCCGTGCGGTCGGGCAGTGTCAGCATCGGCTGCGAGCCCGTCCTGCCCCGGCCGGGCACGAGGTGCGTCACCTTCAACTCCCGTGCACCGGCCCAGGATTCGAGACGGTCCAGCTCCGCGGCGTCCGGGCAGCGGACCGTCACGTGGGTTTCGTGGGTTCCGTACGAAGACATGATGTCGATCATCTCGGACATGCGTCCGATCCGCATCGGGGTTCCCGGCGGGGGGTAACCATCCGGTCACGCACCGGACTCAGAAAGTGCTCGCACGCCCCTCGTGGCGGCGATGTGTCGTACCCCACACTGAGGTGCGGTGCTCGAGTCCTCGCCAGCCCTGGAGGTCGCCCCCGTGCAGACCCAGACCCTGACCGTGAACGTGAGCCACCCCGCCGGGACGCCGCTCTTCCCGGAGGCCGAAGCAGCGGACGAAGCAGCGGACGAGGCCGTGGACGAAGCAGCGCACGAGACAGCGGACGAAGCAGCGGAGCACGACCCCGACCCCGATCCCGACCCCGATCCCGCCGCGGACGCGGCCGCGGACGCCGCCGGCGACGACGAACCCGAGATCGTGGAACTGATCGAGCAGGTGCCCCCGCAGCGCGCCCGCGCCGCGGACGCCGCGGCCGGCCCCTCCGCCGACCTCTTCCGCCAGTACCTGCGCGAGATCGGCAGGATCCCGCTGCTGACCGCGGCCGAGGAGGTCGACCTCGCCCGCCGCGTGGAAGCCGGCCTCTTCGCCGAGGAGAAGCTCGCCGGCGCGGCCGACCTCGACTCCCAGCTCGCCGTGGACCTCGACCGGCTCGTCGTCATGGGCCGCATGGCCAAGCGCCGGCTCATCGAGTCGAACCTGCGCCTCGTCGTCTCCGTCGCCAAGCGCTACGTCGGCCGCGGCCTCACCATGCTCGACCTGGTCCAGGAGGGCAACCTCGGACTGATCCGGGCCGTCGAGAAGTTCGACTACGCCCGCGGCTACAAGTTCTCCACCTACGCCACCTGGTGGATCCGGCAGGCGATGTCCCGGGCCCTGGCCGACCAGGCCCGCACCATCCGCGTCCCCGTCCATGTCGTCGAGCTGATCAACCGCGTCATCCGCGTCCAGCGCCGCATGCTCCAGGAACGCGGCTACGAGCCCACCGCCGAAGAGGTCGCCGTCCACCTGGAGCTGACCCCCGAGCGGGTGCTGGAGGTGCTCCGCCTCGCCCAGGAGCCGGTCTCCCTGCACGCACCGGTCGGCGAGGAGGACGACGTCGCCCTCGGCGACCTCATCGAGGACGGCGACGCCGCCTCCCCGGTGGAGTCCGCCGCGTTCTTCCTGCTCCGCGAACACCTGGAAGCCGTGCTCTCCACCCTCGGGGAACGCGAGCGCAAGGTCGTCCAGCTCCGCTACGGACTCGCCGACGGCCGTCCGCGCACCCTGGAGGAGATCGGCCGGATCTTCGGCGTGACCCGCGAGCGGATCCGTCAGATCGAGTCCAAGACCCTCAACAAGCTGCGCGACCACGCCTTCGCCGACCAGCTGCGCGGCTACCTGGACTGACGCCGCCCGCGCCCGGACAGACGGAAGGGGGCGCCCCGCGAGGCGCCCCCACCCGTCGTACCGCCCGAGGACTAGTCGACCTCGGCCACCGCCTGCGCGAACTGCGCCGCGTACAGCCGCGCGTACGCGCCGTCCGAGGACAGCAGCTCCTCGTGCGTGCCCTGCTCCACGATCGAGCCGTTCTCCATCACCAGGATCACGTCCGCGTCGCGGATCGTGGACAGCCGGTGCGCGATCACGAAGGACGTACGGCCGTGCGCCAGGCGCGCCATCGCCTTCTGGATCAGCACCTCGGTACGGGTGTCCACCGAGCTCGTCGCCTCGTCGAGGACCAGGATCACCGGGTCCGACAGGAACGCCCGGGCGATGGTGATCAGCTGCTTCTCGCCGGCGCTGACGCCCGCGCCCTCGTCGTCCAGCACCGTGTCGTAGCCGTCCGGCAGGGTGCGTATGAAGCGGTCCGCGTGCGCCGCCCGGGCGGCCTCCTCGATCTCCTCGCGCGTGACCTCGCGCGAGGCACCGTAGGCGATGTTCTCCGCGATGGTCCCGCCGAACAGCCAGGTGTCCTGGAGCACCATGCCGATGCCGCTGCGCAGTTCCTCGCGGGTCATCTTGGCGATGTCCACCCCGTCCAGGGCGATCTCGCCGCCCGTGACCTCGTAGAACCGCATCAGCAGGTTGACCAGCGTGGTCTTGCCCGCGCCGGTCGGTCCGACGATCGCGACGGTCTGGCCCGGCTCCACGCTCAGCGAGAGGTTCTCGATGAGCGGCTTGTCGGGCTCGTAGCGGAACGCCACCTTGTCCAGCGTGACCTGGCCGCGCAGCTCCTCCGGACGCTCCGGAACCTCCGCGTCCGGCTCCTGCTCCGCCGCGTCCAGCAGCTCGTACACCCGCTCCGCCGAGGCGACGCCCGACTGCACGAGGTTCGCCATCGAGGCCACCTGCGTCAGCGGCATCGAGAACTGGCGCGAGTACTGGATGAAGGCCTGCACGTCACCGATCGACAGGGTGCCCGAGGCCACCCGAAGACCACCGACGACCGCGATCAGCACGTAGTTGATGTTCGAGACGAAGAACATCACCGGCTGCATGACGCCGCTGACCAGCTGCGCCTTGAACGAGGCCCGGTACAGCTCCTCGTTCTGCTCGGCGAAGACCGCCGCGGACTCCTTCTGCCGCCCGAACACCTTCACCAGCGTGTGGCCGGAGTACATCTCCTCGATGTGGGCGTTCAGCGCGCCGGTGCTCTTCCACTGCGCCACGAACTGCGGCTGCGACTTCTTGCCGATCTTCGCCGCGATCAGCACCGACACCGGTACGGTCGCCACCGCGACCAGCGCCAGCAGCGGCGAGATCCAGAACATCATCACCAGGACGCCGACGATCGTCAGCAGCGAGTTGAGCAGCTGCCCCATCGTCTGCTGGAGCGTCTGCCCGATGTTGTCTATGTCGTTCGTCGCCCGGCTCAGCACCTCGCCGCGCTTCTGCTGGTCGAAGTACGACAGCGGCAGCCGCGACAGCTTCGCCTGCAGCTCCTCGCGCATCCGGTAGACGGTGCCGTTCATCACGTGGTTCGACAGCCGCGTCGCCACCAGCATCAGCAGGCCCGCCAGGGTGAACGCCAGCAGCGCCCAGAGCGCCACGACGCCGACGGCGCCGAAGTCGATGCCCTTGCCCGGGGTGAAGTCGAGGCCGGACAGCATGTCCGCCATCCCGCCCTGCCCCTTGGCGCGCAGCCCCTCCAAGGCCTGCTCCTTGGTCAGCCCGGCCGGCATCTGCCGGCCGACGATCCCGCCGAACACCAGGTCGGTGGCCTCGCCGAGGATCTTCGGCCCGACCACCGCGCAGCCCACGCTGCCGACCACGGCCGCGACCATGCCCCCCAGCTTGGCCCGGTCGTACGCCAGCTGGCGCAGCAGCCGCTTGCCCGACCCCTTGAAGTCCAAGGACCTCTGGACCGGGCCCGTCATCATCCGTCCTCCGGGCCCGCTCATGCGGCCTCCGCCTCCGTCAGCTGGGAGAGCACGATCTCCCGGTAGGTCTCGTTTCCGGCCATCAGTTCGTGGTGCCGGCCCTCGCCCACCACCTGTCCCTCGTCCAGGACGATGATCCGGTCGGCGTCGCGGATCGTCGAGACCCGCTGGGCCACGATCACCACCGTCGCCTCCTCGGTCTCGCGGGCGAGCGCCGAGCGCAGTGCCGCGTCCGTCGCGTAGTCCAGGGCGGAGAAGGAGTCGTCGAACAGATAGATCTCGGGCCGCTGCACCAGGGTGCGGGCGATCGCGAGACGCTGGCGCTGGCCGCCGGAGACGTTCGTACCGCCCTGGGTGACGGGCGCGTCGAGCCCGCCGGCCAGCGCCGACACGAAGTCCTTGGCCTGGGCCACCTCCAGGGCGTGCCACAGTTCCTCGTCGGTCGCGTCCGGGCGCCCGTAGCGCAGGTTCGAGGCGACGGTCCCGGAGAACAGGTACGGCTTCTGCGGAACCATGCCGACCGTCCGGGCCAGCAGCTCCGGGTCGAGGCGGCGTACGTCCTCACCGTCGACGAGGACGTCGCCGCCGGTCGCGTCGAACAGCCGGGGCACCAGGCCGAGCAGCGTGGACTTGCCGCTGCCGGTGGAGCCGATCACGGCGGTGATCTCGCCGGGGCGGGCCACCAGGTCCACCCCGCGCAGCACCGGGACCTCGGCGCCCGGGTAGCGGAAGTCGGCACCGCGCAGTTCCAGCTGCCCGCGGCGCAGGAGCTTGCGCACCGGCTCGGCCGGCGGGACGACGCTGGTGTCGGTGTCCAGGACCTCCTGGATGCGCTCCGCGCAGACCTCGGCGCGCGGCACCATCATGAACATGAAGGTGGCCATCATCACGGACATGACGATCTGCATCAGGTAGGCGAGGAAGGCCGTCAGCTGGCCGATCTCCATGCCGCCGCTGTCCACGCGCATCGCGCCGAACCAGATGACGGCCACGCTGGAGACGTTCACGACGACGATGACGGTCGGGAACATCAGCGCGAGCAGCTTGCCCGAGGCGAGGGAGACGGCCGTCAGGTCGGAGTTGGCGGTGCGGAACCGCCCCTCCTCGTACTCGTCGCGGACGAAGGCGCGGATCACGCGGTTGCCGGTGATCTGCTCGCGCAGCACCCGGTTCACGGTGTCCAGGCGCACCTGCATCTGACGGAACAGCGGGCGCGTCTTGTAGACGATCGCGCCGACCGCCAGGCCGAGCGTGGGCACCACCGCGAGCAGTACGCCCGACAGCTTCACGTCGAGGGAGAGGGCCATCACGATGCCGCCGACGCACATGATCGGCGCCGAGACCATCAGCGTGAAGGTCATCAGGACCAGCATCTGGACCTGCTGGACGTCGTTCGTCGTCCGGGTGATCAGCGACGGCGCGCCGAACTGGCCCAGCTCGCGGGCGGAGAAGCTCTGCACCCGGTCGAAGACGGCGGCCCGGACGTCGCGGCCGAGCGAGGCCGCGGTACGGGCGCCGTAGTAGACGGCGCCGACGTTGCAGAGGAGCTGGATGAGCGAGACACCGAGCATCAGGGCGCCGGAGCGCAGGATGTAACCGGTGTCACCGTTGACGACACCGTGGTCGATGATGTCGGCGTTGAGGGTGGGCAGATAGAGGCTCGCACTGGTTTGCAGCAGTTGCAGCAGCACCAGTGCGGCGATCGGTTTCCGGTACGGACCGAGGTGGGTCCGCAGAAGTCGTATGAGCACGCGCAGGCTCCGGTCGGCATGATCGAGGGGTTCGGTCCATCTTCTGCCAACCGGCGGGGTGATCCCCACCCGTTTTCGCAAAGCCCGGTCAAAAGGAGTAGGCCACCCTGCGCCCCACGCCCTACCCTGCGCCGCCCGCGGCACCCCCGTGAGACGGCCTACGCCTGGAAGGCCCCGGGGTGCAGCTGCTCACGGGTGGTCACGTACTGCTGGCGCACGGCCTGCCAGGCCGGGAGCTCCTCGCCCGGCTCGAACACCTGCGCCGCGGCGGCCGGCCAGACCGGCGGGGTGTGCGGGGCCAGCGTGCCCTGCCGCACCCCCAGCGCCCAGGCCGCCTGCCGGGCCGCGCCGAGCGCCGCGTAGTCCGCCGGCGCCGGTACGACGACCTGCGTCCCGAACAGCCCCGGAGCGGCGGCCTGTACGGCGGGCAGCTCGGCGGCCGCGCCCAGCAGGAACACGCGCCGGATGGCCACCCCCCGGTGCCGGAGCACGTCGAGGGCGTCCACCAGCCCGCAGAGCATGCCCTCGAAGGCGGCCCGCGCCAGGTGCTCGGGCTTCATCGAGTCCCGGCGCAGCCCGGACAGGGTCCCGGCCGCGTGCGGCAGGTTCGGGGTCCGCTCGCCTTCCAGGTAGGGGAGCAGGACGAGGCCGTGGGCGCCCGGGGTCGACTTCAGCGCGAGCGCGCTCAGCCCCTCCAGGTCGGTGCCCAGCAGTTCGGCGGTGCCGCGCAGGGCCCGTACGGCGTTGGAGGTGTTCACCACCGGCAGGTGCATGCCGCCCGCGTCGGCCAGCGAGGTGATCAGCCCGCCCGGCTCCGACAGCGCCTCGTGGTGCACGGCCATCACCGATCCGGACGCGCCCAGCGAGACCACCGCGTCGCCCGGCCCCAGGCCCAGCCCGAGCGCGGCGGCCATGGTCTCCCCGGTCCCGGCCGATATCAGCAGGCCCTCGGGGGTCATCCCGGCGGCGTCGGCGGGGCCGAGCACCTCGGGCAGCAGCGCCTGGTGCCCGAGCGCCAGCTCGACCAGGTCGGGACGGTAGGAACCGGTGGCCGCCGACCAGTACCCGGTGCCGGACGCCCCGGCCCGGTCGGTGGTGCGGCGCGCGGGCCGGCCGAGCAACTGCCAGACGAGCCAGTCGTGCGGGGACATGACCACCGCGACCCGGCGTGCGGCCTCCGGCTCGGTACGGGCCAGCCAGGCCAGCTTCGCGACCGGCTGCGCCGCGTGCGGGACGGAGCCCACGGCGGCGACCCAGGCCTGCCGCCCCCCGAGCGCGTCGATCAGCTCGGCGGCGGCCACCTGCCCGCGCTTGTCGTTGCCGACCAGCGCGGGCCGGACCAGCGCGCCCTGCGCGTCCAGCGGCAGCACGCCGTGCTGCTGCGCGGAGACGCCGATGGCCTGGACGCCCTCCAGCAGCCCGCCGCCGGCGGCTTCGCCGAGGGAGAGCAGCCAGGCCTGCGGATCGGTTTCGTGGGGGACGGACTCACCCGCGGACTGTGGATGGGGCGCGTAGCCCTGGCGCAGCACGGCGCCCGTCTCCGTGTCACAGACCACGATGCGAGTGAAGGTGGAAGAGCTGTCCAGCCCGGCGACTATCCCCATGTGGAGAATTCTGCCGCACGCCGGGCCGGACTCATCGCGTCCGGAAAGCGCCCTCAGGTGTTGCTGGTGCCCCACTCGTCCTCAGGGGCCCCGCCCGCCCTGCCGCGCAGCGTCCGCACCCGCTCGGCCAGCGAGTCCGGAAGGGCGTTCCCGACCTTGTCGCCCACCACCGCGAACGCCTTGCCCGCGACGGCGCGCCCGCTCTGACCGGCGGTTTCGGCGGCGTTGCGCACCGCCGGGTTCTGCGCGATCTGCTGCGCCGACTTCCGGAGCTGCTCGTACCGCTCGCGCCCGGCCCGGGTTCCGAGCACGTACCCGACGGCCAGTCCGACCGCGAACGTGACCTTGTACCGCATGGCTGTCACCCTTCGTCGTGTGGTGCCCGGCCCGCTGTGGATACCGATTGGCGGAGCACCCCCCTGCTTGCGCTAATCTATGACTCGCAACGGGCAGTCGCCCCCCGGCAAGGCCGGAGGTGGGCTGTTCGGTGCACCGCAGCAATCCCCTGTAGCTCAATTGGCAGAGCAGCCGGCTGTTAACCGGCAGGTTACTGGTTCGAGTCCAGTCGGGGGAGCGCGGTCCCCTGTAGCTCAATTGGCAGAGCAGCCGGCTGTTAACCGGCAGGTTACTGGTTCGAGTCCAGTCGGGGGAGCAAAGAAGAAGAGGACCCGGGCGGGTCCTCTTTCTTTTTGTCCCGATCCGGGAACCGGGCAGCCTTCGGCGCGGTCTCCCGGAACAGGCGTTGCCGATCATGCGAGGCATCCGAGGCAGGAGATCGTATGAGCGGCTATGCTGCGGCAGACGGCGCGCACACATGTACGCGCCACGCCGTAAAGGGGCGGTAGCTCAGCCGGTTAGAGCAGCGGACTCATAATCCGTCGGCCGTGGGTTCGAGTCCCACCCGCCCCACTTCTGCCCATACGGCATGCAGAAACGATAAGGCGGCCCCGAGGGGCCGCCTTTCGCATGTCCGGAGAGCGAAGCCCCGATGCGGGGCCCAGCCGGGATGCGGGGCTCAGTCCCAGCCGATCACCGGGGAGTCGTGGGTGGGCCGGTGCGGGGTTCGGGGCATTCGGGCCTCTGGGGGGAGTGGCTGGGGGCGGGGGCCCTGGGGCGCGGGCCGGTGGGGCCATCCTGCTGGGTGTGGGGGACGGGGAGAAGGGGATGCCGGTGGCACCAAGGTGACTGACAGCTTGGTGCCGCGTATGGATCCGGTGGAGACGCCTTCGGGAGCATGCCTCCGGGGGCGGATTCGTGCCGGGGGGCTGACTTCATGCTGGAAGCGTTGGGGCTGGACGCGCGCGTCGAGGGCGTCTACCGGGAGATGCTCGTGGACCCGGCCGGCGGCGTGGCCGACATGGGGGTGCGGCTCGGGCTGACCGAGGAGCAGGTGCGCGAGGCCCTGGACCGGCTGGTCGACCTCGAACTGCTCGCCGCCTCCCGCGAGCACGCGGGCGGGCTGCGCACCGTCAGCCCCGAGGCCGGGCTGGAACTGCTCCTGCGCCGGCAGGAGGAGGAGCTGATCCGCCGCCAGCAGGAGCTGGCCCTGAGCAAGGCGGCCGCCGCGCGCGCCGTGGCGGAGTACGCGGTCCTGCGGCCGGGCACGGAGACCGACGGCGCCGAGCGGCTGGTGGGGCTCGACGCCATCCAGTCCCGGCTGGAGGTCCTCGCCCGGGGGCTCACCCGGGAATGCATGGCGATCATGCCCGGCGGTGCCCAGTCGCAGGCGAGCCTGGACGCGTCGAGGCCGCTGGACCGGGACGCGCTCGCCCGGAACGTCGGCATGCGGGTGGTCTACCAGGACAGCGCCCGCAACGACCCGGCCACCCTCGCCTACGCGCTGTGGACCGTCGAGCTGGGCGGCCAGGTGCGCACCAGCCCCGTCCTGCCGCCCCGGCTGGTGATCTTCGACCGGGCCACCGCGATGGTCCCCATCGACCCCGCGAACTCCCGCCTCGGCGCCCTGTGCAGCACGGCCCCCGGCATCGTCGCCTCCCTGGTCACCCTCTTCGAGCAGACCTGGGGGACGGCGGTGCCGCTCGGCGCCGCCCGTGAGCAGCCCGACACGGACGGGATCACCGCCGGCGAGCGGGAACTCCTCAAGCTGCTGGCCAGCGGGATGACCGACGAGGCTGCCGGCAAGCGCCTCGGGGTCTCGCTGCGCACCGTGCGCCGGCAGATGTCCGGGCTGATGGAACGCCTCGACGCGACGAGCCGGTTCGAGGCCGGTCTGCGGGCCGCCCGGCGCGGATGGCTCTGAGGAGGCTTCCCGGAATTCCGGGGCTTCCGGGACCACCCGCTGCCGTGCGTCGCTGCCGTGCGTCGCTGCCGTGCGTCGCAGCCGTGTGCCGCAGCCGTGTGCCGCGGCCGCGGGCGGTGGCCGCCCGCGGCCGCGGGGCCGGCGCGGCTAGTAGGTCTCCGTCTCCTCCACCAGGAGGCGCAGCACGTCCGTCACCTCCCCGCGGCGGGCGAACTCCGCCCGCTGGCGGGCCGCGCCCGAGCCGTCACGGAGCAGGCCGCCCAGGGTCTTCGCCGCGTGGTCGAGGTCCCCGGCGGCGGCCAGTTCCGGAGCGACCAGGTCGAGCAGGGCCTCCGCCAGGTCGGCCGCCGGGAGCTCGGCGCCCGTGTACGGGTCCAGGCCGAACCCCTCCAGCCCGTCGTGCGCCGCCCGCCAGCGCGCGAGGCGCAGCACCTCGTCCCGTACGGGCGGATCGGGACGCTGCTCGGCGATCTCCCGCAGGGCCGTAGCCACCAGGGCGCGGCCCAGCTCGGCCTGGAGGACGGCCGTGTCGATGTCCGGGGACATGTCGGGCGCCCGGATCTCCAGCGTGGGCCAGTTCCCGGACGGGCGGAGGTCCCAGTAGACCATCTTGGTGTCCAGGGCCGCCCCGGAGCCGAGCAGGGTCTGCACCGAGCGCCGGAAGTGGGCCGTGGACGTGAAGTGCGGGGGCGGGCCCGCCGAGGGCCAGCCCGACCAGGCCATGGCCCGCCAGCTGGAGTGGCCGGTGTCGCGGCCGTTCCAGAAGGGGGAGTTGGCGGCCAGCGCGATCAGCGTGGGCAGCCACGGTCTGACCCGGTTCGACACGGCCACCGCCGTGTCCACGTCGAGGGTGCCGATGTGGATGTGGCGGCCGCAGCTGACCAGGGTGTCGGTCAGGGCGCCGAAGCGGCGGTGCTGCTCGCGCTGGCGGGGCTCGTCATCGGTCAGGTGCAGCGGCCCCGGCACGGCCACGACGGGCGAGGGGGCGGCCAGCAGCCGGCAGCCGTGTTCGCGGGCCGCCGCGGCGAGGGTGCGCCGCAGCGCGGCGAGCTCCGCGCGCAGGGTGGCCGCCGAGTCGGCGACCGGGGTGGCTATCTCCACCTGGTAGCGGGTTCCCTCGGCGTGCACCTGCGCGGGAAGCCCGGCGACGGTGGCGAGCACGAGCGGTGCGGCCGGGACCACCCGCAGGGTGTCGGTGTCGACGAGGAGGAACTCCTCCTCGACGCCGATCGTGAGGGGGGTGGTGACACCGCCCGTGGTGCGCAGGCCTCTGTCCGCGGGGCTGGAGAGAGTGGTGGGGGCCGGGTGGCCGGCCCGGCCCGAGTGGCCCGTGTGGCCGGTGTCACTGGTGCTCGTGGTGCTGTTGCCAGGTTCGATCACTACGCCTCCCTGGACATACGAGTCTTTCATCATGTGCCGACAGGAGGCCGGACGGGCGGGCCGATTCGGTCAAATCTCCGCTGGAGGTGGCGGGTTAGCGGCGAGCGGAACCCGCTGCTGGGGCCCCGGGTCACGGTGGGGAGGACGTTGCGGGTGTGTGAACGCCGACCTCGCTCCAGGGGCGCGCGACCGGCCGCTGGTTATCATCCGCTGTGACCGGTACCGCCTCGCCTCCCCGCCCCCGACGCCGCATATTCGCCGACCTGACGCCCCTGCGCACCTCCGCCCACTACCGGCGGCTGTGGGTCGGCAGCACCATCTCCTGGATGGGCCAGGCGATGACCGCCCTGGCCATCTCCCTCCAGGTCTACGCGATCACCGGGTCCAGCTTCTCGGTCGGACTGGTCGGGCTCTTCTCCCTCGTCCCGCTCGTCGCCTTCGGTCTGTACGGCGGGGCCATCGCCGACACCGTGGACCGCCGCAAGCTCGGCCTCTACAGCGCGACCGGGCTCACCGTGCTCTCCGTCGGGCTGGCCGCCGCCGCGCTGCTCGACTACCACCGGGTCTGGCTGCTCTACACCGTCGTCGCGCTCCAGGCGGTCTGCGGGGCGCTGAACGGGCCCGCCCGGTCGGCCATGATCCCGCGGCTGCTGCCCGCCGAGCAGCTGCCCGCCGCCAACGCGCTGAACTCCGTCACCATGACCTCCGGGATGACGGCCGGCCCGGTGCTCGGCGGGCTCATCGTCGGCTGGTGGGGCTACCAGGCGGCGTACCTGATCGACGCGGTGACCTTCGTCGCGGCCCTGTACGCCATGTGGCGGCTGCCCTCGATGCTGCCGGAGGGGCGCAAGGGGCGGGCCTCGGTGCTGGACGGGCTGCGCTTCCTCGGGACCCGGCCCAACATCCGGATGACCTTCTTCACCGACCTGGCCGCCATGGTGCTGGCCCATCCGAGGGCGCTGTTCCCGGCGATCGCCGTGCTCTGGTACGGCGGTGACGCCAAGACGGTCGGCCTGCTGGCGGCGGCCCCGGCCGTGGGGGCGCTGCTGGGCGGGCTGTTCTCCGGCTGGCAGGGGCGGATCCGGCGGCACGGGCTGGCGATCCTGCTCTCCGTCGCCGGGTGGGGGCTGGCCGTCGCCGTCTTCGGGCTGACCCGGAACCTGTGGCTCGGGCTGTTCTTCCTGGCGCTGGCCGGGGCCGCCGACACCATCTCGATGGTGTTCCGTTCGACGATGCTCCAGGCGGCGACCCCGGACGGGATGCGGGGCCGGCTCCAGGGCGTGTTCATCGTGGTCGTCGCGGGCGGACCCCGGCTCGGGGACTTCCTCGCCGGGACCGCCGCCGACCTCACCTCGCCGGCCGTCGCGATCACCGGGGGCGGTGCGGCCTGCGTGCTGGTGGTGGGCCTGCTCGCCGCCCGCTGGCGCGCCTTCGCCCGCTACGACGCCCGCTCGCCGCAGGCGTAGGCCCGGGCGGGGGCGGCTCGGCCGTCCGCACGAGGACCGGGCCCGGGCAGGGTCGCCACCGGCTACGACGGCGCCGGCGGGACCACGTCGCGCGCCACCCCCAGGGCCACCAGGTCCTGGGGGCGGACGCGCAGCTGGTCGGCGGTGGCGGGGGCCTGCTCGGCGGGGCGTTTGAGGATGGCCGCCGCGAGCTCCGGGGCGATGACGGAGAAGTAGCTGTCCGGGGTGACCCAGGTGTTCCCGGGCGCGGCCAGGGCGAGCGCCCCGCCGGAGCCGCCCTCGCCGATGAGGAGGGTGGTCACGGGGACCCCGGCCGCCGCGACCGCCGCGAAGGCGTCGGCGATGGCCGGGCCGGCGCCCGCGTGTTCGGCGGCGGCGTCGTTGGCCGCGCCGGGGGTGTCCACCAGGGTGAGCACCGGGATTCCGAGCCGGTCCGCGAGGCGGATCACGCGGGCCGCCGTACGGTAGCCCGCCGGGCGGGTGGCGGTGCCGCACTGGGCCGCGTACGCGACCGCCCGGCCCCCGCGCAGGCCGATCCCGCACAGCATGCCGGGGTCGGCGGCGCCGGCCCGGTCCCCGCGCAGCGGGAGCCGCAGCTCGAAGTACGCGTCCAGGTACGCCCCGGCGCGCGGCCGGCCGGGGTGGCGGGCCTGCCGGACGGCGTCCCAGCCGGTCTTCGGGGGTGCTACGTCGGCCAGCGCGGCCGGGGGTTCGACGGGCTCGGTGGCGCGGGGCGCGGCCAGCACCCGCAGCCAGTCGCCGAGGACGGCCGGGAGTTCCGCGGCGGGCACGACGGCGTCCACGTGCCCGGCGGCGTACTGCCCCTCGGCGGTGTAGGCCGCCGGGTCCGCGTCCGCCGGGCGCACCCGGGACCCGGCGAATCCGACCTGCGCCCCGGGCAGCGCGAGCACCACGTCGGCGCCCGCGCCGAGGGTGGCCCAGCCGCCGCCGGTGGTGGGGTCGCGCAGCACCGCGATCTGCGGGAGGCCGGCGGCGCGGGTCAGCACGCACTGGCGGGCCACGCGCTGGAGCTGGCTCAGCGCGAGCATCCCCTCCTGCATGCGGGAGCCGCCGGTCGCGATCAGGGAGACCAGGGGCAGGCGGTGCGCGCGGGCGTGGGCGTAGGCGGCTTCGAGGCGGTCGCCGGTGCGTTCGCCGAGGGATCCGCCGAGGAAGCCGAACTCGAAGGAGATCAGGGTGGCTTCGCGGCCCCCGACGCGGGCGGTGCCGGTGACGACGGACTCCCGCTCGCCGGTGCGGGCCGTGGCGCGGGCGCGGGAGGCGTCGTAGCCGGTCCAGCCGAGGGGGCCGTCGTCGGGGGACTCCCTCGGCGGGGCGGGGAGTTCGGCGAAGCTGCCGGGGTCGGTGAGGGCGGCGATGGCGGCGCGGGCCGAGAGGCGGGTCGTCACGCGGTCACCCTAGGCGGTGGTCTGCCGCCCCGCGAGCGCCTTCCGCGCGGGGCCGGGGGGTCAGAGGGGGGCTTCCCATGTGGTGGTCGTGCCGGTCGGGGAGGCGGGGGTGTGGCCGTCGTCGGTGACCGTCAGACGGGCGCGGGCCGATGTGGCTTCGACCAGGACCTCGATCGCGGTGATTCCGCTGCGGCGGTGGGCGGCGGCCAGGGCGCCGCGCAGGGCGGCGAGGAGGTCGGCCGCCACCTGCTCCGGCAGCAGCGCGTCCACGGCGCCCGTGAACTGCACCGACGGCTGGAACCCCAGCAGGACCGCCGCCCCGCCCGTCTCGCGCAGCACCCGGCCCCGGAAGGTCGTCGGGGCGTCGCTGGGCGGCTGCTGGAGGGCGAAGATGGCCGTGCGGACCTCCTGGATGGTGGAGTCCAGTTCGTCGACGGCACGGCTCAGCTCGTCGCCCACGGTGTCCCCGCTCGGCGCGTTCGCGGCCCGGCGGCGGGTGCTCTCCAGCATCATCTCCGTCGCGAACAGCCGCTGCACCACCAGGTCGTGCAGGTCCCGCGCGATCCGGTCGCGGTCCTCGTACACGGCGAGCTGCTCCCGGTCGTGCTGGGCGTCGGCCAGTACGAGGGCCAGCGCGGCCTGCGAGGCGAACTGCGAGGCCAGCAGCCGGTCCACCGCGTCGTACGGGGGCCCGCCGCGCTCGCGCGGCAGGGCCAGGGTGCCGATCAGCTGGCCGCCGCTCTGCAGCGGCAGCATCATGCTGGGGCCGAACCGCTCCCGGACGTGGGTGGTCATCCGGGGGTCGGTGGCCGAGTCCTCGATGAAGACCGGCTCCCCGCCGAGGAGCTGGACGAGTACGGGCGAGCCGGGGGCGATGGCGGTGCCCACGAGGTCGCCGGGGTCCCCCTGCGTGGAGGCGGCCACGATCTCCATGCCGCCCTCCGGGGTCGGCTGGAGCACCACGCCGGCCGCCGCGTCCGCGAGCAGCCGGGCCCGTTCGGCCACGCACCGCAGGGCGTCCGCGGCGGGGCGGCCCGCGAGCAGGGTGGTGGTCACGGCGGCGGCGCCCTCGATCCAGCGCTCCCGGCGCCGCGCCGTCCCGTACAGCCGCGCGTTGCCGATCGCTATGCCCGCCTGCGAGGCCAGGACGCGGACCAGCGCGACGTCCTCCTCCGTGAAGGTGCCGCCGCCGGCCTTCTCGGTGAGGTAGAGGTTCCCGAACACCTCGGTGTGCACCCGGATGGGCACGCCGAGGAAGCTGCGCATGGGCGGGTGGCCGGGCGGGAAGCCCACCGAGCGGGGGTCCTTCGTCAGGTCCTCCAGGACCAGCGGCCGGGGGTCGCCGATGAGCGCGCCGAGCACGCCGCTGCGGCCGTCGGGCAGGCGGGGGATCGCGGCCCGTTCGGCCTCGCTCATGCCGACGGTGAACAGCTGGGTCAGCCGGGCGCGCTCGGGGTCGACGACCCCGAGCGCGCCGTACCGGGCCCCGCAGAGCTCGGCGGCCGAGTTCACGATGTGCTGGAGCGTGGAGTGGAGCTCCAGCTCGGAGCCGACGCTGAGCACCGCCTCCAGCAGCACGGGGAGGCTGGCGGGCCGGTCGGCCGCCGTCGCGGGCCCGGCCCGCGGCGACGGCTCGGCCTCCGCCGCGGGCCCGGCCTGCGGATCGCGCGTGTCCCGCGTCATTCGGCCAGCGGGTTGAGGACCATCGGGGCGATCTTCCCTTCGAGCATCGCGCCGAGACCCATCACGGCGCACACGTCGGGCCGTTCCGCGATGGCCACGGGCATTCCGGTCGCGTCCCGCAGCATCTGGTCCAGCCCCGGCAGCAGGGCGCTGCCACCCACCATCATGATCCCCCGGTCCGTCAGGTCCGCGACCAGGTCCGGAGGGCAGTCGCGCAGGATCTTGCCGATGCCGTCGATCACGGCCGTCAGCGGGGTGTGGATCGCGTCGCGGACGGCGGCGGTGTCCACGTGGACGGAGCGGGCCAGCCCGGTCGCCACGTCGCGGCCGTGGATCAGGGTGGAGGCCGGGCCCTCGGAGGTGATGCCGTTGCCGTGCAGGGCCAGCTGGAGCGGCCGGACGGCCTGGCTGGGCAGCATCAGCTCGTGCGCGTGGCGCAGGTGCTGGACCACGGCGTGGTCGATGGCCTCGCCGCCGATCGGGATGCGCTCGGCGGTGACGATCGAGCCGAGGGAGAGGACCGCCACCTGGGTGGCCGCCGCCCCGCACACCATGATCATCGTCGCGGTCGGCTGCTCCACGGGCAGGCCGCAGCCGACGGCCGCCGCGATCAGGGTGTCGACCAGTTCGACCCGCCGGGCACCGAGCCCGACGAGGGTCTCCACGGTCGCCCGCTGCGCGAGCGGGTCGGCGTCGTGCGGGGTGCAGGCGGCGGCCCGCAGCCGGGGCTTGCGGCGCAGGGCGCGCCGCAGCTTCTCGCCGAGCAGGTGGCGCAGCATCCGCTGGGCCATCTCGATGTCGACGACGGTGCCGCCGGAGACGGGACGTACGACCCGGATGTAGTCGGGCGTGCGTCCGGTCATCCGTTCGGCGAAGCTGCCGACGGCGATGAGCGCGCCGGTCCGCGTGTTCACCGCGGCGACGCTGGGCTCGTCCACGACCAGTCCGGCGCCCTTGACGTAGACGCGTGTCCTGGCGGCTCCCAGGTCGACGGCGACGTGGCAGCGGCGCAACTGCTCAAGACTGACGGTCACGGCAGATCCTCCCGAGTGCGCTGACGCAAGAAGACCGGCTGCTGCCGGTCGCAATTCATATCTTCTCGGGTAAATGGGTCAACACGCCCGTTGAAATGCTCCGGGTGGGGTGTGCCGTACGGGGCGCAAGGTGCTGCACGGGGGTGGATTTCTGTACCGACAGGCACGACGATGCGCGCACCGTCCGTGCTACTCGCCCGTAACAAGGTAAAGGAGTCCCCGTGCTGACGCTCCGCCAGAAGTTCCTGGCGCTCCTGGCCCTCTGCCCCGCCCTGCTCCTGCCCTTCCCGGCGCAGGCGGCCGACGCCCCGTCCGTTCGGACCGCCCCGCGCGTCCCGGTGGTCTTCGTCCACGGCTACAACGCCGACCCGGGCGTCTGGGGGTCCCTGCGCGAGGACCTGAAGGCCGACGGGTACGCGGACGCGGACCTCTTCTCCTTCGGCTACGACACCCACCAGTCCGTCAACGAGGTCCTCTCGGGCCGGCTCGCCGCCTACGTGGACCAGGTCCGGGCGCGGACCGGCGCGGCCCGGGTCGACCTGGTCGGCCACTCCTTCGGCTCGCTCGTCAGCCGCTGGTACGTGAAGTTCGGCGGCGGAACGGCGGCCGTGGACCACTGGGTCTCCCTGGCCGGCCCCAACCACGGCACCTCCACCGCCTGGGCCTGCGCCCTGTGGGACCAGGCCTGCCGGGACATGACCCCGGGGTCGTACGTGGTGAAGAACCTCGCCGCCGGGGACGAGACCCCCGGCGCGGTGAAGTACGCGACCTTCTGGTCGGGCTGCGACGAGGTGGTCAACCCGGACGACAGTGTCCCGCTCGCCGGAGCCCTCAACACGCCCGTCGGCTGCCTGAAGCACAACGACCTGCTCGGCGACGACGCCACCTCGGCCGGCGTCCGCGCCTTCCTCGCCTCCTGAGCCCCGGACGCCCCTAACCAGTGGCCGCGGCCACTGATCCGTCCGCCGGCCGGACGTCCTGGAGCAGGCCGTACGTGAACTCCGCCACCAAGGGCCGCCCCGACGCGGTGAACGCCAGCCGCCAGCGCGTCGGCGCGGTGCCCTCCATCGGCCGGACCGGCGCGTAGGCGCGGGCCACCTCGTCCACCGTCGCCGACCAGGGCCGCAGGTCCCCGGCCGTCTCCAGTACGGGGCCCGGCGCGCCCGGGGCCCGCACCAGCCACTCGTTCCACACCGCCCCGTCCGGCGCCGCCAGCACCTCGAAGCGCAGCTCCGGCCAGAGCGGCAGCGCCCACAGCAGCGCCTCGCACTCCAGGTCCCCGATCGTGCGCCGTGAGGCCGACTCCGGCGGGCCGAGCACCGACCGGTAGCGGGCCAGGGCCCCGCGCGCCCGGGGCGAGCGGACCATCGCCTGCCAGCGCCGGTTCGCCTCCCGCTGCTCGGCGAGGGTGGCGCCCAGGCGCAGCCGGGCCGCTTCGGCGAGGTCCGGCTGGAAGTCGGCCATCCGGCGCAGCAGCACCAGCTGGAAGGCGGCGGGGCCGAAGGAACCGGGTGTTGCGGGCATGGCGGACATGGCGGGCATGGAGGCCAGGATTCCACACAGGATCCTTACGTTCCCGGAATACGGACGTTGCCGAGGAACGCATAGCCTGCGGACGCCATGAACTACTGCCCCGCCTGCCGCAGACACCTCAACGGCGCGCTCGCCTGCGCCGGGTGCGGAACCCCGGCCGAGTACCTGATGCCCGCCGCGCCGCCCGGCCCCGCCGAGGCGCAGCCACCGCAGCCCGCGCTGGCGGAGGTCTTCGCCGACTCGCTGGTGGTGCTGTCCTCGCCGCAGGGCGGCCGGGCCGGCAACCGCCGGCGGGCCGTGACCCAGCGCAGGCGCCGCCGGACCGTGCTGGCGGTCGGCCTGGGGCTGCTGCTCGCCACCGGGGGCTCGATGGCGGTGGCCCGGATCGTGACGGACGGCGGGGGCGTCGACCGCGCCGCCGAGGTGGTGCTGACCGACGACGCGGGCCCCAAGCGGCCCGATCCGCTGCCCAGCCTGGCCGGCGCACCCGCCGACCCTTCGGCCCCGCCGTCGGCGAAGGCCGCCGCCGGGGCGGCGAAGACGGCCGGGGCCGGGGGCGGGCCGAGCGGGTCCGCGCAGCCGGGGGAGGGGGCGAGCGCCTCCGCCTCGGCGTCGGCGGAGCCGTCGCAGAGTGCTTCCGGGAACGGTGCCTCCGTACGGCCCTCGAAGCCGGGGCAGCCCGCGCCCGGTCCCACCGGTACGGCGAAGCCGCCCGGTCAGACCCCGCAGCCGTCGGCGACCAAGCCCGCTCCGCCGGCGCCCAAGCCCACCCCGAAGCCGACCAAGAGCTGCGTGTTCTGGATCTTCGGCTGCTCCTGACGGGCGGCCCGGCGGCTGACGACCCGACGTACGGCCTGGCGTACGGCCCGACGGGCTGAGCCGGGGGCGTTTCAGGCCAGCATGCGCCTGAGCAGGTCCCGCAGGGCCGTGCGCTCCTCGGCCGACAGCCCGGCCAGCGGCTCGCGCGCGAAGTCCAGCGACTCGCGCAGCCGCTCCGAGGTCTGCAGCCCCTCCTCCGTGGGCGCGGCCAGCTTCACCCGGCGGTCGGCCGGGTCCGGGCGGCGTTCGACCAGGCCGCGGGTCTCCAGGCGGTCGACGATCCCGGTCACGTTCGAGGGCTCGCAGCGCAGCTTCCGCGCGATGCGGCGCATGGGGAGCGGCTCCAGCGACAGCATGGTCAGCACCCGGGCCTGGGCGCCGGTGAGCTGGTGGCTGGCGGCCGCGTCCTCGTACTCCATGTGGTAGCGGGCCACGACGTCGCCGATGAGTTCGACGACCTCGACGGTCACTGGGTCTGCGCGACGACTGGGCATGCATCCAGCGTACCCATTTACTTGACAACATGAAATATCCAGGCGCATGGTTGTTTCACCTAGTGAAGTATCTGCCGTCCCGTACGGCTCCCTCGCCCCAGGAGTTCCGCATGTCTCAGATCCCCGCCGTCAGCCGCGAGTGGCACCTCGTCCGCCGTCCGCAGGGCTGGCCGGTCGCCGAGGACTTCGCCCTGCGCGAGGCCCCCGTCTCCGCCGAGCCCGCCCCCGGCCGGATCCTGGTGCGCAACCTCCACATGTCCGTGGACCCCTACATGCGCGGCCGGATGAACGACACCAAGTCCTACATCCCGCCCTTCCAGCTCGACGAGCCGATGCAGGGCGGTGCGGTCGGCGAGGTCGTCGCCTCCGCCGCCGAGGGCTTCGCGGTCGGCGACCACGTCCTGCACCACCTCGGCTGGCGCGAGTACGCGGAGCTCGACGCGCAGCACGCCACCAAGGTCGACGCCTCCCTCGCCCCGCTCTCCGCCTACCTCGGCGTCCTCGGCATGCCGGGCCTGACCGCCTACGCCGGACTCTTCGAGGTGGCCTCCTTCAAGGAGGGCGACGCCGTGTTCGTCTCCGGCGCGGCCGGTGCCGTCGGCAGCCTCGTCGGCCAGTTCGCGAAGATCAAGGGCGCCTCCCGGGTGATCGGCTCCGCCGGCTCGGACGAGAAGGTGACGCTGCTCACCGAGAAGTACGGCTTCGACGCCGCCTTCAACTACAAGAACGGCCCCGTCGCCGAGCAGCTGCCCGCCGCCGCCCCCGAGGGCATCGACGTCTACTTCGACAACGTCGGCGGCGACCACCTCGAAGCGGCCATCTCCGCCCTCAAGGTGCACGGCCGCGCCACCCTGTGCGGTGCCATCGCCGGCTACAACGACACCGAGGCCGCCCCCGGCCCGCGCAACCTGATGATGGTCATCGGCAAGCGCCTGCGCCTCCAGGGCATCCTGGTCGGCGACCACGCCGGGCTCCAGCAGCAGTTCGTCCAGGACGTGGCCGGATGGCTGTCCTCCGGTGAGCTGCGCTACGACGAGACCGTCGTCGAGGGCGTGGAGAACGCCACCGACGCCTTCCTCGGAATGCTGCGCGGGGACAACACCGGAAAGATGATCGTTTCTTTCACCGGTTAGGCTCACTCCACACCGTCGCGATCGTGGGCGCGCATCGCGGCGATTCATCTGGAGGATCTTCTTCATGTCCATCACGCAGTCCGACGTCGCGTACACCGCTGTCGCCACCGCCGAGAACGGCCGTGACGGCCGCGTCGCCACCGACGACAAGCAGCTCGACGTCGTCGTGAACCCGCCGAAGGAGCTCGGCGGCAGCGGTGCGGGCACCAACCCGGAGCAGCTGTTCGCCGCCGGCTACAGCGCCTGCTTCCAGGGCGCCCTCAGCGTCGCGGCCCGCAACGAGAACGTCGACGTCGCCGGTTCCACCGTGACCGCCGAGGTCGGCATCGGCAAGAACGACGAGGGCTTCGGCATCATCGTCAAGATCACGGCTTCGATCCCGACCGTGGACGCCGCCACCGCCAAGGACCTGGTCGAGAAGGCCGACCAGATCTGCCCCTACTCCAAGGCGACCCGCGGCAACATCACGGTCGAGCTCAACGTCGCCTGACCCGCACCGCACCGCACCGCATCGCACGCCGCGTCTGTGGCGTGACAGTGACGGCCGCACCCCCCGGGGTGCGGCCGTCGCCGTTTAAACTGGGCCGCATGCGTGATCTTGTGGGGGGATTCCGGTATCTGCTGGCCGGACAGGGATGGGTGTTCCGCAACGGCCGCTGGCTGGGCTTCGGCCTGCTGCCGGGCCTGGTCTCGCTGCTGCTCTACGCGGCCGCCCTGACCGGCCTCTTCTACGGCGCCGACGACTTCACCGCCTGGGCCACGCCCTTCGCCTCCGACTGGTCCTCGCCCTGGCTCGGCCTCTTCCGCGGGTTCCTGACCGCGCTGGTCGTCTCCCTCGGGCTGTTCCTGACGGTGATCACCTTCACCGCCGTGACCCTGCTCGTCGGCCAGCCCTTCTACGAGTCCCTCTCCGAGCAGGTCGACCGCAGCGAGGGCGGCGAGGTCCCCGAGTCGGGGCGCTCGCTCTGGGAGGACCTGTGGATCTCCGCCCGGGACAGCCTGCGGCTGCTGGTGCGGGTGCTGCTCTACGGGATCCTGCTGTTCGCCCTCGGGTTCGTCCCGGTCGTAGGCCAGAGCGTCGTCCCGGCGATCGGGTTCTGCGTCTCGGGCTTCTTCCTCACCCAGGAGCTCACCTCCGTCGCCCTCCAGCGCCGCCGGGTCGACCTGGACGAGCAGCTGGCCCTGCTGCGCGGACGGCGCGCGCTGGCGCTCGGTTTCGGGGTGCCGCTGGTGCTGGTGTTCCTGATCCCGCTGGTCGCGGTCTTCCTGATGCCGGGTGCGGTGGCGGGGGCGACCCTGATGGTGCGGGACCTGACCGGCGCGGACGGGTCCGCGGACGGTCCCGGGGAGGAGCCGGAGGGGGAGGCGGGTCCGGAGCGGCCCGCGCGGGCCCCGGCGGGCGGGTTCGGTCCGCCGCCGCCCTCGTTCCCGTAGCCGCCGGCGCCGCATCCGGCCCGGTCACCGGGCGCGGCCCGGCCGGGGGCGCTCAGGGTGCGGGCGCGATGTCGGCGACGGCCACGCCCGGGGCGCGGTCGTCGGCCTCGGCGAGCAGCCCCCCGCCCGGCGCCCACACCGCCGAGCGGCCGCAGCCCGTCCACGGGCCCGCCGGGCCGGTGTGGTTGGCGAGGACCACGTAGAGGCCGTGCTCCGCCGCGATCCCGGGGTACACGCTCGCCCGCTCGGCGATCCCGCCGCCCGTGCCGTACAGGGAGCTCGCCAGGTGCACCCGGCAGCCGTCGGCGGCGGCCCGGCCGGTCAGCTCCGGGAAGTGGTTGTCGAAGCAGACGCCGAGCGAGAAGCGGATCCCGCCGAGCTCGAAGCGCCCGTCGGCCGTGCCCGGGGCGAACACGTCCCGCTCGTGCCGGAACAGGTGCCGCTTCGCGTACGTCGTCACGTGCGCGCCGTCCGCGTCGAACACCAGGGTCGCGAGGGCCGGCAGCGGCCCGCCGGTGCGCACCGCGGCGTTGACGGCGGTCGCGGTCCCGGCGGAGCGGACCGGGTCCAGGCGCGGGTCGTCGGCGCCGTCCAGCCACAGGCCGGGGTCCCCGGCCAGCGCGGGCAGCTCGTAGCCGGTGAGGGCGAGCTCCGGGAACACCACCAGCGCGGCCCCCTCGTCGCGGGCCCGGACGGCCAGGGCGGCGGTCAGGGCGGCGTTGGCGGGGACGTCGGCGGGGACGCAGGTCAGCTGCGCGGCGGCGATCCTCATGGCCCCAGGGTGACAGGATCCGCGCACCGGGACGGCCGCGGGGGTCGACGTCCGGGCCCTCGGCCACGATGCTGGAACGGCACACCCGCATCCGGCACGTGACGGGGGGTCATGCCGTGGAGGGTCATGTCATCGGGGGTCAGGGCGCTCGGGGCGCTCGGGGTGGTCACGGCGCTCGGGGTGGCCGGCGGTGACGGCGCCCGGCTGGCTGTACCCGGTCCTCACCGCCGCCTTCCTGGTCCTCGCGTACCGCACGGTGCGCACCAGCGGCGCCGGGCTGCGGGTGGCCGTGGCGTTCATGGCCGTACTGAACGCGGGGCTGCTGTGGCTGCTGTGGGAGACGGGGCCGCCCTGGTCGGTGCCGGTGGTCGCGGCGGTCTCCCTGGTGGCGGCCGTGGTGAACCTGCGCGCCGCCGCGCTCGCCCTGATGGCCCGGATCGAACGGATCGACCTGGCCGGGTTCCGCTCCCTCGTGGAGACCGTGGCGCAGGCGCCGGGGCCGCAGGTGATGGGCGTCTGCGCGCTGCACACCGGCACGGTGGCGCTGACCGCCTTCGGTGACGACGCCCGGCCCGAGGGGCGGCAGTTCCACCTGCCGCCCGGCGCCCACTGCCCGCTGTGCCTGGTGGAGGACCAGATGCGGGACTTCCTCGTGGAACCGGAGCCGCTGCTGCGGGAGTACCGGGCCCATCTGCGGGCGGGCAGCAGCCGCCACCTGCTGATCAAGCGCCGCTCGCCGGAGGATCCCTGGACGGGCCGGCTGCGCGACCGGGCCTTCTACCGGGTCCCGGAGGTGCGCCCGCCCTGCCCGGTCCACGACCCGCTGTTCACTCCGTAGCGGCGCCGGGGGCCGGGGCGGCCGGGCCCCGCAGGAGGGTGAGGAAGGCGCGGAACGCGGCCGGCATGTCCACCGCGTCGGGGGCGAGCAGCCACTGGTACTGGAGGCCGTCCATGACCGCCGTCAGCAGCGGGGCGGCCTGCTCCGGGGTGAGGCCGGAGGGCAGTCGTCCGCCGAATTCGGCGCGCAGCACCGCGGCCATCTCCCCCCGGACCTGGGCGTACCGCTCGGTGAAGAACTCCCGCGCCGGGTGGCCGTCGGTGACGCTCTCGCCGAGCAGCGCCGAGAAGGTCTGCACGATGCCGGGCCGCATGGCGTTGTACTCCACCAGCGAGTCCAGCAGGTCCAGGCGCCAGGTGCCCGCGGAGGCGCGCGAGCCGCCGCCCGTGTCCCAGCGGTCGCGTTCCTCCAGGACGGCCACCAGCAGGGCCTCCTTGGTGGGGAAGTAGTGCAGCAGCCCCTGCTGGGTGAGGCCCACGCGCTCGGCGACGGAGCTCAGCGACGCTCCCCGGTAGCCGCGCTCCGCGATCACCTCGACGGCCGCGCGGACGATCTCACCGCGCCGTTCCTCGCTCTTCGCCCTGGCCATCGCCCGGCACTCCTTCCGTTTCGTACTCGCCAGAAGGACCGTACGACATATGGATATCACGAAAAGATCACAACCCCTACCGGTCTACAGGTAACAGGTCCACGATGGGGGCACCAGACGCACCGCACCGCACCCAACGAGGAGGCACGGCCGTGACCGATGCCGATCAGTCCCGCGACCGGATCCGCGAAGACGCCGTGGAAACGGCTCTCGGCAAGCTGGATCTCGACACCAAGACCCGTCTCCTGGCGGGCCAGGACATGTGGTCCCTGCCGGCCCTCCCCGGGATCGGCCTCGGTTCCCTGGTGATGTCCGACGGGCCCATCGGCGTACGGGGCGTCCGCTGGAGCGCCGACGACCCCTCTGTCGCCCTGCCCTCCCCGAGTGCGCTCGCCGCGTCCTGGGACCCCGGGCTCGCCCGCCGCGCCGGCCGGCTGCTCGCCCAGGAGGCCCGCCGCAAGGGCGTCCACGTCGTCCTCGCCCCCACCGTCAACCTGCACCGCACCCCGCTCGGCGGGCGCCACTTCGAGTGCTATTCCGAAGACCCCTGCCTGACCGGGGCCATCGGCGCGGGCTACGTCAACGGGGTCCAGGACGGCGGGGTCGGCACCACCGTCAAGCACTTCGTCGCCAACGACGCCGAGACGGAACGCTTCACCGTCGACTGCGTCATCGCCCCCCGGCCGCTGCGCGAGCTGTACCTGGCGCCCTTCGAGGCCATCGTCGCGGGCGCCCGCCCCTGGGGCGTCATGACCTCCTACAACCGGGTCAACGGCACCTCGATGACCGAGAACCAGTACCTGGTCAACGAGGTCCTGCGCGGCGAGTGGGGCTTCGACGGCTACAACGTCTCGGACTGGATGGCCGCCCGCTCCACCACCGCGGACATCCTCGGCGGCCTCGACGTGGCCATGCCCGGCCCGCAGACCGTCTACGGGCCCGCCCTCGCCGCCGCCGTCCGCGCCGGGGAGGTCCCCGAGGCCGCCGTCGACGGGGCCGTGCGCAACGTCCTGCGCCTCGCCGCCCGTGCCGGCCTGCTGGACGGCGCCCCCGCCGCGGTCTCCGAGCCGCCGGCGGAGCTCGACGGGCAGGCCCTGGCCCGCGAACTGGCCGTCCGCGGCTTCGTCCTCGTGCGCAACGCCGGAGGCGCCCTGCCGTTCGACCCGGCTGCCCCGCGCTCCGTCGCCCTCTCCGGCGCCGCCGCCCGCGACGCCCGCGTGCTCGGCGGCGGGTCCGCGACCGTCTTCCCCGAGCGGGTGGTGTCCCCGCTCGACGGGCTCACCGCCGCGCTCCCCGAGGGCGCGCTCAGCTACAGCGTCGGGGCCGACCCGAGCGAGGAACCCGTCCCCGCCGACAAGGGCTTCGAGCTGCGCGCCGTCTGCCGCGACGCCTCCGGGACCGTCCTGGGCGAGGGCGGCCTGCCCAGCGGCCAGGTCCAGTGGATCGGCGACGACCTGCCCGAGGGCGCCACGTACGAGACGATGGCGAGCATCGAGGTCACCGGCACCTTCGTGCCACGCGAGAGCGGCGAGCACACCTTCGGCACCCGCGGACTGGGCGCCTTCACCCTCGCCGTCGGCGGCCGGACCCGGTGGGAGGGGGTCCAGGAGATGGGCGGCGAGGCTGACCCCTTCGAGGCCTTCTTCGGCGCCCCCCGCGAGCGCGCCCGGCTGTTCCTGACCGAGGGGGAGCCCGTCGAGGTCTCGCTGACCTACCAGGTGCCCGACATGAGCGCGCTCCCGCTCAAGGCGATCATGTTCTCCCTGCTCCACCTCGGCCCGCGGCTCGACCCCGACGAGCTGATCGCGCAGGCCGCCCGGGCCGCCCGGGAGGCCGACACCGCCGTCGTGGTCGTCGCCACCACCGACCGCGTGGAGTCCGAGGGCTACGACCGCCGCGACCTCACCCTCCCGGGCCGCCAGGACGACCTCGTGCGCGCCGTCGCGGCCGCCAACCCGAACACCGTGGTCGTCGTCAACGCCGGCTCCCCGGTCGAGATGCCCTGGCGCGAGGACGTCGCGGCCATCCTGCTCACCTGGTTCCCCGGGCAGGAGGGCGGGGCCGCGCTGGCCGACGTGCTCCTCGGACACGCCGAGCCGGGCGGACGCCTGCCCACCACCTGGCCCGCCGCCCTCGCCGACGCGCCCGTCACCGAGGTCATCCCCACCGACGGGCGCCTGGAGTACGAGGAGGGCCTCTTCATCGGCTACCGGGCCTACGAGAAGCACGGCGTGACCCCCGCCTACCCCTTCGGGCACGGCCTCGGCTACACCGACTGGGCCTACGAGTCCCTCGAAGTCACCGCCGACACGGCCCGGGTGCGCCTGACCAACACCGGTACCCGGCCGGGCCGCGAGGTGGTCCAGATCTACCTGGCACCCGTCGCCGACGCCGTCCCGCGCCCCGCGAGCTGGCTGGCGGCCTTCGCGGGCGTCGCGGCCGGCCCCGGCGAGAGCGTCGAGGTGCGGATCCCGCTGCCCGCCCGCGCCTTCGAGATCTGGGACGAGACCGCGCACGGCTGGCGGCGGATCGGCGGGACGTACGAGGTCCGCGCGAGCCACTCGCACGCCGACACCCGGCTCTCCGCCACCCTCGACCTGTGACCCGCCCGGCGGTCCGCTGACCGGCGCGACACGCCGTAGGGCCGACATGGCCGGATAACGACCATGAAAACGGCCGGTGGACCGGACCGGGGGCGGGCCCTGACACCCGCCCCCGGTCCCTCGGCGTCAACGCGGGGGCTGGGCCGCCGTCACCTGTCGGTGCGCCAGTTCCGCGAGCCGCGCCTGCCCGTCCCGGCCCGGGTGGAACCAGTCCCAACGGCTCAGCTGCTCCGAGGAGAAGGGGTACTGGAAGACGGCGCCGCCGTCGTAGCGGCACAGCTCGTCCTTCGCGCACACCTCGCGCAGCACCTCGTTGTACTCGACCACCCGCGCCCGCACCTTCTCCCGGCGGGCCGTCGCGGCCTCGGCCCCCGACAGCGGGTCGGCCAGCATGGACTGACAGATCCCCAGCTTCCAGACCTGCCGCACCATCGGGGCGTCCTTGCCCTGTTCCCACAGCCGCTGGAGGTCCGGCACCGAGGACACGTACACCTGGGAGGCCGGCGAGGCCGCCCGCAACTGCCCCAGGGCCCGCTCGAACGCGGCCCGGAAATCGGCCACCGAAGTCATCGAGGAAACCGTCGGCCGGCAGGCGTCGTTCGAGCCCACCATGACCGTGACCAGGCCGGGCTTGTGCTGCGCCGCCGCGGTCAGCTGTCCCGCGAGGTCCGCCATCCGCGCGCCGGTCACCGCGTAGTTCCAGCTGTGCGCGGGCACCTCGGCCTCGCCGAGCAGCCGGGCCGCGAGGGACCGCACCGCGGGATCGCCGCCGGTGGCCCAGGACACCTCCGGACAGTCGGCCAGCACCGAACAGGCGTCGAAACCGCGGGTGATGGAATCCCCGACGGCCGCGACCGACGTGGGCGCGGTGTTCCAGCGCGGGGCCGCGGCCCGCGGCCCCCGCTCGCCCCCGGACGCCGGCTCGCCCGAGTCGCAGCCCGTGACCGCCGCGGCCAGCAAGGCCACCGCCATGCCCGCCCCCGCGACGGTCCGGCGCACGCTGCGGCGCGGAGCGGTGGTGCGCATCGCGTGGTCCCTCCCTCGTCGTCCCCGTCCTTCCGGGGGCGTCCTGCTGAGTGAATGCTCTGTCTTTACGGGCCTGGGAGCGACCGTACGTCACACCAGGACCCCCGGCGCACGGTAGCTTTTTCCCGTGGCGTTTCGGCCGCAGGTGCCGCTACGCAATGTCAAATAATTTCCGTTACATTACATCACGTCACATACTGTCCGTTTTCTGGAGTTTATTCCCGACCTCGTCCCACACTGGAGGTCCCGGTGACGACACGTGGAGTTCTGTACGTGCATTCCGCACCGCGCGCGCTCTGCCCGCATGTGGAATGGGCTGTTGCGGGCGTGCTCGGGGTGCGGGTGAACCTCGACTGGATCCGGCAGCCCGCCTCCCCCGGCACCTGGAGAGCCGAGTTCTCCTGGCAGGCAGAGGCGGGAACCGCCTCGAAACTCGCCTCCGCCCTGCGCGGCTGGCATCTGCTCCGCTTCGAGGTGACCGCCGAACCCTGCCCCACCGCCGAGGGGGAGCGCTACAGCTCGACCCCGGAGCTGGGCATCTTCCACGCCGTCACCGGCATGCACGGCGACATCCTGATCCCCGAGGACCGGCTGCGCGCCGCGCTCGCCCGGTCGGCACGCGGCGAGACCGACCTGGAGGCGGAGATCGCCAAACTGCTCGGCAAGCCCTGGGACGACGAACTGGAGCCCTTCCGCTACGCGGGCGAGGGCGCCCCGGTCCGCTGGCTGCACCAGGTCGTCTGAGCCCGGCGACGCGAAAGGCCCACCCGGAGTCCGGGTGGGCCTTCGTCGCGTTCGGAACCGCTACACGCTGCGGAACGCCAGGGTCACGTTGTGACCGCCGAACCCGAAGGAGTTGTTGATCGCGGAGATCGGGCCGTCGACCGGCAGCTTGCGCGGCTCGCCGCGCACGATGTCCGCGTCGATGTCGTCGTCCAGCTCGTCGACGTTGATCGTCGGCGGAGCGATCCGGTGGTACAGCGCCAGCACGGTCGCGACGGTCTCGATGCCGCCCGCACCGCCCAGCAGGTGACCGGTCATCGACTTGGTCGCGGAGATCGCGATGTGGTCGAGGTCGGCGCCCAGGACCTTGCGCAGGGCCTTCAGCTCGGCCGTGTCACCCTGCGGGGTGGACGTGGCGTGCGCGTTCAGGTGCACCAGCTCGGACGTGTCCAGGTTCGTGTTGTCGAGCAGGTTCTGCACGGCCGCCGCGACACCGCGGCCCGTCGGCTCCGGCTGCGCGATGTGGTGGCTGTCCGCGGACAGACCCTGGCCCAGCACCTCGCAGTAGACCCGGGCGCCGCGCGCGGCGGCGTGCTCGGCGGACTCCAGCACCACGACGCCCGCGCCCTCGCCGAGGACGAAGCCGTCACGGCCCTTGTCGTACGGACGCGAGGCACCCGTCGGGTTCTCGTTGTTCTTGGACATCGCCATCATGTTGGCGAACGCCGCGATCGGCAGCGGGTGGATGGCCGCCTCGGTGCCGCCGGCGACGACCACGTCGGCACGGCCCGTACGGATCATCTCGACGGCGTAGCCGATGGCCTCGGCACCGGACGCGCACGCGCTGACCGGGGTGTGCACACCGGCGCGGGCGTTGACCTCCAGGCCGACGTTGGCCGAGGGGCCGTTCGGCATGAGCATGGGGACGGTGTGCGGGGAGACCCGGCGCACGCCCTTTTCCTTCAGTACGTCGTACTGGTCGAGCAGGGTGGTGACGCCGCCGATGCCGGAGGCGATCACGGTGCCCAGCCGCTCCGGGGCGATGGACGCGTCCTCGCCGGCCGGAGCGGTGTAACCCGCGTCGGCCCAGGCCTCGCGGGCCGCGATGAGGGCGAACTGGGCGGAGCGGTCGAGCTTGCGGGCCAGCGGGCGGGGCAGTACCTCGCTCGGGTCCACGGCGGCCTGTGCGGCGATGCGTACCGGCAGTTCGGCGAAGCGCTCGCCCTCCAGGGGCGAAACGCCGGACCGGCCGGCGAGCAGACCTTCCCAGGTCGAAGCGCTGTCGCCACCCAGCGGAGTGGTTGCGCCGATACCGGTGACGACCACGGTGCGATTGGTCGGGCTCACAGGAATTCTTTCTCCACGTCTCAGGGGGTGCTGAATTGTCACGGCGCCACCGCCAGGTGGCGACAAACGCTCGTCAGGCTCAGGCCTGGTGCTTCAGGATGTAGTCAGCGGCGTCGCCGACCGTCTTGAGGTTCTTGACGTCCTCGTCCGGGATCTTCACCTCGAAGCGCTCTTCGGCGGCGACGACGACCTCGACCATGGACAGCGAGTCGACGTCCAGGTCGTCGGTGAAGGACTTGTCCAGCTGGACGTCCTCCTGCGGGATGCCGGCGATCTCGTTGACGATCTCCGCGAGACCTTCGAGGATCTCTTCCTGCGTGGCGGCCATGTGGCGCTCCTTCTGTAGCTAACTGGATGAATCAGGGCCGGAACGGGTCCCGTGCCCTAGGGGAGGGTAACGACCGTCGCGGCGTAGACGAGCCCCGCCCCGAAGCCGATGACGAGCGCCGTGTCGCCGCTCTTCGCCGCTCCGGTCGCCAGGAGCCGCTCCATGGCGAGCGGGATCGAGGCGGCCGACGTGTTGCCGGTGGTTTCCACGTCACGGGCGACCGTGACGTGTTCCGGCAGCTTCAGAGTCTTCACCATCGAGTCGATGATCCGCATGTTCGCCTGGTGCGGAATGAAGACGTCCAGGTCTTCCGCGGTGATCCCGGCCGCGTCGAGCGCCTGCTGGGCCACCTTGGCCATCTCGAAGACGGCCCAGCGGAAGACCGCCTGACCCTCCTGCGTGATGGCCGGGAACTTCTCGCCGCCGTCCTTGCCGAGGTACTCGTCCCACGGCACGGTCTGCTTGATCGTCTCGGACTTGTCGCCCTCGGAACCCCAGACCGTGGGGCCGATGGCCGGCTCGTCCGAAGGACCGACGACCACGGCGCCGGCACCGTCACCGAACAGGAAGGCCGTCGCGCGGTCCTCCAGGTCGGTCAGGTCCGACAGCCGCTCGACACCGATGACGAGGACGTACTGCGCCGACCCCTCGACCACCAGGCCCTTGGCGAGGGTCAGGCCGTAACCGAAACCGGCACAGCCCGCGGAGATGTCGAACGCGGCGGGCTTGCCCGCGCCGATCCGGTGCGCGATCTCGGTCGCGACGGCCGGGGTCTGCTTGAAGTGCGAGACCGTCGAGACGATCACCGCACCGATCTGCTCCGGGGAGACCCCGGCGTCCGCGAGCGCCTTCCCGGAGGCCTCCACGGACATCGCGGCGACCGTCTCCTGGGGCGAGGCCCAGTGCCGGGTCGCGATGCCGGAACGGGACCGGATCCACTCGTCGGACGAGTCGATCGTCTCCAGGATGACCTCGTTGGGCACCACCCGGGTCGGGCGGTAGCCGCCGACACCGAGGATGCGGGCGTACGGGGAGCCCTTGGCCGGTTTGATCTTCGACATGCTGTGTGGGCTCCTTCTCTCAGGCCTGCTGCTCGGCGAGGAGCGCCGCGGCCTTGTCGAGATCGTCCGGGGTCTTCAGAGCCACGTTCGGAACGCCCTTCAGCGCCCGCTTGGCCAGACCCGTCAGGGTGCCCCCGGGAGAGAGCTCGACGATCCCGGTGACGCCCAGATCGGCGAACGTCTCCATGCACAGGTCCCAGCGGACCGGGTTGGCCACCTGGCCGACCAGGCGGGCGACGACATCGGCGCCCTTCTCGACGACGAGGCCGTCCCTGTTCGAAACGTACTTCAGCGTCGGGTCCGCCGGGGCGAGGGCCTCCGTGGCCTTCTGGAGCGCCGCGACCGCGGGCGTCATGTGGTGCGTGTGGAAGGCGCCCGCGACCTTGAGGGCGACGACCTTCATGGAACCCTCGGGCTTGTCGGCCACGAGGGCGGCGATCTGCTCCGCGGTGCCCGCGGCCACGATCTGTCCCGCGCCGTTGATGTTGGCCGGGGTCAGCCCCAGCTTCTCCAGGTGCGCGAGGACCACGTCCTGGTCGCCGCCGAGGACCGCGGCCATGCCGGTCTCGGTGACGGCGGCGGCGTCGGCCATGGCCAGACCGCGGGTGCGGACGAAGGACAGCGCCTCCAGCTCGGAGAACACGCCCGCGTACGCGGCGGCGGTGATCTCACCGACGCTGTGACCCGCCACCGCGCCGAAGGCGTCCGGCGCGCCGAGCGCGGTCGCCGACAGGAGACCGGCCGCGACCAGCAGCGGCTGGGCCACGGCCGTGTCGCAGATCTCGTCCGCGTCGGCGTTCGTGCCGTAGTGGGCAAGGTCGAGCCCGATGGCGTCCGACCACCCGGCGACGCGTTCGGCGGCACCGGGGAGTTCGAGCCAGGGAGTCAGGAAGCCGGGCGTCTGAGCGCCTTGGCCGGGAGCGACGAGTACGAGCACCCTCACACTCTCTCTTGTGGACGGTCCCCGCCGCCCGTGGGGACAGGGACGAAGAACCGTCGGGCTAATTGTTGATGTCCGACAAAAGTCTAGGACTGCGGATCCCCGTCGGCCAGACGCCCCAGGATCAGGGCGATCCGCAGCGTGAAGGCCGAACGCACGTCGGAGGGTGACCAGCCGGTGACGTCGGTCACACGTCGGAGCCGGTAGCGCACCGTGTTCGGGTGCACGAACAGCATCCGCGCCGCCCCCTCCAGGCTGCTCGCCTGCTCCAGATACACGCTCAGCGTCTCCAGCAGAGCGGAACCGGCCTCTTCGAGCGGTCTGTAGATCTCCTCCACCAGCTGCTCCCTGGCCGAGGGATCCGAGGCGATGGCGCGCTCCGGCAGCAGATCGTCCGCCAGCACCGGCCGGGGCGCGTCCTGCCAGGCCGTGCAGGCCTTCAGCCCGGCCGCCGCCGCCTGCGCCGACTTCGTCGCGTTCAGCAGGTCCGCCACCACGGGCCCGGCCACCACCGGACCCGCCGCGAACGGCCCGATCAGCGACTTGGCCACCTGCATCGGGTTGTCGCTGCCGCCCGCGATGACCACCAGCCGGTCGCCCAGCACGCCGGTCAGCACCTGGAGCTTGTGGTGGCGCGCCGCGCGCCGGATCGCCTCGACCGTCAGCTCGCTGTCCCCTTCCGGGGCGGTGCCCAGCACCACGCACACGTGCTCCGGCGAGTTCCAGCCGAGCGCCGCGGCCCGCGACAGGGCGCCCTCGTCGGCCTCGCCCGAGAGCACGGCGTTGACCACCAGCGACTCCAGCCGGGCGTCCCAGGCACCGCGCGCCTCGGCGGCCTGCGCGTAGACCTGGGCGGTCGCGAAGGCGATCTCCCGGGCGTACACCAGCAGCGCCTCGCGCAGGATGGACTCGTCGCCCGGGGCCGCCACCTCGTCGATCGCGGTCTCCATGACCTCGATCGTCGTACGGACCATCTCGACGGTCTGGCGCAGGGTGATCGCCCGGGTCAGCTCGCGCGGAGCCGTCCCGAAGACGTCCGTGGAGATGGCCTGCGGGGTCTCCGGGTGCCGGAACCACTCCGTGAACGCGGCGATGCCGGCCTGGGCGACCAGGCCGATCCACGACCGGTTCTCCGGCGGCATCGCCCGGTACCACGGCAGGGTCTCGTCCATCCGCGCGATGGCGTTGGCGGCGAGCCGGCCGGAGGACTTCTCCAGCCGCCGCAGCGTCGCGCCGTGCGGGTGGGCCGGATGCGCGGGACGGGTCTCGGGGGACTGCTCACGTTCGGGTTGGGGCACGGGACAAGACTGCCTTATCGGCGCCCCGGCGCGGACTCGGGTCCACGGCCGGTCTCCCGCCGGGAGCTACCGTGACCCCCATGATTGATGTACGCCGCGCCGCCGACCGGTACGAGGGAGGGGACCCGGGCGCCGGGATCAGCACCCGCCACGCCTTCTCCTTCGGGTCCTTCTACGACCCGGACAACATCCGCTTCGGCCCGGTGCTGGCCTGCAACGAGGAGCGCCTCGCCCCCGGATCCGGCTTCGACGAGCACCCGCACAGCCACACCGAGATCGTCACCTGGGTGCTGGAGGGCGAACTGACCCACCAGGACGGCATCACCGGCGAGAGCGGCCTGGTGCGGCCCGGCGACGTCCAGCGGCTCGGCGCCGGAGCCGGGGCGCGGCACGTGGAGCGCAACGACGGCGCGGCCCCGCTGCGGTTCGTGCAGACGTGGCTCGCGCCGCTGACGCCGGGCGGGGAACCCTCGTACGAGGTCGTACGGGGCCTCGCGGACGGCACCCCCTACGAGGTCCCGCGGGCCGGCGCCGTGCTGCACGTGCGGCGGCCGGGCGCGGGCGAGCGGGTCCCCGTACCGGCGGCGGAACGGGTCTACCTGCACGTGGTGCACGGGGACCTGCGGCTCGACGGGGCCGAGCTGGGCCCGGGGGACTCGGCGCGGATCACCGGCGAGAGGGGCCTGGAGATCACCGCCGGGTCCCCGGGCGAGCTGCTGATCTGGGAGCTTCCGCTCTAGGCGGCGCGCAGCTCGGCCAGGACCGCGTCGGTGAAGGGGGTCCAGGCCTCCACCGCCCAGGGGCCGAAGGCGCGGTCGGTCAGCGCCACGCAGGCGGCGCGGGCGTCCGGGTCCACCCACAGGAAGGTGCCGGACTGGCCGAAGTGGCCGAAGGTGCGCGGGGAAGAGGTGGTGCCCGTCCAGTGCGGGGATTTGCCGTCGCGGATCTCCAGCCCGAGGCCCCAGTCGTTGGGGGACTGGTGCCCGTAGCCGGGCAGCACGCCCTTGAGGCCCGGGTGCACCACGGAGGTGGCCTCGGCGACGGTGCGGACGTCCAGCAGCCGGGGCGCCTGGAGCTCGGCGGCGAAGCGCACCAGGTCGCGGACGCTGGAGACGCCGTCCTTGGCGGGGGAGCCCTCCAGGGTGCTCGCGGTCATGCCCAGCGGCTCGAAGACGGCCTGGTGGAGGTATTCGGCGAAGGGGATTCCGGTGGCCTTCGCGAGGTGGTCGCCGAGCACCTCGAAACCGGCGTTCGAGTACAGCCGGCGCTGTCCGGGCGGACCCATCACGCGGTGCTCGTCGAAGGCCAGGCCGCTGGTGTGCGCGAGGAGGTGACGGACCGTCGACCCCTCGGGGCCGGCCGGTTCGTCCAGCTCGACCGCCCCCTCCTCGTACGCGACGAGGGCGGCGTACGCGGTGAGCGGCTTGGTGACCGAGGCCAGCGGGAAGCGGTGGTCCAGCGGCCCGTGGGAGCCGGCCAGGCTCCCGTCGGCGCGCACGACGGCCGCGGCGGCGGTCGGTACCGGCCAGCTCTCGACGGTGCGCAGGCTTTCCAGCGTGTTTCCGGGCTCCAGGCTCTCCATGCCGCCGAGCCTACTTGCTTGGAGTGCACTCCAGGGTTTTAGCGTGGAGCCATGAGCCAGAGCCTGACGCAGATGCAGACGCAGACGCGGTACACGATCAGCGAGGTCGAGGCCCGGACCGGTCTGACCCAGCACACGCTGCGCTGGTACGAGCGGATCGGCCTCATGCCGCATGTGGACCGCTCCCACTCGGGCCAGCGCCGGTTCACCGACAAGGACCTCGGCTGGCTGGCCTTCGTCGGCAAGCTGCGCGCCACCGGGATGTCGGTGGCGGACATGGTCCGCTACGCGGAACTCGTCCGCGAGGGCGACCACACGGTCGACGAGCGCCGTGAACTGCTGGAGCACACCCGCCGCGAGGTGCGGGCCCGGATCGCCGAGCTGTCCGACGCGCTCGGCGTCCTGGACTACAAGATCGAGATGTACGCGCTGAACACGGTCGCGGGGAAGGCACGGTCATGACGGAGCACACCACCATCGAGCGGGTGGAGCTGGGCAGGGGAGGCCCCGTCGTCGGGGTCCAGGGGCTCGGCTGCATGGGCATCAGCGAGTTCTACGGGGACACCGACGAGGCGGCGGCGCGGGCGACCCTGGACGCGGCGCTGGCCGCCGGGGTGACCCTCTTCGACACCGCGGACGCCTACGGGCGCGGGGCGAACGAGGAGTTCCTCGCGCCGTTCGTCGCCGCTCACCGGGACGAGATCACCCTCGCCACGAAGTTCGCCATCGAGCGCACCGACGACCCCGCCCACCGGGGCATCCGCAACGACCGGGCGTACGTCCGCCGGGCCGTCGAGGGCAGCCTGCGGCGGCTCGGGGTGGACGTGATCGACCTGTACTACATGCACCGGCGCGACCCGGCCGTGCCGTTCTCCGAGTCCGTCGGCGCCATGGCCGAGCTGGTGCGCGAGGGCAAGGTGCGCCACCTGGGGCTCAGCGAGGTCACCGGGCCGGAACTGCGCGAGGCGTACGCGGTGCACCCGATCGCGGCGCTCCAGTCGGAGTGGTCGCTCTTCAGCCGGGACGTGGAGCGCAGCGCGGTCGGGGCGGCGGCGGAACTGGGCGTGGCCTTCGTGCCGTACTCCCCGCTCGGGCGGGGCTTCCTGACGGGGTCCTTCGCGGACGCCGCCGCCGAGCTGCCGGCCGACGACTACCGGCGCCACCAGCCCCGCTTCACCGGGGTCAACGCCAAGGCCAACGCGGCGCTGCTGGACCCGGTCCGGGAGATCGCGCGGGCGCACGGGGCCAGCCCGGCGCAGGTGGCGCTGGCCTGGGTGCAGCAGCGGGCGGCGGTGCACGGGCTGCCGGTGGTCCCGATCCCGGGCACCCGCAGGCCCGGCCGGGTCGCGGAGAACACCGCGGCGACCCGGATCACGCTGAGCGGGCCGGAGCTGGCGCTGCTGGAGCCGGTCGCGGGCCGGGTCGCGGGGGACCGCTACCCGGACATGACCTTCAGCTCGGCGGCGCGCGAGGAGGGCTAGCGGCGGGAGCGGGCGGCGGGGTCGGGCGGCGCCGGGTCGGGCAGCGCCGGGGTCGGCGGCGGCGGGATCCGGGAGGGCCTACGCGTCCGCGGAGAGGCGCTCGCGCAGGGCCTCGTACTCCGAGTCGGTCAGCAGGCCCGCGCCGTAGAGCTCGCTCAGGTGCCGCAGGCGGGCGGCCTCGGCGGAGCGGGCGCGGGGCAGCGAGGCCACCGGGGTGCGGGCGCGCAGGGCCGCGAGGACGGCCGCCGCGAACGGCAGGGACTCGTGGACGGCCCCGTAGCCGATCCCGAACACGGCGGCGGCCAGGTCGTGGTCCGCGCGGGGGTCGCCGACCCCGGGGGCGGGGTCCCGGGGCAGCAGGCGCAGGTGCCCGATGCCCGGGCGCTCGGGGGAGACCCACTCGACGCCGGACAGGGCGGTCAGCGCGAACCGCTGGTCGCCCGCCCGCCACTTGGTGCTGGAGGCGCCGGTGCGCGACCACTGGAAGGTGACGGCCGAGCCGTCGAAGCCCACCCGGGCGTCGTACGCCTTCAGGTGCAGCGGTGGCTGCGGGACGTCGACCAGGAAGTGGTCACAGGGCTCGGCCGCCCCGGGGTCCAGCCGCTCGCGCAGCGCGTCGGCGAATTCCCCGGCCTGCGCCGCCCGGTCCCCGGGCAGGGTCAGCCGGTAGGGGTCGCAGACCTCCTTCAGCTGCCCGGCGGCAGCCTCCATCAGCGGATCCGCCCCCGCACGCGGCACGGCGCGCAGCACCACCGCGTCGCGCCGGCCCCCGGTCACCTCCACGCTCACCCCGGACAACGCTTCCAGGGGGATCCGCCGCTCGCCCAGCGCGTGCCAGAGCCGTGGCGTCCGTATCCCCCGTGCGAAGCGGATGAGCACCGAGTCCGAGTCGAACTCCCAGACGGCATGATTTCCGGCCAGTACGTCACCCATGCGGCACATCGTAGAGGGACGCACCCCTGCGCGTCCCCCTCGTCGGCCATGCCGTTTTTCCGTCTGCGACGCCCGCGGGCCGGAGGCGGTGGCCCTCAGGGGCCTTGGGTGCCGGAAATTCCGCGTCGGCAGTCGTCGGCGCCGCTCGCACACGCGACGGAACCGAAGGCGCCGGTTCCGATCTTGGCGAAGTTGTCCAAGGAGGCGGTCCCTGGCTCGAAATAACCGGTATGGCTCCTGGCCCCGGCCGAGGACAGCACCCGGGCCCCGAACGCCGCGGAGACCGGATCCGCGCCGTGCCCCAGCCCGCCGAACTCCAGGTGCGGTACGTCGGCGATCCAGTCGCCCTCGTCCCGCATGGCCCAGACCCGCGCGGAGGTGTGCAGTTCGGCCGCGTTCCCGGCGCGCATGCCGGGGCTGCCGGCCACCACCACGTCCGTCACCCGGCCCGGCAGCCTGTGCGCGGCCACCCCGCACACCACGGAGCCGTAGCTGTGGCAGAACAGGGCCACGCTGGCGTCCCCGGGCAGGGCCGCGGCCAGCGATTCCAGCCGCGCGGCGCCCAGGACGGCGAGCCGGCCGGTCGCGGCGTCCACGCCGAGGCCGGTGGGCGCGGTGTAGCCCGCCCAGGCGATGACGGCGCTGGAGGCGCCGGGCGCGGCCGCGCGCTCGGCCTCGTACAGGGACTGCGCCATGCCGACGGGGGCGGTGAGGCGGCGCTGGCTGCGCTCGAAGGTCACGGCGTCGGTGTCGACGCCGGGCACGATCACCGAGACCCGGCGGGCGGCGGCGAGGTTGCCGAACACCTCGGCCGCGAGGCCGGAGCCGGTGGGGTCGAAGACGAGGATCTGCCGGCCGGGCTCGGCCAGCGACTCGAAGCGGTGGGCGCGGCGTATCGCGGCCGCCCGGTCGGACGGGGTCAGCGCGACGTCCTTGCCGCGGGCCTCCTCGACCCGGGCGGCCTGGGTCAGGGCGGCGCGGTTGGCCCGGTAGCGGGTCTCGGCCGGGGCCCCGTCGAGGTTGCCGACCACGAGCGGGTAGCCGTCGGCGAGCCGGGACCGCTGGGCGGCGTCGAGACCGGCGAAGAAGCGCGAGACCGTCCGTACGGGGGAGTCGGCCGCCGGTACGGGCCGTCCGTCGATCCGGGCCACGGCCCACGCCGCGAGCGCGAGGGCGCGCGGCGCGGCCGGCGTCTCGGGGCGGTGCACGGCGGTCCAGCCGGTCGTCGCCAGCATCAGGAAGACCACGGCGAGCGCGAGCATCATGCGCAGGGCGGCCGGACGTACGGAGACGTCGTCGTCGGCGGAGTGGGCGGGGTGGCCGGGCAGGTTCACTGGAGCCAGCGTAGGAGACCGGTCGAGCCCGTGGCGCTCCGGGTGACCGGTCTCACGGCCGTACGTGGAGGCACCGCCCCTCCGGTCACGGTGGGTTGCCGGCCGCCCCCGTCGGCGCGGCGTCCGCCCCGCGGGACGCGCCGCGCTCAGCCCGCGGCGGGGGCGGCCGCGCCCGCGGGCCGGGGCCCGCGCCAGTCGGCCGCGAGGGCCGGGCCGATCTGGTCGAGGTAGGTCTGCGTCATCCGCCGGATGGCGGCGACGCTCGCGTCCTCGCCCTGCCCCCACAGCCGGCCGGTGACGCGCATCACCCCGCAGAACGCGGCCACGGCGACCCGGGGGCGGGGGTCGGCGTCGACGTCCAGGCCCTCGCGGGCGGCGATCAGCCGGGCGATCCGCTCCTCCAGCTCCGTGGAGCGCCGCAGGTGCACGGCGAGCAGGGCCGGGGTGGACTCGATCAGCTGGTAGCCCCGCATGTACAGGTCCACGGGGACCACCTCGGAGATGGCCTCCTCGACGGTGTCCCAGGCGGCGAGCACCGCGGCGCGCATGGCGGCGAAGGGCCCCTCGGCGGCGGGCCGGGCCCGCAGGGCGGCGACGAAGTGCGACTCGACGAGGTCCTGGACGGCGAAGGCGACCTCCTCCTTGTTCGCGAAGTAGCGGAAGAAGGTGCGCTGGGAGACGTCCACGGCATCGGTGATCTCGTCGACGGTGGTCCGTTCGAAGCCCTGCGAGACGAACAGGAGCAGGGCGGAGCGCAGCAGGGCGTCCCGGGTGCGCCGCTTCTTGCGTTCGCGCAGTCCGGCCGCCGGGGCGGCCGGTGCCGGCCGCAGGTCGGTCATCACCATGGCTCCCTTCTGACGCTGAGTGAGCGGTCAGGGTACCTGTGACCGAGCTGACAGCGACCGTCTCGCTAAGCCGTCTGTGAAGTGTCAGTCGCTGTCACTAACCTGGCGGTATGACGAGTCAGATCACCCTCGCCAAGGAATCGGACCCCTCGCGCGGCCGCACCGGACGGCGCGGTCATCCATGGCTCACCCTCTTCGCCGTGGCGATCGGGGTCATGATGGTCACCCTCGACGGCACCATCGTCGCCGTCGCCAACCCCGCGATCCAGAAGGACCTCGGCGCCAGCCTCGCCGAGGTGCAGTGGATCACCAACGGCTACCTGCTGGCCCTCGCGGTCTCCCTGATCACCGCCGGAAAGCTCGGCGACCGCTTCGGACACCGCCAGACCTTCCTCATCGGCATCGCCGGCTTCGCGCTCTCCTCCGCCGCGATCGGCCTGTCCTCCGGCGTCGGCCTGGTCATCGGCTTCCGCGTCGCCCAGGGCGTCTTCGGCGCCCTGCTGATGCCCGCGGCCCTCGGCCTGCTGCGCGCCACCTTCCCCGCCGGGAAGCTCAACATGGCGATCGGGATCTGGGGCATGGTCATCGGCGCCTCGACCGCGGCCGGGCCCATCGTCGGCGGTCTGCTCGTCGAGCACGCCAGCTGGCAGTCCGTCTTCTTCATCAACGTGCCCGTCGGCGTCGTCGCCCTGCTCTTCGGGCTGTTCGTCCTGCTCGACCACCGCGCCGAGAAGGCCCCGCGCTCCTTCGACGTCATCGGCATCGTGCTGCTGTCGGGCGGGATGTTCTCGTTGATCTGGGCCCTGATCAAGGCGGCCGAGTGGGGCTGGGGGGACACCAGGACCCTGCTCTTCCTGGGCGCCTCGGCCGTCTGCTTCGCGGTGTTCGCCGTCTGGGAGTCCAAGGTCGCCGAGCCGCTGATCCCGCTGGGGATGTTCCGCTCGGTGCCGCTGTCCGCGGGCACCGTGCTGATGGTCCTGATGGCCTTCGCCTTCATGGGCGGGCTCTTCTTCGTCACCTTCTACCTGCAGAACGTGCACGGCATGAGCCCGGTCGACAGCGGCCTGCACCTGCTCCCGCTCACCGGCATGATGATCATCGGCTCGCCGCTGGCCGGCGCCGCCATCACCAAGGCGGGCCCGCGCCTGCCGCTCGTCGCCGGGATGGTCGCCACCGCCGTCGCCTGCTTCGGGATGGCCCGGCTCACCCCGGGCACCGGCACCCTCACCATGTCGCTCTGGTTCGCCCTCCTCGGCCTCGGGCTGGCGCCCGTCATGGTCGGCGCCACCGAGGTCATCGTCGGAAACGCCCCGCTGGAACTCTCGGGTGTGGCCGGCGGCCTCCAGCAGGCCGCCATGCAGGTCGGCGGAAGCCTGGGCACCGCGGTCCTCGGCGCGGTCATGGCGGCCCGGGTCGGTCACACTTTCGGGGACAACTGGGAGAAGGCGCAGCTGCCCCCGCTCACCCCGGAGCAGCTGGACCTGGCGCAGAAGGGCGTCCAGGTCGGCATCGCCCCGGTGCCGCCCGGCGCCCCCGAGCCGGTGGCCCGGGCCATCGCGGCCGTCGCCCACGACACCTTCGTCTCCGGGATGAGCACGGCCTTCACCGTCGCGGGCCTCGTCGCCGTCGTCGCCGCGGTGGTGGCCTGCTTCACCAGGCGCGGGGAGCACCACGCCGCCGCCGGTGCGGGAGCGGCCCACATCTGAGCCGCCCGCCCGGCCGTTACCACCGGGTCAACCGCACGCCCGACGCAGCCCCGCCGGATGGTTCCGGCGGGGCTGTCGCCTATCAGGGTGGACCCGCCCGCAGCCCCTTCCGCCCGGCCGTCGCCGCAGGTCAGCGTGGTGCCACGAAGCCTTCGGAAACCGTCCGGGGCCCGTCTCGTCAACGAGGAGCCGAACCGTCATGCGTACGTGGACCACCGCTCGTGCCACCACCCTCGCCGCCGCCCTGCTGGCGGCCACCGCCCTGATCCCGGCCACCGCCACCGGGGCCCACGCCACCGGCGCCCGGGCCGCCGCCGCGCCGGCCTGTGCCACGGGGGAGCTGTGCCTGTGGACCAAACCGGACTTCAAGGGGACCAAGCAGGTCTACGACCTCAGCACCCTCACCATCAACAGCTGCACCGCGCTCCCCGCCGGCACCTACCAGTCCCTCATCAACCGGACCGGGCGCCCCGTGACCACGTACCAGTCGGACGTGTGCGCGGAGACCGGGGAGTTCCAGACCTACCCCGGCGACGGGGTCCTGTTGCCCCAGTCCCCCTACCAGGTCAGGGCGTTCAAGGTGTGGGAGACGTAAGCCCCGCCTGACCGGCGCGGGCGGCGGTGGCGGCGGCCTGGGCGGGCATCGCCTCCGCCTCCTGCTCCGGGCCGCCGCCGCTGCTGCCGCCTCCGCCTCCGCCTCCGCCGAGCCGGGCCACCTCGTCCCGCAGCGCCCGCACCTCCTGCTGGAGCTCCCGGATGGCCGCCAGCTGGAGCCGCTCCACCTGGTCGTCCCGCTCGAAGCGGGCGATGAACCAGGCGGCGATGTTGGCCGTCACCACACCCAGCAGGGCGATCCCCGACAGCATCAGCCCGACCGCCACGAGGCGCCCGAGCCCCGTGGTGGGGGAGTGGTCCCCGTACCCGACCGTGGTCATGGTGGTGAAGGACCACCACACCGCGTCGCCCAGGTTCTTGATGTTGCCGTGGGGGGCGTCCCGCTCCACGCTCAGCACCGCCAGCGAGCCGAACATCAGCAGCCCCACCACGGCCCCGGCCACGTACGTGGTCAGCCGGACCTGCGGAGCCATCCGGGCCCGGCGCCCCACCAGCATCAGCGTGGCCACCAGCCGCAGCAGCCGCAGCGGCTGGACCAGCGGCAGCACCACCGCCGCCAGGTCCAGCCAGTGCGTCCGCACGAACACCCGGCGGTCCGCCGCCAGCCCGAGGCGGACCAGGTAGTCGACCGCGAACGCGGCCCACACCACCCACTCCGCGTGCGTGCACGCCCGGTGCACGCTCCCGTCCGCGTCGGGCGCGACGATGGGCACGGCGTAGGCGACGGCGAAGGCCACGGCGAGCACCAGCAGCGGAACCTGCGTACGGCGCTCCCACCGCGCCTGACGGGAGGGTTGCTTCATGCCCAGCATCGTAAAGAACGAGTAAGGGGCGCCGGGCCAAGTGTCCCGGCGCCCCCGCTCACGGGTGAGCGTTACGCGTCGCCGCCCGCGGCGCCCGGATCGGCCGCCGCCACGTCCAGCAGCTGGTAGCGGTCGATGGCCTGCTTCAGCAGCGAGCGGTCGATCCTGCCCTCACGGGCCAGCTCGGTCAGCGTCGCCAGGACCACCGACTGCGCGTCGATGTGGAAGAAGCGCCGGGCCGCGCCGCGCGTGTCGGCGAAGCCGAAGCCGTCCGCGCCCAGCGAGGTGTACGTCCCCGGGATCCAGCGCGCGATCTGGTCCGGCACCGAGCGCATCCAGTCCGAGACCGCCACGAACGGCCCCTCCGCGCCGGACAGCTTCCGGGTCACGTACGGAACGCGCTGCTCCTCCTCGGGGTGGAGCAGGTTGTGCCGGTCCACCTCGACGGCCTCGCGGCGCAGCTCGTTCCACGAGGTCGCCGACCAGACGTCCGCCCGGACGTTCCAGTCGGCCGCCAGGATCCGCTGCGCCTCCAGCGCCCACGGCACCGCCACGCCCGAGGCCAGGATCTGCGCCCCGATGGCGCCCTCGGTGCCCTGCGAGACGCGGTGGATGCCCCGGAGGATGCCGTCCACGTCCACGCCGGCCGGCTCGGCCGGGTGCTGGATCGGCTCGTTGTAGACCGTCAGGTAGTAGAAGACGTCCTCGGCGTCGGGGCCGTACATCCGCCGCAGGCCGTCCTTGACGATGTGCGCGATCTCGTAGCCGTAGGCCGGGTCGTACGCCACGCAGCCCGGGTTGGTCGACGCCAGCAGCTGGGAGTGACCGTCGGCGTGCTGGAGGCCCTCACCCGTCAGGGTGGTCCGGCCCGCGGTCGCGCCGAGGACGAAACCGCGCGCGAGCTGGTCGGCCATCTGCCAGAACTGGTCACCGGTGCGCTGGAAACCGAACATCGAGTAGAAGACGTACACCGGGATCAGCGGCTCGCCGTGCGTCGCGTACGCCGAACCCGCGGCGATCAGCGAGGCGGTGCAGCCCGCTTCCGAGATGCCGTCGTGCAGCATCTGCCCGGTCGGGGACTCCTTGTAGGCGAGCAGCAGGTCGCGGTCGACCGCCTCGTACTGCTGGCCGAGCGGGTTGTAGATCTTGGCGCTCGGGAAGAAGGCGTCCATGCCGAAGGTGCGGTACTCGTCGGGCGCGATCAGCACGAACCGCTTGCCGATCTCCTTGTCCCGCATCAGGTCCTTCAGGATGCGGACGAACGCCATCGTGGTGGCGATCGACTGGTGCCCCGAGCCCTTCTTGGCGGCCGCGTACGCCGCGTCGCCCGGCAGCTGCAGCGGCTTCGAGCGCACCACGCGGGTCGGCACGTAGCCGCCCAGCGCGCTGCGGCGGTCGTGCATGTACTGGATCTCGGGCGAGTTGCGGCCCGGGTGGTAGTACGGCGGCGCGCCGTCCTCCAGCTGCTTGTCGGTGACCGGGATGTGCAGGCGGTCGCGGAAGCGCTTGAGGTCGTCGACCGTCAGCTTCTTCATCTGGTGCGTGGCGTTGCGGCCCTCGAAGTTCGGACCCAGCGTCCAGCCCTTGACCGTCTGCGCCAGGATCACCGTCGGCTGGCCCTTGTGGGCCTTGGCCGCCGCGTAGGCCGCGTAGACCTTCTTGTGGTCGTGACCGCCGCGGCCCAGGTGCTGGATCTGCTGGTCGGTCATGTTCTCGACCATCGCGCGCAGCCGCTGGTCGCCGCCGAAGAAGTGGTCGCGGACGTACGCGCCGGACTCGGTGGCGTACGTCTGGAACTGCCCGTCCGGGGTCGAGTTCATCTTGTTGACCAGGATGCCGTCGCGGTCCTGCGCCAGCAGCGGGTCCCAGGAGCGGTCCCAGATCAGCTTGATGACGTTCCAGCCGGCGCCGCGGAACTGCGACTCCAGCTCCTGGATGATCTTGCCGTTGCCGCGCACCGGGCCGTCGAGGCGCTGGAGGTTGCAGTTGACGACGAAGGTCAGGTTGTCCAGACCCTCGCGGGCGGCGATGGACAGCTGGCCGAGCGACTCCGGCTCGTCCATCTCGCCGTCGCCGAGGTACGCCCACACGTGTGACTTCGAGGTGTCGGCGATCCCGCGCGCCTCCATGTACCGGTTCATCCGGGCCTGGTAGATCGCGCCGAGCGGGCCGAGGCCCATCGAGACCGTCGGGAACTCCCAGAAGTCCGGCATCAGCCGCGGGTGCGGGTAGCTGGAGAGCCCGTACGGGGCCTTCGACTTCTCCTGCCGGAACGCGTCGAGCTGCTGCTCGGAGAGCCGGTCCAGGAGGTAGGCGCGGGCGTAGATGCCGGGGGAGGCGTGGCCCTGGAAGAAGATCTGGTCGCCGCCGTCGCCCTCGTCCTTGCCCCGGAAGAAGTGGTTGAAGCCCACGTCGTAGAGGGAGGCGGAGGACGCGAAGGTGGCGATGTGGCCGCCGACGCCGATGCCGGGGCGCTGGGCGCGCGAGACCATGACGGCCGCGTTCCACCGGGTGGCGTTCAGGACCTTGCGCTCGATCTCCTCGTTGCCGGGGAAGAACGGCTCGTCCTTGGTGGCGATCGTGTTGACGTAGTCCGTGCTGCGCATCTCGGGCACGGCCACGCGCTTCTCGCGGGCCCGCTCGATCAGGCGCAGCATCAGGTAGCGGGCACGTTCGCGGCCCCGCTCGTCGATCGCGGCGTCCAGGGAGTCGAGCCACTCCTGCGTCTCTTCCGGATCGAAGTCCGGGACCTGGCTGGGGAGGCCGCCAATGATGATCGGATTGCGATCGGATGCGGAAGCCACGCTGTTCCTTCGCTGTCGGGGGAGTCGTGCCTTGGGTCGCCGCCTCCCATGGTCTTACGCTCGGCCGAAATCTTCACCTCTACCACTGGGTAACACCTGGAGCGGAGAAGGAGCGGCCGTCGGCACTGCCGGGGGCCGGGCCAAATCGCAACCTTACGCCCAAGACGATCAGGGGGTTCGTAAGGCCGTTCGTCCCTCAAACAGGTAGGAAAGTCCTCATGCGATGCCGAATGAGCTGGAATGGTGTGGGATGAATCACGGGTGGTAGACCAGGGAAGCCTGAAAGTTGCGGCGAGACGGCCGCAATCGTCACCGTTTCGGCGGTCCCGGCGGCCGGGTACTTGCGCGATCCGCCGCGCCCGTGTGGACTACGCCCAATGCTGCGCGTACGCGCGCCGCCGAAAGACATTCACCGAACATGAGCAGGAGGCACCCCGTGAGCGCGACCGCGGACCACGCGGAGAGCCTGGCCGCCCGGCTGGGTTTCCAGTCCGAACAGGTGGTCCAGGAGATCGGCTACGACGACGACGTCGATCAGGAATTCCGTGACGCCGTCGAGAAGCTCGTCAGCGAGCTCGCCGACGAGGACTACGACGACGTCGCCGACGCGGTGCTGTTGTGGTTCCGCGACGAGGACGGCGATCTGACGGACGCCCTGGTCGATGCGACCGAGCTGGTCGAGGACGGCGCACTGATCCTGCTGCTGACCCCCAAGACGGGCCGTGACGGCTACGTCGAGGCCAGCGACATCAGCGAGGCGGCCGAGACGGCCGGCCTCTCCCTCGCCAAGGGCCTGCCCGTCGGCAAGGAGTGGACCTCCACCAAGCTGGTGACGCCGAAGGCCGCCAAGGCCAAGCGCTGAGCCGTAGACCCGCACCACAGCGGACGCACACCCCGTCGCCCCGGTTCTTCCGCGGTCGGCGGGGTGTGCGCGTTCGGCGGGCCGGCCGCGCCTAGGCTGGGACTCACCCGAACAGCCCCGTGCAGCGATGCAGGAACGAAGGGATGCGAAAGATGGCGATCGAGGTCGGAACCAAGGCCCCGGACTTCGAGCTCAAGGACAACCACGGCGCGACCGTGCGGCTCTCCGACTTCCGGGGGGAGAAGGCCGTGGTGCTCCTCTTCTACCCGTTCGCCTTCACCGGGGTGTGCACCGGCGAGCTGTGCGAGCTCCGCGACCAGCTGCCCCGCTTCCAGAACGACGACGTGCAGCTGCTGGCCGTCTCCAACGACTCGGTGCCGACCCTGCGGGTCTTCGCCGAGCAGGAGGGCCTGGAGTACCCGCTGCTGTCCGACTTCTGGCCGCACGGCGAGACCTCCCGCGCCTACGGCGTCTTCGACGAGGAGAAGGGCTGCGCGGTCCGCGGCACCTTCATCATCGACAAGGACGGCGTCGTGCGCTGGACCGTCGTCAACGGACTGCCCGACGCGCGTGACCTGAACGAGTACATCAAGGCCCTCGACGCCATCTGAGGGCCGGGGGCGGATCCGTCGCCGGAAAACCGCCTGCGGGCGGGAACCCGTCACTAGGATCTGAACGTTGATCCAGGTAGCAACCGCACGACGGGGCTCCGCCCCACACACATACCAATGGAGGACCTGTGGGAGTCAGCCTCAGCAAGGGCGGCAACGTCTCGCTGACCAAGGCCGCGCCTAACCTGACGGCGGTCATCGTCGGTCTGGGCTGGGACGCTCGCACCACCACCGGTGTCGACTTCGACCTCGACGCCAGCGCGATCCTGACCAACGACCAGGGCAAGGTCGCCAACGACTCGAACTTCGTGTTCTTCAACAACCTGAAGAGCCCGGACGGCTCGGTCGAGCACACCGGTGACAACACCACCGGTGAGGGCGAGGGCGACGACGAGGCCATCAAGGTCAACCTGGCCGGCGTCCCCGCCGATGTCGCCAAGATCGTCTTCCCCGTCTCGATCTACGAGGCCGAGAGCCGCCAGCAGAGCTTCGGCCAGGTCCGCAACGCCTACATCCGCGTCGTGAACCAGGCCGACAACAGCGAGCTCGCCCGCTACGACCTCTCCGAGGACGCCTCGACCGAGACCGCCATGGTCTTCGGCGAGCTGTACCGCAACGGCGCGGAGTGGAAGTTCCGTGCCATCGGCCAGGGCTACGCCTCCGGCCTGCGCGGCATCGCGCAGGACTTCGGCGTCAACGTCTGAGTCCGAGAGCAGTCCGTCCGACCGGCGCCGTGCACCTGTGTGTACGGCGCCGGTCCGGCTTTGCCACCATGACCGTTGGTGGCCGTGTCACCATCACCACGTCGTCCGGGGAGGACCAACATCATGGGCGTCACACTCGCCAAGGGGGGCAACGTCTCCCTGTCCAAGGCCGCACCCAACCTCACCCGGGTTCTGGTCGGCCTCGGATGGGACGCGCGCTCGACCACGGGGGCGGACTTCGACCTCGATGCCAGCGCGCTGCTGTGCAACAGTGGCCGTGTGCTCGGGGACGAGTACTTCGTCTTCTACAACAACCTGAAGAGCCCCGAAGGCTCCGTCGAACACACCGGGGACAACCTCACCGGCGAGGGTGAAGGCGACGACGAGTCGATCATCATCGACCTCACCAAGGTCCCGGCCCAGGTCGACAAGATCGTCTTCCCGGTCTCGATCCACGATGCGGACAGCCGCCGGCAGAGCTTCGGCCAGGTGAGCAATGCCTTCATCCGTGTGGTGAACCTGGCGGACGACCTGGAACTCGCCCGCTACGACCTGACCGAGGACGCCTCCAGCGAGACGGCGATGATCTTCGGCGAGGTCTACCGGTACGGCGGGGAATGGAAGTTCCGTGCGGTAGGGCAGGGGTACGCGTCGGGGCTGCGGGGCATCGCTCTAGACTTCGGGGTCAACGTTTCGTAAAGCCGTACAAGACGATGGGGTGCCAGTGGTTCTCAAAACCTTCGGCTGGTCGTTCGCAATCACTGCGCTCGGTCTGGCCGCTGCGGTGTTGTACGGGGGATGGCCCGCTCTCGGGATCGTTGCGATCCTGTCGATCCTGGAGATCTCGCTCTCCTTCGACAATGCGGTGGTCAACGCCGGAATCCTGAAGAAGATGAACGCCTTCTGGCAGAAGATCTTCCTCACCGTCGGTGTCCTCATCGCCGTGTTCGGCATGCGCCTGGTCTTCCCCGTCGTCATCGTGGCGATCAGCGCGAAGATCGGGCCGATCGAGGCCGTCGATCTCGCCATGAACGACAAGGACATGTACGAGCAGCTGGTCACGGACGCTCACCCGTCCATTGCCGCCTTCGGTGGCATGTTCCTGCTGATGATCTTCCTCGACTTCATTTTCGAGGACCGCGACATCAAGTGGCTCGCCTGGCTGGAGCGTCCGCTCGCGAAGCTCGGCAAGATCGACATGCTTTCCGCGTGCATCGCCCTGATCGTCCTCGTCATCACCTCGATGACCTTCGCGGCCCATGCCCACCAGCACGGCGGCGTCCACGTGGACAAGGCGCAGACCGTCCTGATCTCCGGCATCCTCGGCCTGATCACGTACATGATCGTCGGCGGCCTCTCCGGCTTCTTCGAGAACAGGCTGGAGGAAGAGGAGGAAGCCGAGCACGAGGCGGAGGAAGAGGCCAAGCGGAGCGGCAAGCCCGTCTCGGCCGTGGTCATGGCCGGCAAGGCCGCGTTCTTCATGTTCCTCTACCTGGAAGTCCTCGACGCCTCCTTCTCCTTCGACGGGGTCATCGGCGCCTTCGCCATCACCAACGACATCGTGCTCATGGCGCTCGGCCTGGGCATCGGTGCCATGTACGTCCGGTCGCTCACGGTCTACCTGGTCCGCCAGGGCACCCTCGACGACTACGTCTACCTGGAGCACGGCGCCCACTACGCCATCGGCGCCCTCGCCGTGATCCTGCTCGTCACCATCCAGTACGAGATCAACGAGATCATCACCGGTCTCGTCGGCGTCGTGCTCATCGCCTGGTCCTTCTGGTCCTCGGTGCGCCGCAACAACCGCCTCGCGGCGGAGGGCGGCGGCGACGGAGCACAGGCGGAGGTCGGGGCGGGGGTGTGACCCGGCCCTGAATGCGGAACCCTTTCCACAGAACCGTTTCGGTTTTGACGGGGCGGCCGCGCGGATCCATCGGACCGCGGGGCCGCCCCGCCGCGCATCCGGTGCACACCGGGTGCACATCCGCCGCACGTCCGGTGCGCGGACGGACCGACCTGGGGGGTTGGGACATGGGGTTCTTCGACGGGATCAGGGGCGCGCGCGCCATGGGGTTCGACTCGGGGCAGGCGTCCTCGAACGCGATCGAGCTGACCAAGCGGCAGTCGACGGTGTCGCTCACCCGCCAGCAGGCGGTGCACGGCAACCTGCGCGTGAACCTCTCGTGGCGCATGCGCACCTCGGACATCGGCGGCCGGGCCGCCGGCCAGAGCGGACAGCTCCTGCGGCATCCGTTCAAACTCTTCAAACCCGACATGGTGCAGGCGCACACCCAGGGCATGGTCAACGTCGACCTGGACATGGGCTGCCTGTACGAGCTGACCGACGGCACCCGGGGCGCCGTACAGCCGCTGGGCAACCTGCTGGGCGACCTCAACGACCCGCCGTACGTCAAGCTCAGCGGGGACGACCGCTTCGGTTCGGGCTCCGGGGAGACGCTCTACATCAACCTGGACCACGCCGACGAGATCAAGCGGATGCTCGTCTTCGTCTACATCTACGACCAGACCCCGGCCTTCGACCGGACCCACGCCATGGTCACCCTCTACCCGACGGCCGGGCCGCGGATCGAGATCCCGCTCGACGAGCGGCACCCGCAGGCCCGCTCCTGCGCCGTCTTCTCCCTGGCGAACGTCAAGGGCGAGCTGATCGTCCGCCGCGAGGTGAAGTTCGTCTACGGGTTCCAGGCCGAGCTGGACCGGCTGTACGGGTGGGGGCTCCAGTGGGGCCGGGGCTACAAGAGCACCAAGGCCTGACCGGAGCCCCCGCGACTCAGCGCCGGATGAACTGCGGGCCCTGCACCGGCAGCCGGAACGACGGGTCCCCGGCCGGGGCCGGCACCACGGCGGGCACCGGGGCCGGGGACACCGGCTGCGGGTACCCGTAGGCGGGCGGGACGGCCGGCGGGGCCTGGGTGGGCGGGGCCGGCGGCAGCGGCGGCACGGACTCCGAGGGGCGCATGGCGGCGGTCCGCTCGTCGGTGGGTCCGCCCCTCGCGCCGGAGGGGGCCGCGGGCTCCGCCGGGCCGGAGCCGGGCCCGGGCGCGGGGGTGCTCTCGGCGGCGTTCTCGGCGTTCTCTGCGTTCTCGTCCACGGAGATCCCGTGGTCGGTGGCCAGCCCCACGAGCCCGTCGGAGTAGCCCTCGCCCAGCGCGCGGAACTTCCACCCCTCGCCCCGGCGGTACAGCTCCCCGCAGATCAGGGCCGTCTCGGCGCCGGTCTCGGGGCGCACGTCGAAGTAGGCCAGCGGCTCGGGGCCGCCGCCCGGCGTGGCGTCGTAGAGCAGGATCCGCAGGTCCCGGACCCGTCGGAAGGGGACGTCCTCGGCGGAGGCCACCACGAGGATCCGGTCCACCGCCGGGGTCACGGCCCGCAGGTCCGCCTGGACCGCGTCGGTGACCCCGTCGCCCAGCTGTTTCTTGCCCAGCCGCCAGACCGCGCCGGAGGGATGGCGGGGCTGGTTGTAGAACACGAAGTCCTCGTCCGAGCGCACGCGCCCGTCCGCGCCCACGAGCAGCGCGGAGGCGTCCACGTCCGGCACCTCGGTGCCGGTGGTCCAGCGCAGCACCGCCCGGACCGCCACGGGGGCCACCGGGATGTTCGAGCCCTTCTGCATCGCGTGCGTCATGCCCGTCATCCTGCCCTCCCGGACGGGACCGGGACAATGCGGCCCCCCGTAGGGCCTTGTCCAGAACGCGCGGAGCTGGGCATGGTGCATGAGGGTTACCGGAACTTCATGTGCTTGAGGAACTCTTGACTCCTGTTCGTACGTACTATTACCGGCCACGCCAGTTGGGCCGCCGAGGCAGTACGGGGGAAGCACATGCGTCACTTCGGGCACATATCGCCCACTGTCCGCAAGGACCTGTTCCACCAGGAACCGGTGGAGTTCTCCCCGTCCTCGCCCGCCCGGACGCTGGCCGCCGCGCTCGGGGCGACCCTCTACAGCCCGGCCACCCGGCCGCACCTGGCCGCCGACATCCGCAAACAGGCGGCCCGCGGAGTCGTCTCCATGGTCCTCTGCCTGGAGGATTCCATCAGCGACTCCGATGTCCTGGGCGGCGAGGAGAACCTCGTACGGCAGTTCGCGGCCCTCGACGCCGACCCGGCCGGCACCGAGGACCTCCCGCTCCTCTTCATCCGCGTCCGCACGCCCGAGCAGATACCCGACCTCGTGCGCCGGCTCGGCGGACCGGTCCGGCTCCTGGCCGGATTCGTACTCCCGAAGTTCACCGAAAGTCGCGGAACGGCCTTCCTCGACGCCGTCGCCGAAGCCGAGGCCGCCTCCGGACTGCCCCGGCTGTACGCCATGCCCGTCCTGGAGAGCCCGGACCTCCTCCACCTGGAGACCCGCGTCGAGGCCCTCGCCGGGATCGCGCGCACCGTGAACCGCTACCGCGACCGGGTGCTGGCCCTGCGGCTCGGCGTCACCGACTTCTGCTCCGTGTACGGGCTGCGCCGCACCCCCGACATGACCGCCTACGACGTCCAGATCGTCGCCGGAGTCATCGCCGACGTGGTCAACGTCCTCAGCCGTGCCGACGGCACCGGCTTCACCGTGACCGGCCCCGTGTGGGAGTACTTCCGCAGCCAGCAGCGCCTCTTCAAGCCCCAGCTGCGCCGCAGCCCCTTCCTGGAGGAGGGCGTGGAGGAGCTGCGCACCGCCCTGATCGAGCACGACCTGGACGGGCTGCTCCGCGAGATCGAGCTCGACCGGGCCAACGGACTGCTGGGCAAGACCTGCATCCACCCGGCGCACGTCACGCCCGTCCACGCCCTGTCGGTGGTCTCGCACGAGGAGTTCAGCGACGCGCAGGACATCCTGCGCCCCGAGCGCGACGGCGGCGGAGTCATGCGTTCCGCCTACACGAACAAGATGAACGAGGTGAAGCCCCACCGGGCCTGGGCCGAGCGCACGATGCTGCGCGCCGAGGTCTTCGGGGTGGCCAGGGAAGAGGTCGGCTTCGTCGACCTGCTCACGGCCGGGCTCCGGGTGTGAGCCGCCCGGGGCGGACGGATCCTGACGGGAGGGGCCCGGTGGAAGCCGGCCCGATGGACGGGGACCCGATGGACGGGGACCCGATGGACGGGGGCCCCACGCAGACGGAGAAGGGGAAGACGATCGACGAGGTGTGGTCGGGAGACTGGGTCGCGGACCGGCTGGGCGTCGCCCTGGAGGACGGCGGTGCCCCGGGGGCGCCGCGGCTGGACTCCCTGCTCGGGCTCGCCCTGCGGCGCAACCCCAAGCGGGCCCACCTGCTGGTCTCCCAGGTGCTCGGCAAGCACGTCCCGCAGTCCCCGGCGGTGGTCCACGCCGCGGGGCACGGACTCGGGCAGCGGGTGCGGGCCCTGCTCGGCGAGGAGGCGGCGGCCTCGGCGGTGGTCCTCGGGTACGCCGAGACCGCGACCGGCCTCGGCCACTGCGTCGCCGACGGCCTGGGCACCGCCCCCTACCTGCACTCCACGCGCCGGCCCGTGCCGGGAGTGGCGACCGCGGGCGGCTTCGAGGAGGCGCACTCGCACGCCACCTCGCACCTGCTGCTGCCCGAGGACCCGCGACTGCTGGCGGGCGACGGGCCGCTGGTCCTGGTCGACGACGAGTTCTCCACCGGCAACACGGTCCTGAACACCATCCGCGACCTGCACGCCCGCCACCCGCGCGGCCACTACGTGGTCGTCGCCCTCGTCGACATGCGCTCGCCCGCCGACCGCGACCGGCTGACCGCCTTCGCCGACGGGCTGGGCGCCCGCGTCGACCTCATAGCCCTCGCCTCCGGGACGGTCTCCCTCCCCGAGGGGGTCCTGGCCAAGGGGCGGGCACTGGTCGAGGAGTACGAGGCCGCACCGCCGCAGCCCGCTCCCTCCGGGTCCCTCGGGGGCGTACGGCGCGGCGGGGAGTCCGGCGGCTCCGCCCGTTCCGCCCCGGGGGCCGCCTCCCCGGCGGACCGCCCGGACCCGGTCACCCGGATCCCGCTCGACTGGCCCGCCGGAGTTCCCGACGGGGGCCGGCACGGCTTCACCCCCGCGCACCGCGAGGCCCTGGAGGCGGCGCTCCCGTCCCTCGCCGGGCAACTCGCGGACGCGCTGGGCGGGGCGCCCGGGCGGGTCCTCGTACTCGGCAACGAGGAGCTGATGTACGCGCCGCTGCGGCTCGCGCTGGCCCTGGAGGAGTCGGGCGCCGCCACCGAGGTGCGCTTCTCCACCACGACCCGCTCGCCCGTACTGGCCCTGGACGACCCCGGCTACGCCATCCGCAGCCGGCTGGTCTTCCCCGCCCACGACGCCCCGGCCGACGGTCCCGGCGACCGGTACGCCTACAACGTCGCGGGCGCGGGCTTCGACACCGTGGTCGCCGTCGTGGACTCCGCCGGGGACACCCCCGAGCTGCGGACGGGACTCCTCGCGGAGCTCGCCCCGCACACCGGCCGGGTCCTGCTGGCCGTCGTACCGGCGTACGTCCCGGCGTACGCCGCCGGGGGTGCCGCTGCGGGTGCCCCTTCCGCCGCCCCCTCGTCCCTTTCCCACCGGCAGGAGCCGACCATGACCGAGCCCGCCCTGGCCGAGCCGCTGCGCGGGCCGGCCTTCTCCTCGTACGCCCCCGAGGATGTCGGCTGGCTGCTCCAGGACCTCTCCGGCGTCGAGCTGGAGGCCCCTACCGAGGAGCGCGAGGAGGCCATCCAGGCGGGCGGCGCCCACTACGCCGAGTCCCTGCCGGTGGAGTACCAGCCCTCCGAGGGCTACCAGGAGCTCTACCGCAGCGCCCTCGCCGCCTCCGCGGCGCGGATGGCCCGGGCGGTCGGCACCGTCACCGAGACCGTGCTCGCCGAGCGCTCCCCCTCCCCGGTCCTGGTCTCCCTGGCCCGCGCCGGGACGCCCGTCGGGGTGCTGATGCGCCGCTGGGCCCGCGCCCGGCACGGCCTGGACCTGCCGCACTACGCCGTCTCCATCGTGCGCGGCCGGGGCATCGACGCCAACGCGCTGCGCTGGCTGGCCGCCCACCACGATCCGGCCGACGTCGTCTTCGTCGACGGCTGGACCGGCAAGGGCGCCATCACGCGCGAGCTGCGCGAGGCCCTCTCCGCCTTCGAGGGCTTCGACCCGGAGATCGTCGTCCTCGCCGACCCGGGCTCCTGCGTGCGCACCTACGGCACCCGCGAGGACTTCCTGATCCCCTCCGCCTGCCTGAACTCCACGGTCTCCGGCCTGGTCTCGCGTACCGTCCTGCGGTCGGACCTGGTCGGCCCCGACGACTTCCACGGCGCGAAGTTCTACCGCGAGCTCGCCGGGGCCGATGTCTCGACCGGCTTCGTCGACGCCGTCGCCGCGCACTTCGACGCGGTCGCCGACGCCGTGGACGGGGAGGTCAAGGAACTGCTCGCGGCCGACCGGACCCCCACCTGGGTGGGCTGGGCGGCGGTCGAGCGGATCAGCGAGGAGTACGGGATCCACGACGTGAACCTGGTCAAGCCCGGCGTCGGCGAGACCACCCGGGTGCTGCTGCGCCGCGTCCCCTGGAAGATCCTGGCCCAGCGCGGGGCCGGCGCCGACCTGGACCACGTACGCCTGCTCGCGGAGCAGCGGGGGGTGCCGGTCGAGGAGGTCGACGGGCTGCCCTACACGTGCGTGGGACTCATCCACCCCCGATACACGCGCGGCGCCACCGGCGCCGACGGAAAGGCAGTGGCCGCCAAGTGACCGTCCTCGTAGCCAGTGATCTCGACCGCACCCTCATCTACTCGGCGGCCGCCCTCGCCCTGACCATGCCCGATGCCCAGGCCCCCCGGCTGCTGTGCGTCGAGGTGCACGAGAGCAAGCCGCTGTCGTACATGACGGAGACGGCCGCCGGGCTGCTCGCCGAGCTGACCGCCGACCCGTCGGCGGTCTTCGTCCCGACCACCACCCGTACCCGCAAGCAGTACCAGCGGATCCGCTTCCCCGGCCGGCCCGCCCCGTACGCGATCTGCGCCAACGGCGGCCAGCTGCTGGTGGACGGGGTCCCGGACCGGGACTGGCGGCGCGCGGTCGCCACCCGACTCGCGCGGGAGTGCGCCCCCCTGGAGGAGGTGCACGCCCACCTGCTGTCCGTGTCCGACCCGGCGTGGCTGCGCAAGGCGCGGCTGGCGGAGGACCTCTTCGCGTACCTCGTCGTCGAGCGCGCGCTGGTCCCCGACGCGTGGCTGAAGGCACTGGAGGAGTGGGCGGCGGAGCGCGGCTGGGGGGTCTCCCTCCAGGGCCGCAAGATCTACGCCGTCCCGCGTCCGCTGACCAAGAGCGCGGCCATGCGGGAGGTGGCCCGGCGCACCGGAGCCACCAGCACCCTGGCCGCGGGCGACTCCCTGCTCGACGCCGACCTGCTGCTCGCGGCGGACCGGGCCTGGCGGCCGGGCCACGGAGAGCTGGCCGACGCGGGCTGGACGGCGCCCTCGGTGACGGCCCTGACCACGGGGGGCGTACTCGCCGGTGAGGAGATCATCCGCGAACTGGGCAGGGCGGTTGCGACACTGAGCGCATGACCAAGGGCAACAGCACCAAGATCACCGATGAGCTCTACGCCTACGTGCTCGCGCACAACCCCCCGCTGGACGCGGTCCAGCGGGGGCTGATCGCGACCACGTGGGAGAAGTTCCCGGACGCGGCCGGCATGCAGTCCGCCGAGGAACAGGGGCCGCTGCTGGCCTTCCTGGTCCGGCTGACCGGCGCCCGCCACATCGTCGAGGTCGGCACCTTCACCGGCTTCTCCGCCCTGTCCATGGCCCAGGCCCTGCCCGCCGACGGCCGCCTGATCGCCTGCGACGTCTCGGAGGAGTGGACCCGGTACGGGCGCGAGGCCTGGGAGGCGGCGGGCGTCGCCGACCGCATCGACCTGCGCATCGCCCCCGCCCTGGACACGCTGCGCGCGATGCCGGCGGAGCCGCACATCGACCTGGCGTACGTGGACGCGGACAAGTCGAGCCAGATCCTCTACTGGGAGGAGCTCGTGCCGAGGCTGCGCCCGGGCGGGCTGATCGTCACGGACAACACGCTCTACCACGGGACGGTCCTGGACGAGTCGCCGGAGAGCCGGGGGGCGGCCGTCCGCGCGTTCAACGACCACGTCGCGGCGGACACCCGTACGGAGTCCGTCCTGCTGGCCATCTCGGACGGAATCACCCTCTCGCGCAAACGCTGACGCGCCCGGCGCCCCGGCGCCCCGGCGCCCCGGCGCCCCGGCGAGCCGTAGTCCGGTCAGCCGCAGCCGCCGCCACCGCAGCAGCCGCCGCCGCCGCCGCCCATCGCGGGGGCGGAGGCGGGAGCGCCGGAGCTCCCGCCGACGGCGACGGCGGAGAGGAGCTTGACGGTGTCGGCGTGACCGGCCGGGCAGTCGGCGGGCTCGCCCGACTGGGCCATCGGCCGGCTGATCTCGAAGGTGTCGTCGCAGGTCCGGCAGCGGTATTCATAACGAGGCATGCGCACAGGCTACGCAGCCCACCCCCGCCCGGGAAGCGCCACGCGCCAGGAGGTGGGAGGGCAGGGGCCGGGAACTCAGTGCCGCTGCGGAACGGTCCGCCGTTCGCGGGCGGCCGCCTCGGGGTGGCGGGCGCGCCAGTACGGGTTGTCGTGCGGCAAGGCGCTGCCGACCCGGCCGTACATCCCGAACCACATCAGCATCACGCCGACGACGAAGCTGAACAGGACGTTGGGCATGTGGAAGGCGAGGAAGTTCAGCCCGGTGTCGAGCAGGGCCAGGTTCACGAACCCGCTCGCGATGAACAGCAGCCCGAGCACGATGTTCAGGGTGGAGGCGAAGGTTCCGCCGATCATCATCCCCGCGAACAGCAGCGCCCCGATGCAGAGGGACAGCACGCTGAGCGCCCCGTTGGTGTTCAGGGCGAGCACCGTGTCGCCGCCGGTGCTGAAGAACCCGATGCGGTGGACGAGGCCGAGGATCCCGAAGACGACCAGCAGCAGGCCCATCAGCCCGGCGCCGACCTGGTAGATCTTGTTGAGCCGGTGGTCGGCGGGCAGGTGCTCGTCGAGCTTGGCGTTGACGGGGTGCAGGAGGCGCCGCACGAAGTGCGAGCTCTCGGGCGTGCTCCCGGTCCCGTACGGCTCGTGGGCCACGTAGGGCGCGTAGTGCTCGTGCGCCTCGTGACACCCGTACGCCGCGTGGGGCGCGAACGACCGGGGTGGCGCCGGGGGCGGCGGCCTGTGGGACGTGCGGGCAGCAGCCATGGTGCGCTCCTCTGCTCCGGCCCCCCGGCCCCTCCCAGCATCCGCCGCCGAGGGCCCCGCGACAACCTCTGGCCGCGGGTGGGCCGCCGGGCTGCTCAGGCGTGTCCGCGCTCCGTACGGATCCCGTTCACCACCCGGGCCACGGCACCCCGTACGTCCTCCATCTCCAGCAGGAACGCCCAGTAGTCCGGATGCCGGCCCTCCAGTCCCGCCAGCGCCCGCTCCACCCGCGCCACCGACTCGTCGAGCGGGCGCGCGTGCCGCGCGTCGGGCACGCTCCGGCCCGCCATCGCCAGCCGCTGCGCGTCCCGGATCGCGAACCGGGTCCGCTCCACCTCGGCCTTCGGATCCCGCGCCACCGCCTCCAGCCGCGTGAGCCGGTCCTGCGCGGCCGACACCGCCTCGTCGGTCGCGTCCAGCGAGGCCCGGACCTCCTCCAGCAGCGTCCCTACGTCGGCCCAGCGCTGTTCCTCCCGCGCCCGGCCGGCCTCCCCGAGCCGGTCCTCGGCCCGCGCGACGTCCCGTACCGCCTGCTCGGGGACCTGCTGGAGGTCCTGCCAGCAGGCCGCGCTGAACCGGCGCCGCAGCTCGCTGAGCACCGGATCCACCCGGTCCGCCCGGTTGCGCAGCGCTTGCGCCCGGGTCCGCAGGCTCACCAGCCGCCGGTCGATCTCCGCCGCCCGCTCCGGCAGCCGCACCGCCTCGGCCCGCACCGCCTCCGCGTCCCGCGAGATCCGGTCCGCCCGCTGCACGGTCGCCTGGACCCCGTGCTGCGCCGCGCCCTGGTTCAGCAGGGTCAGCTCCGGACCCAGCGCGGCCAGGCGCGCGGCCAGCTCGTCGGCCCGCATCCCCCCGGCCCGCGCGGCGTCCAGCGCGTTGCTCGCCGCCCGCAGCGCCGCCTTCGCCCGCTCCCGCGCCGGCGCGACCCGCGCCAGCTGCGTCTCCGCCTTGTCCAGCAGCGGCTGCAGCCCCTGCTCGAAGCGCTCCAGCTCCCCCTTGACCCGTACCAGCTCGTCCCGCGCCCGCGTCAGCTGCTCCCGCGCCTGCGCGGCGACCGAGCCCTCCAGATCGACCCGGTCCAGGTCGTGCGCGTCGACCGCCTCGATGTAGACGTGGCTCACCTGGTCGATCCGCCGCCCGAGCGCGGCGAACCCCTCGGTGGCCTGCCGCGCGGCGGGAGACCCGTCCGCGGCGGCGATGGTCTCGATGGAGATCCTCAGGTCCCGCTGCGCGGTGTCCAGCTCGTAGAACGCGGCCGCGGCGGCATCCTTCGCCGCCTGCGCATCCGCCCGCCGACTCTCGTCCCGCCCACCGAACCACCGCCGGGATGCCGTCGTCACAATCCCTCTCCCGTGCCCCGTCCGCCTTGCCCCGCTCCATTCTCCCCCACGCACACGGGTTTGCGTGGGGGGTGCGCCCGCCATGTAGGCTGTCCACTCGTCCACGGGTGCGTAGCTCAGGGGTAGAGCGCTGCTCTTACAAAGCAGATGTCGGCGGTTCGAAACCGTCCGCGCCCACCAGCGAAAAGGCCCCCCGCCAGTCATGGCGGGGGGCCGTTTGCATCCACATCGAGGCAGGCCCGCACGTCCGCAGCCACGGCGGCCGCCCATTTCTTCGGACGCCGTCGTGAGCATCCGGGCCAAGGCAGCGGGGCGGCCGGCCGACCGTGAACGCGGATGAACGCCCATGCACCCAAACCGGACCAGTAGCAGCGGACTTGGGAAACGGGCGCCCCCCGGGCGGTACTGGGCCACAGGAGGGCGCTCCGTGGTGAGTGGCGGCTCCCCGACTGCCGTGATGGCTACGCGGCGCGAGGGCTGGCCGGCGGAATGAGCGGCTCGTGGTGGTGCCAGATGAGGTAGCGGTCCTCCCGGCGTAGCTCCGCCGAGCCCCATTCGACCCGCATCACGCCCTGGTCCATCGAGCAGGCGTACGCCACGATGATCAGCCGCAGTTCCGGCGGAAGCAGGGCTACGTCCGGGTGCAGGGGCTCCTCGTCCAGTTCCGCCAAGCCGAGGTCGAGAGCCTGCTGCACCGGCTCTGGGCCATGGCGCCGGATCAGGTCGGCCCGGAAGCCGGCCGCCTTCCGTAGCCGCGCCGCCGTGACCGGCACATCCTTCTTCGCGTACCGGATGGGGTAGATGACGTTGCCGCCGATGATCATCACCGTGCGGTTCTGCAACCGCCGGGCCATCGCTCCGCTGAGCGGAGAGAGTTCGGCGGCCAGCGTTTCGTACTGCGCCGCGTAGAGGCCATGGCCGTAGGCCTCCAGCGTCTGGGTGTGCACTCCTTCATGGCCGTGACGGGCCCTGGTGTGGGCTTCCATGAGGCAGGCTGGAATCGCTTCGGTCAGCCGGTCGGCCAGTGCCCCGAAAGTCGCCCTGGCCCATGGTGTCGCCGAAGTCACCATGCGTTGCCCTCCCCCTGCGTCGCCGGAACGCTGAGCTGCATCTTCATCACGGTCTTGGTACTGGATGAGGCATGCAAGAGGGCATCGGTGCACGGGCCCCGCGCATGGCACGAGGCTGAGATCCACCAGTACGAAGGCCCCCGACCAGTGAGGGTTGGGGGCCTTTGGTGCATCACCCGCCCCCCGTAAGGGCGTTCGGCCCCGGGGGGTCAGGCGTTGGGGCGCTTGCCGTGGTTGGCGTTCTTCTTCTTGCGGGCGCGGCGCTTGTTTCCTCGCTTGGCCATGGTGGCTCCCTCATGCTCGGGTGCGGACATTTCGGGCGTTCGTCAGTCTAGGTTCCGGGGGTGTTTCCCGCGCGGTGGGGTGGGGATCTCATCGCCGGGGGTGGTGGGCGTGGCATGGGGCGGGGCTTGGGTGTGGGGGATCGGGCTGGCGGTGCTGGTTGTGGGGGCCGTGTGGGGGGAGTGGCGTCGTGGGGGAGGGTTCGACGCGCAGCGGGACGCCGAGCGGGCGCGGCTGGTCGCCGGAGTGGAGGCCGGATCGGGAGAGCGCGGGGATCCGAGGCTGCTCGACGCCGGGCGGGGCGGGGTGGCCGAGCCCGGGGACCGGCCCGACGCGTTCACCCCGATCCTCATCGAGTACTACGCCTACGGGCTGGCGCAGGCGCGCAGCAGCTTCGTGACCAGTCAGCGGTTCGCGGGGATCGGCGCGGCCGTGCTGCTGTCCGGGGTCGGGCTCGCGGTCTGGAAGGCGCAGAGTGCCGGGGACGCGTACACCGGGGTGGTGACCACCTGCGTCGGGCTCGTCGTCACGCTGGTCGGGCAGCTGTTCCACCGGCGGGCCGACCTCGCGCTGCGCCACATGGCCGCCCAGAGCGCCGCCCTGCGCGAGGACCAGCGGGCCGCGGAGAACATGCGGCAGGCCGTCGGGCTGCTGGAGGAGGTCTCCGACCCGGTGCTGCGCGGCCGGCTCCAGGCCGGGCTGATCATGCGGCTTTCCGGGGCCGAGCTGCCGCCCGCAGGGCCATAGTGGAGGTATGTGCCGCTCCATTAAGACCCTGCGCCCGCCCGCCATCCCCGAGAAGGCGACCGAGGAGGAGATCCGCGCCGCCGCGCTCCAGTACGTACGGAAGGTGTCCGGCTTCCGCGCTCCCGCGGCGCACAACCGGGAGGTGTTCGACGCCGCCGTGGACGCGGTCGCCGAGGCCACCAGGCTGCTGCTGGACGGGGTGCAGGTGCGCGGGCAGTCCGTCCCGGCCCGGGCGTAGGCGCCGGGCGGGGACGGTGGTCAGCCCGGCTGGGTCGCGCGCCGGCGCAGGATCCAGATGCCGGTGCCGAGTGCGCCGGCCGCCAGGGTGGCGCCCAGGGCCATCTGGCCCGGGCTCATCGCGTCCACGCTGCCGCCGATGCCGCCCCGGGCCGCGCCGGGGGCGACCTGGAGGGTGACGGTGACGCGACGGCCGCCCGTGCCGCCGCATTCGAAGGTGACGGCGTGCGAACCGGTGGGGGCGTCGCGGTAGACGGTGGCGGTGCCGGAGAAGTTGGCCGCCGGCCGGTTGGCCGAGGTCAGCGGGACGTCGCCGAACGCGCGCGAGGTGGCCCGGGCGCTGGGGGTGCCGCAGCCCTCGACGTTCAGGCTGACCCGGCCGCCGGGGGCGACGGTGCCGGGGGAGACGGTGGCGGAGGGCGAGCCGCCGCCGGACGGGGCGCCGACCGGGGCGGCCGAGGCGAGGGTGACGGGTGTGACGGCTGTTGCGGCGAGGGCCGCGACCGCGGCTCCTGCCAGGCGGTACCGGATGCGCGTGGGGGACATGGAGAGAACTCCTCGGGCTCCTCGAAACGGCGCGGCCAGGGCACGGGCGTGACGCGGATTCGGTTGCGCGCCGTGCTCTGGACGCTAGAAGCCCGGCCGGGAGGCGGCGATCGGGGCAAGGTGAACGGGTGACCGGCTGACCCGCCCGGCCTAGGCGCCGACCCCGTTAGGGGGGGGCAGCCGCAGATCTCGGCCCTCCCGACGGGGCCCGGGCGCGGGCGGCTACGTCGCGGGCGCGGCCGACGGGGACGGACGGCGGATCAGGAAGGCGGCCAGGGAGCCCGCCGCGAACAGGGCGATCAGCGAGATCGCGGTACCGAGCCAGGTCGTGCCCAGCCACTGGGTCCCGAAGTAGCCCAGCGCCACGCTGTAGCTCGCCCACGTCATGCCCGCCAGCACCGACCAGGGCAGGAACTCCCGCACCGTGCGCTGCGTCTTGCCCGCGCCGAGGGAGACCACCGAGCGGCCCGCCGGGGCGAAGCGGGCGATCACCACCAGGGCGCCGCCGCCGCGGGCCAGGGCCGTCCCGAGCCGCTCGTGGGCCCGGGTCAGGCGCCGGGAGCGGGCGATGGCCCGGTCCAGGCGGGCTCCGCCGCGCCGGGCCAGCCGGTACGCCGCCATGTCGCCCAGCACCGAGGCCGTCGTCGCGGTCACCAGGAGCGCCAGGACGTCGGGCACCCTCGGCGGCGGGCCGGCGGCCGCCGCGGCCGCCGCCGCGGTGATGACCAGTACGCCGCTGGGGAGCACCGGCAGGAACACGTCGAGCAGGATGGACACCGCCACCACGACGTAGATCCATGGGCTCGAGGTCAGCGACCCCAGAATCTCAACCACAGCGGGACTCCCCAGTCCGAAGCGCCGCGTCGTCGCGGGGAGCGGCAGGGGCGGCTTGACAGCCCTACAGCGTACGCCCGGGGCGACTGCCGCGACGTCCCGGGTCCCGCCGGGCGGCCGGCTACGGCGTGCCGCTGAGCTCCCGGTCCAGCACGGTCACCAGCCGGGCCGCCTTCCCCCGCCCCCCACGGGCCTGGTCCAGACGCAGCCGGGCGCCGCGGCCCGTCAGGGCCAGCGTCATCAGCTGGTTGCCGAACCACGGGCCCGCCGTACGCCGCCAGCTCAGGGGAGGCCGGCCCGTCCGGCCGTGCCGGGAGAAGCCGCGCCCCAGCCAGCGGCCCAGCCTCGACCAGCCGAGCCGGAATCCCCATGTGACGGCGGTGTGGATGGAGTTGTGCACCGGTGAGCAGGTCAGCTGGAACACGCGGGAGGTACTGGGTATGCGGGGCTCGGCCACATACGCATGATGGACGTCACCGGACAGGACGCAGACGGTCGCCGGAGCCCTCGGTCCCGTCCCCACCTCCTCGACGAGGTCGCTCAGGGCCGCGAACGACCGGGGGAACGCCGCCCAGTGCTCCAGATCGCTGCGCCGCCGCAGGTTCTCCCCGATCCGAGCCCAGCGCTCGCCGCGCTCGCCCCGGCACAGCGCGGCGTTCCACACTTCCGCGTCGTGGATCAGCGGTGGCATCAGCCACGGCAGGGAGGACCCGATCAGCAGGTGGTCGTAGTCCCCGTGCCCGGCGAGGGCGTTCTCCCGCAGCCAGGTTTCCTCGGCCGGGTCGAGCATGGCCCGGCCGTCCTCGGCGAGGACCCGGGCCGCCCGGGTGTCCACCATCAGCAGCCGGGACCGGCCGAAGTCCCGCCGGTAACTCCAGCGCACCGAAGCCGGATCGGCATCGGCCCGGGCCGCGAAGGCGCGCAGGGCGTCCGTGCCGTCCGGGGTGGCCCGCACCGCCGCGTACAGCGGGTCCGCGGCGAGTTCGGCGGGGGAGAGGTTGCCCAGGTGCTGGTACACCCAGTAGGACATCAGCCCGCTGAGGACGCGCTCCGGCCACCACGGGGTCGCCCGCATCTCCGCGAGCCACGCCGCGCTGGTGTTCCAGTCGTCGATGACGTCGTGGTCGTCGAATATGTGCAGGCTCGGGACGGTCGAGAGCAGCCAGCGGATCTCGGGGTCGAGCCAGGACTCGTAGTAGAGGCGGGTGTACTCCTCGTAGTCCGCGACCTGCGCGCCGGGCGGCTCGCGCAGGTCGCGCCGGGCCGCGAGCCACTGCCGGGTCTCCTGCGACAGGTGGTCGGCGTACACCTGGTCGCCGAGCAGCAGCAGGACGTCCGGCCGCTGCGCCTGCGGCTGCGCGGCGAGCTGCGCCGCGAGGGTGTCGAGGGCGTCTGCGCCGTGCGGTCCGCGCCGGCCCGCGGGCGGGGCGGCCTGCCGGCAGGAGCCGAAGGTGACCCGCAGTCCGGGCGCGGGCGCGCCGGGACGGCCGCCGACCGCCGGGGTGGTGATCGTGCTCGGCGGGAAGCCGCTGCCGGCGCCGGGCCAGACGGGGATCCCGTCGAGCAGCACCTCGTACGCCGTGGTCGTGCCCGGTGTCAGCCCGGTGACCGGCACCAGGGCGTAGTGGTGGCCGGCGACCTGGAAGGTGCGGACGCTGCCGGCGGCCCCGTCCGCGCACCGCACCTCGGCCGTGCACGGGCGGTCCGCCTCGACCCATATCGTGGCGGCTCCGCCCGTGTCCCAGTCGACGTAGCGCAGCAGTGGCCCCAGACGCAGTCCGGCCATGGAACTCCCCCTCCTCCGTGCCCCTTTGGATCACGGTACGGGGCGAAGGGCGTAGCCCGCCTCCCTCTCGCGGGGGAGAACGGGGGTGAATGTCCCCGGGAGGAGGGCGAGTGGCGTCAGCAGCCGTTCAGGACGTTCACCAGGGCCGTCTTCTCCCCGGAGTCCATGCGCAGGCCCCAGTACTGCTTGACCTGCACCCACATGCGCGCGTACGTACAGCGGTACGCGGTGCGCGGGGGCAGCCACTTGCCGGGGTCGAGGTCGCCCTTGGCCTGGTTGACGTTGTCCGTGACGGCTATGAGCTGCGGGCGGGTGAGGTCGTTGGCGAACTGCCGGCGCTGTTCGGTGGTCCAGGAGCTGGCGCCGGAACGCCAGGCCTCGGCGAGCGGGACCATGTGGTCGATGTCCACGTCGGACGCGGCGGTCCAGGTGGCGCCGTCGTACTCCGAGTACCAGCTCCCGCTGACGGCCGCGCAGGCCGCGTCGGTGACGACGTTCGCGCCGTCCCGCTTGAGGACCGTCTCGCGGGTGTTGCAGGTGCCGGAGACGGTGCTCCAGTGCGGGAACTGGTCGCGGCTGTAGCCGCTGAGGGAACCTTCCGCCGCCGGGGTCACCGTGTCGAGGTAGCTCCGGGCCGCGGCCGCGCTGATGGGGGCGGGCGGGGAGGCCAGGGCGGCGGGGGCGTTGACGAGCGAGGTGAGCGCGGCGAGGGCCACGGCGGACGCGAGGACGCCCGCGCGGGCGGTCCGGGTGGCGCGGCCGGGGCGGCCGGGACGGCCGGGGCGGACCGGGTGGCCAGGCCGGCCCGAGCGGTCCGCTTGACGCGCGTAGAAGGAGGGCGTGCGGAAGGACGTGAGGGCCATGAGGGCTCCCTGGATGCGGGGGGTGGCGGCCGTTCGGCCCCGGCGGGGCGCGGCCATGCTGGCGGCGCCAGATGTCTGGGGAACGGGCGCCAGGTGACAGGTTGCCGACATGAGCACGTCACATCAAGGGTGCCAACGGTCCCCGGCCACCACGCAGTTGGAATCCGGCCACGCGGACGGAGCGGATGGCCGGTGAAGTGGGGTCAAGCTCACATACCGGACGGGCTGGGGCCGGCGGGCTCCGTCGCGTACCCTGGACGGAGCAGAAGGGGAGTAGCTCTTCGCCGGACCGTCGACATACTGCTGGGTCACCCAGCCGGCGCCCGGAGGCAGGCCGCGTCAGCGGTCGGCCAGCGAGACCTTCGGCCGCAGTGTCCTGTCCGCGTTTACGCATCTCAGGGCGCCGCCGAGCCGAAGCGACCCCTGAAACACCCCAGGTCACGGTCTCTCGGTCCCGATGGCGTCCTGCCCGACCGATAGAGGTTCCACCCCGTGTTCAGCTTCACCGTCATGGCGATCGCCTTCGGCGTCGTCTTCCTCGCCGAGCTCCCGGACAAGACGGCCCTCGCCGGTCTGATGCTCGGCACCCGCTACCGCGCGTCGTACGTCTTCGTGGGCGTCGCGGCCGCCTTCGCCGTGCACGTCGCCCTCGCCATCGCCGCGGGCAGCGTGCTGACGCTGCTCCCGCACCGGCTCGTCCAGGCGGTTGTCGGCGTCCTCTTCCTCGCGGGCGCGGCCATGCTGCTCCTGAAGAAGAACGACGACGACGAGGAGGTCAAGGCGCCCGCCGACCAGTCCTTCTGGAAGGTCTCGGGGGCCGGCTTCATGCTGATCCTGGTGGCCGAGTTCGGTGACCTGACCCAGATCATGACCGCCAACCTGGCCGCGCGGTACGACAACCCGGTCTCCGTCGGCCTCGGCGCCGTGCTGGCGCTGTGGGCGGTCGCGGGCATCGGCATCCTGGGCGGGCGCACCCTCATGAAGTACGTGCCGCTGCGGCTGATCACCAAGATCGCGGCCGCCGTGATGGCGGCGCTGGCCGTGTTCTCGCTGTACGAGGCGATCGCGGGCTGACGGGGGCGTGGCGGCCGGGCGGGTTCCGGAAATCCCTTGCGGGGCTCCGGACCCGTGGGCACGCTCGCGGGCATGAGCACCTTCGCACCCGGGGACGCGCCCCGACCGGACCGTGACCGTGGTTTCGGCTGGTCCAACCTGTTCGTCCACCCCGACCAGGACGCCCGTTCCGGCGGCGGGTTCTCCGGTGAGCGGAAGGTCCTCGCGGGCTATCTGCGCGACCAGCGCCTCACGTTGGAGCTGAAGTGCGGGGGCCTCGACGCGGTGGCGATGGCCCGCCGGTCGGTGCGGCCCTCGGACCTGTCACTGCTGGGCCTCGTACGGCACCTCGCGGGCGTGGAGCAGAAATGGTTCCGCGGCGTCATGGCGGGCGAGGACGTACGCCGCCACTACCGCTCGGAGCGGGAGCCCGACGGGGAGTTCACCGGCGCGGTGGCCGATCCGGCGGTGGTGGCGGAGGCGTGGGCGACCTGGCGTGCGGAGGTCGCCTTCGCGGAGCGGCTGGTGGCGCGGGCGCCCGATCTCGGTGTCACCGGGGAGGTGGGCGGCGGGCCGATGGAGCTGCGCGAGGTGCTGGTGCACATGATCGAGGAGTACGCCCGCCACAACGGGCACGCGGACCTGCTGCGGGAGCGGATCGACGGGCGCGTCGGGCAGTAGCCGGCCGCTTTCGGGGTGCCCGGGTGCATCCCCCGCCCCGCGGGCCCGAGACCCGAACCGGCAAGGCCTGGCGGGGGCCGGGTCCGATGGGCCTCTACGGGGGTCGGGGCGGCGAAGCCGGTCGGACGGTCCGTTCGCGGCAGCTCTGGCCGGGTGGCTGCAGTCAGGCGGCCCGGTGGGCGGCACGGTGATGCGGCCGGGGCGGGGGTGGCCGGAGGGCGGCGGTCTTTCGGCTGGCCCGGCCAGGCGGCCGGGGTGCGGTGGTCCGGGCCGGGCGGTGCTGCGCAGGCGGGCGCCGGTGAGCCCCGTGGAGCAGCCGTTCGGGCGCCCGGTGCGGCGGCCCTGTCGGGGGTGGCGCGGCAGGTGGGGGCGCGAGCCGGGCGGCTTCGTCGGGCGGGGTGCGGTGGTCCGGGCGGGGGCGGCAGCGCTGAAGGGGCCCCGTAGCGGCCTGGGCCGAGCGGTCCGGTCGGGTGGGCCGGTTGGGGTCGACGGCCCGACCCGGCCCGGGCTGAGCGGCCGCGGGCGGGTGACCCGGTCGAGGGGTGACGGCTGGCCGGCCCGGGTGGCGCGGTTCGTGCGGCGACCGGATGCGCCGGGCCGGGGTGTGACGGTGGCCCGGTGGTGGTTCCGTCAGGGGGTGAGCGTCAGGCGGATCGTGCCGTCTTCGGCGGCTTCCACGCGGACCGAGGTCAGGTCGGGGACGTGGGCCGTCGGGCCGTACGCCGCCGCGCGGGGGCCGATGCCGATCACGCGCATGCCGGCCGCCAGGCCCGCGGCGATGCCGGCGCCGGAGTCCTCGAAGACCACGCAGTCGGCGGGGTCCACGCCGAGCTCGGCGGCGCCCTTCAGGAACCCCTCGGGGTCGGGCTTGCTGGCTCCGACGGACTCGGCCGTGACCCGTACGCGCGGCATCGGCAGGGCGGCCGCGGTCATCCGGGCGGTGGCCAGGGCGGCGTCGGCCGACGTCACGAGGGCGTGCGGGAGCCCGGCTATCGCCGCCATGAACTCCGCGGCGCCGCCCACGGGCACCACACCGTCGGTGTCGGCGGTCTCGCGGGCCAGCATCAGCTTGTTCTCGGCGTGGTTGAGCTCCATGGGGCGCTCGGGGAGCAGGATCGCCATCGTCGCGTAGCCCTGGCGGCCGTGGACCACCTTGAGGGCCTCCTCCGGGTCCAGCCCGTGGGACAGCGCCCACTCGCGCCAGCAGCGCTCGACCACCGCGTCGGAGTTGACGATGGTGCCGTCCATGTCCAGGAGCAGGGCCCGGGCGGAGAGGACGACGGGGGCGGTGGTGGTGCTGGCCGGCATCGGCGGGGCTCCAGACGGGGCGGGAAAGAGAACAAGCGGTTCCGTCCGCCGGTCAGGGAATACGGACGGAACCACTTTGTTCCTACACGATACAAAACGCGGGGCGGTGCGCGCCACCGTGCGCGGAGTGACCTATCCCTCCAAGGCGCGGCGGGTCGCCGGCCCGTAGACCCCACGCGGGTCCTCGTAGACGCCGTTGTAGTACTGGAAGTCCTCGACGGCGTGCTCCACGGAGCGGCCGTACCTGCCGTCGACGCGGCCGCGGTAATAGCCCTGGCTCGCCAGCAGCCGCTGGAGCTTCTCCACCTCGGGGCCGGAGTCCCCGGAGCGCAGGGTGGCGGCCTTGGCGGGGGGCGGCGGCGGGGGCGGTGCGGGCGTGGGGCTGGTGGTACGGGTGCGGCTCGGAGAGGGGGTGGGCGGCGGGGCGGAGGTCCGTGACGCGGAGGCGCTGGCGCCGGCCGACGGGGACGAGGACCGCGACGGGGTCGCGTCGGCGTCGGCCGACGCGGACGGGGTGGCGCCGGTCGGCGTCGGCCCGGTGGGTCCGTCCGACGGGCCGACCGGAGCCGCGGTGATGGCGGGGGCCGACGGTTTGGGGTCCAGCAGTACGGCGTCGCCGTCGCCGGAGCCGGTGAACAGCCCGAGCGCCAGGGCCACCGCGGTGGCGGCCACCACGACGACCCCACCGGCGATCAGCGGCACCAGCCGGCGGGGGCGTCGGGGCGGCGCGGAGCCGGCGTGGGGCGGGCGCGCGGGGACGGCACGCAGCTGGACCGTCTGTTCGGCCACGGGTATCCCGTACGCGGGTGTGTCGGCCCCCCGCGCGCCGTACCCGGGGCCCGGGCCGGGCGGAACGGGGGGCAGCAGCGCGGTCGGCGCCTCGCCCGTCGGCGCACCGGACCCGGAGCCACCCGGCTGCCGGTAAGCGGCATCGCCGCCGCCGGGCTCCTCGTGCGCGTGCGGGCTGCGGCTGTCCCGGACGGTTGCATGCGCCTCGGAGGCGTCCGCCCCGTCGGGCCCCTGCCCGGGCGCGGGCGCCGGCGGCCGGAACGGCGCTCCGGAGCCCGGCTCGGCGGTCTGGTACGCGGCTTCGGGCGCCTCCGGGACGGGCCAGCGGGCGGCCTCGTACCCGGGAGGGGAGGCGGGGCCGGGCGGCGTCGGGCGCAGCGGCCCGCCGGAGCCCGCCGCGGTGGGGTGGTAGGCCGTTTCGGGGCCGGGCGGGCCCGGCCGCGACGTGGCGTCGGGTGCCGGCGGCGTGGGTCGGTAGTCCGCGTCGGGCGCGGGCGCGGGCGGGGCGGGCCGGGTCGCCGAGTCGGGCGCGGGCGGGCCCGGGCGGTGTGCCGAGCCCGGGGCGAACGGCGTCGGCCGGTAGGCGGCGTCGGGCGCGGGCGGGGCCGGGCGGTGTGCGGAGTCGGGCGGCGCCGGGCTGGGCTGGTGCGGGGTCTCGGGGGTTGCCGGGGCGGGCCGGTACGCCGAGCCCGGGGCGGACGGCGGCTGGGGTGGGGCGGGGTGGGGGAGCGGGGCGTAGGGGCGGATGCGGAGGGGGTCGTATCCGCTTGGCCCGCACGTGCAGTCGGCGCGCACGGCGCCGCAATCCGGACAGCGCTCAGCGCTCACTGCTACCCCTCCCCTGGCCACTGCCTGCGATTATGCAGACCCCTCGGGCCCCGCCCAACCGCCCGACAGGCCATAACCGGACACACCGCTCAGGATGGATGGTGCTGATCCTGCCTGAGGAGGACCCGATGGCCCAGGATGTCACCGATCCCACCGTGGAACCCGGTCCCCGTACCGAGCACGCCTCCCGCGAGGTGCTCGTCTCCATCGGAGCGCTGCTGCTGGGCCTGCTGATCGCCGCGCTCGACCAGACCATCGTCTCCACGGCCCTGCCCACCATCGTCAGCGAGCTCGGCGGCATGGAGCACTTGTCCTGGGTGGTCACCGCCTACATGCTCGCCTCCACCGCGGCCACCCCGCTCTGGGGGAAGCTGGGCGACCAGTACGGGCGCAAGAAGCTGTACCAGTACGCCATCGTGCTGTTCCTCATCGGCTCCGCGCTCTGCGGCATCGCCCAGAACATGCCCCAGCTCATCGGGTTCCGCGCCCTCCAGGGCCTCGGCGGCGGCGGGCTGATGGTGCTGTCGATGGCGATCGTCGGAGACATCGTCCCGCCGCGCGAACGCGGCAAGTACCAGGGACTCTTCGGTGCCGTCTTCGGCGCGACCAGCGTCCTGGGGCCGCTGCTGGGCGGCCTGTTCGTGGACCACCTGTCCTGGCGGTGGGTGTTCTACATCAACATCCCCATCGGTCTCGTCGCCCTCGTCGTCATCGCCGCGGCCCTGCGCATCCCGGCCCGCTCCTCGAAGCACACCATCGACTACCTGGGCACCTTCCTCATCGCCTCCGTCGCCACCTGCCTCGTGCTGGTCGCCTCCCTCGGCGGCACCACCTGGGCCTGGGGGTCCAGCCAGATCATCGGCCTCGCCGTCCTCGGCGCGGTGCTCCTCGTCGCCTTCGTCCTCGTGGAGCGCAGGGCCGCCGAACCGGTCCTGCCGCTCAAGCTGTTCCGCATCCGCACCTTCACCCTCTGCTCGGTGATCAGCTTCATCATCGGCTTCGCGATGTTCGGCGCGATGGTCTACCTGCCGACCTTCCTCCAGGTCGTGCGGGGCGTCTCGCCGACCATGTCGGGCGTCCACATGCTGCCGATGGTGTTCGGCCTGCTGATCGCCTCCACCGGCTCCGGCCAGATCGTCAGCCGCACCGGGCGCTGGAAGGTCTTCCCCATCCTCGGCACCGCCGTCACCGCCATCGGCCTGCTCCTCCTGCACCGGCTGGAACGCACCAGCTCCGACTGGGAGATGAGCGTCTACTTCTTCGTCTTCGGCTTCGGACTCGGACTGGTCATGCAGGTGCTCGTCCTGGTCGTGCAGAACGCGGTCAGTTACGCCGACCTCGGTGTCGCCACCTCCGGTGCCACCTTCTTCCGCTCCATCGGCGCCTCCTTCGGCGTCGCCATCTTCGGCACGATCTTCACCAACCGGCTCGGCGACAAGCTGTCCGCCGCCCTCGCCGGAGTCCCGCTGCCACCGGCCGCCACCCCGGAGCGGCTGGAGGCGGACCCCCGGGCCATCGGCGCGCTCCCGCCCCGGCTGCGGCCCGCCGTCCTCGACGCCTACTCCACGGCCATCACCGACGTCTTCCTCTACGCCGTACCCGTGGTGCTGCTCGCCTTCGTGATCTCCTGGTTCCTCAAGGAGGACAAGCTCCGGGCCTCCGTCACCGCACCCGACGTGACGGAGACCCTCGCCTCCAACCCCGTCGAGCGCACCTCACACGAAGAGGTCGCCCGCGCCCTGTCGGTGCTGGGCACCCGCGAGGGCCGCCGCCACGTGTACGAGAAGATCACCGCGACAGCGGGCTTCGACCTGCTCCCCGCCGCCAGCTGGCTGCTGCTGCGGATCAAGAAGTACGGTTCCGCCGATCCCGCGGTGCTCGCGGAACGCACCGGCGTGCCCCTGCGGGTCGTCACGGACGCCGGCCGCCAGGTGGAGGAGCGCGGGCTCGCCGCCCGCGAGGGGCTCTCGCTGGTCCTGACCGACCGGGGCCGTCAGGCGGCGGGCCGGCTCTCCGACGCCCGTCAGGAGTCCCTCGCCGAGCTGCTCGGTGATTGGTGGGGTCCCGAGCGGCCCACCGACCTGATCAAACTCGTCGAGGAACTCAACCGGGAGCTGTGCGGTTCCGACGCCGAGGAGCCCTACGACACCCTCCCGCGCCGGGACCACTCCGCCCACTAGCCCACTAGCCCACTAGCCCACTAGCCCACTAGCCCACTAGCCCCCTGAATCCACTAGCCGGCCAGCGGCTTCTCGAACCAGTGCTGGGCGTACGGGCCGGAGTTGTAGGCGGGTATCTCGTGGTACCCGTGGCGCGCGTACAGGGCGCGGGCCTCCACCAGGTCGCTGCGCGTGTCCAGGCGCACCCGGGCCGCGCCCAGCGCGCGGCCCGCCTCCTCCAGCGCGCTGAGCAGGGCCGCCCCGCCGCCGGTGCCGCGGGCGCGCGGGTCGACGTAGACCCGGGTGAGCTCGGCGGTGCCGGGGTCGAGGAGACGTATGCCGCCGCAGGCCAGGGGCTGTCCGCCCCACCGCCCGACGACGAAGACGCCGGTGGGCGCGGCCAGTTCGTCCGCCGGGTCGTCCAGCATCCCCTGGTCGATCTCGGCCTCGGTGACCGGCCGTTTCCAGTACCGGCCGGCGACCTCCGCGTAGTACGCGCGGCGCAGGGCCGTGGCGTCCGGAGTGGTGAAGGGTTCCGTCGTCATCTCCCAGCGGGGGGAGGCCGTCTCCCCGCTGGGAGGGGTCGCCGCCGTTTCCCGGCGGGTGGTCGTCGTAGCGGGCGTGTTCCTCATCAGGTGTTCCGTCATGGCGCCAGTGTGGAGCGTCCGCCGGCCTTCTCGCGTGGAATATCCACAGGCGCGGACCGATGATGGGGAAAGGTGAATATCGGATGTGCGCGCAGGACTGAACCACGTGTCAACGGAGGTGTGAACGGTCATGTCGGAGCACCCGGACTGTGCCCTGATCCGCCGCGGCTACGAGGCCTTCGGCCAGGGCGACATGGAGACCATGAGCACGCTGATGACGGCCGACGTCATCCACCACGTGCCCGGCAACAGCCCGCTCTCCGGGCACCACAAGGGGCGGGACGCCGTCCTCGGCCTCTACCGGCGGATGGGCGAGGAGACCGGCGGCACCTTCCGCGTCCGCCTGGACCGGGTCCTGGCGGACGGCCGGGGCCACGCCATGTCCTTCCACACCGCCACCGGCGACCGCGGCGACCGCGGCATCGAGATCCACGAGGGTCTCTTCTTCACCATCATCGGCGGCAAGATCACCGACATCGACCAGTGCACCCAGGACATCGACGAGAGCGACGCCTTCTGGAGTTGACCCGAGGGCCGAGGGCCGAGGGCCCAGGGCCGAGAGCCACGGCTCACGGGCCACGGCTCACGGCTCACCGGCCACGGCTCACCGGCCACGGCTCACGGGGCGCGGGTCAACAGCCGAAGGGGCCCGGGGCGGCGCGCCGCCCCGGGCCCCTTCGCGTCACCGGCGGCTCACGCCTGCTTCGGCGCCGCCTGCTGCACGACCTCGAACGACCACACCTGGGACCCGGACGCCGCCGGCTTCGGCCGCTCGCCGCCGCCGCCCGCACCGCCCCCGCCCTGGTGCGCCGCCTTCATCGGACCCTCCATCCACGCCTGGAAGTCGGCCTCCGAACGCCACCGCGTGTAGACCAGGTACTGGTCGGTGCCCTCGATCGGACGGAGCAGCTCGAACCACTCGAACCCGTCCGAACCCTCCACGGACCCCGCCCGCGAGGCGAAGCGCTGTTCCAGGACTTCCCGCTGCTCGGCGGGCACGGTCAGTGCGTTGATCTTCACGATGCTCATGGACGCCATCCTAGGGATCGCCCGGGGGATATCGTCGTCCGGAGGTAATCAACCGGTGCATCGTGCGCGGCAGCCAGGCGAAGCCGGGGTTGCGGTCGGCAGGACGCGGGGCGGGAGGACGGCGAGGCGTGGCGAACGCGGCGGAGCACGGCGGTGCCAACGGACATGCCGGTGTCATAGGCGGTGGCGGCAGACTCGGGGCGGCCCGGTTCGTGCTGTGGGCCCTGGCGGCCGTACTCGCCGTCAGACAGGCCGCCGCGGTGCTCAGGACGCCGCCGGGCGAGTGGCTCAGCGACTTCCACCTCCCCGGCGGCCCCGGCAGCCTGCCCGGCTCCCTCTACGACGCCGGCCAGTTCACCGGCACGCCCTTCGCGGGGCTCGTCCTCAAACCCCTGGTCGCGCTCGCGGCGCCGTCCCTGGAGGTGGCCTGGACCTGCGTGACCCTGCTGTTCGTCGCCGCCGTCGGGCTGGTGGCCGCGCGCGGGCTGCCCGATCCCGTGCCCCGCCGGACCGCGCTGCTGGCCGCGCCGGGGCTGGTCGCGCTGATGATGGTCTCGCTGCCCGTCCGCGAAGCCGCCTCCCCGGGGCAGACCGCCGTCCTGCCCGTGCTGCTGGTGCTGCTCGCGTTCTTCCGGGTGCCGGGGGAGCGGCCTTCCGGGTTCCTCGTCGGCCTCGCCGCCGCCCTCCAGCCCGCCCTGCTGTGCTTCGCGCCGCTGCTGTGGCTGACCGGGCGCCGCCCCACCGCCAAGGCCGCCGCCGTGACCTTCGCCGGCGCCACCGCGCTGTCCTGGGCGTCGCTGCCGCGCGACTCTTGGACGTACTGGGTCGAGCACGTGGCGGGCACCGGCCTCGGCGGCGCCCCCGACGGGCCGGCCAACCAGTCCGTGCACGGCGCCCTGCTGAGGCTCGGCCTGAGCGGCCCCGGCGAGGTCCTCCTGCACCTCGCCCTCGCCGCCGCCCTCGCCTTCGTCGGCCTGCGCCGCGCCGCCCGCTACGCCCGCGACGGCCAGCTGCTGCTCGCCGTCGCCGTCACCGGCTGCGTGGCCGTCGCCGTGTCCCCGACCGGCTGGCGCCACCAGCTGCTGTGGGTGCTGCTCGCGGTGGCCGGCAAGGTGGGCCGACGCGCCGCCGACCGGCCGGTGTGGCCCGTGGCCGTGGTGCTGGCGATGACCCTGCCGAGCGCCGTGCTGCTGCCGAACCTGACCGCGCTGGCCCCCGTACGGGACAACGTGCTGCTCCTCGCGGCCGTGGCGGCGGCCTGCGCCGTGCCGTTCCTGCCGCGCTCGTCCCCGTACTGGCGCGAGCCCGTGCCGACGCGCTACGGGCGCCCCGCCGCCGCGCGCTGGTCGCGCGTGCCGCTGCTGCCGTTCTGGCGCCGGGTGCTGTCCCGCCCGAACCTGCTGCTGGAACTGCTGCTGATACGGGTCGGCTACTCGCTCTACTCGCACATCCGCGCCGCCGCCCCCACCAGCCGCACCCTCGCGGAGGACAACGGGAGCCGGATCCACGCGATCGAGCGGGCGCTGGGCATCGACATCGAACACGCCGTCAACCGGGCCGTGGTGGACACGCCCTGGCTGGAGGCGTTCTTCAACTTCTACTACACGTCCTTCCACTTCGTCGTCCCGCTGGCCATCCTGGCCGTCCTGTACTGGCGCCGCCCGGCGGACTACCGCTGGGCCCGGGCCTCGCTGGGGCTGGCGACGGTCATGGCGCTGGCCGGGTTCTGGCTCTACCCGCTGGCCCCGCCGAGGCTCATGCCGGACCTCGGCTTCGTGGACACCGTGCACGGGGTGCAGGACTTGGCGAACCCCTCGTACGGGGCGATGACCGCGATCTCCAACCAGTACGCGGCGATGCCCTCGCTGCACTTCGGCTGGTCGCTGTGGTGCGGGACGGTGATCGTGGTGCTCGCGCCGAAGGGGTGGCAGAAGCTGCTCGGCGCGCTGCACCCGCTGATCACCGTCTGCGCGATCGTGGCCACCGCGAACCACTGGGTGCTCGACGCGGTCGGCGGTGCGCTCGTCGTCGGCGCCGGGTTCGGGCTGGTGCACGTGCTGTCCGGGCCGCGCCGCCTGCGGCTGAGCCTGCCCGGGCCGCGGCCCGGGGCGGGGGAGGCCGGAGCGGCGGGGGAGGCGGGCGAGGCCGGAGAGCCGGTACGCGCCCCGGCCCGCTCGGGGCGGGCCTGAGCCGCCCGCCCGCCCGGCGCAGGCTGAGGACCGCCGACGCCCCGCCTACGGGCGCGGCGGCCTCGGGCCCGCGCCGGGGCGCCGCCGCAGCAGCGTGCGCAGCGGACCGGGGCTCTCGTAGCCGACCCGCCGGGCGACGGCGGCGAGCGGCAGGCCGGTGGTGCGCAGCAGGTGTTCGGCCTGCTCGACCCGCAGGTCCTGGACCAGCCGGATCGGGGAGCAGCCGAGCGTACGGGCCAGGGTGCGCTGGAGGGTGCGCTCGCTGACGCCGAGGTCGCGGGCGGCCTCCGCGATGGACAGGGGGCCGTCGATCCTGGCCCGGACCCACTGCTCGAACGCGGCGACCAGCGGCTCGTGCCGGGCCATCGCGCCGGGGATCATGTACGCGGCCTGCGAGGGCCGGTCGTCGACCACCAGGTAGTGCCGGACCAGGTCGGCGAGGGCCGGGCTGCGCGTCCCGACGACGGACAGCGCGAGGTCGAGGTGGCTGAAGGCGGCGCCCGCGGTGGTGACCCCGTCCGAGGTGGTGACCATCCGGGTCTCCTCCAGCGTCACCCGGCGGTAGCGGTCGCGGAACACCGGCGCGAGCCACCAGCTCGTCGTGGCCCGCAGCCCGTCCAGCACTCCGGACTCGGCCAGCAGGAACGTCCCCGTACAGGAGGAGGCGAGCGGGGTGCGCCGCTCGCGGGCCGCGGCCAGCAGCCGGCGCGCGGAGCGGTGCGCGGGCGAGGCGACCGCCTCCAGCAGGGCGGCCGGCCGGCGTTCCACGAGGGCGGGCAGGACGAGGAGCGCGGCGTCCTCGGCGGCCGCGGCGGGCTCGGTGTCGATGCGGTGGCCCAGCCCGGTGCGGACGTGGCGGCGCACGCCGACGGTGCTGATGTCGAAGGCCGGGGGCACGGCTCCGGCGAGCTGCCCGCGCAGCGCGTTGGCGGTGTGCAGCACGTCCAGGACGGCCGAGATGCCCGAGTCGAAGACCCCGTCGAGGGCCAGTACGGCGACTTTCACCCGGCCACCCTAGCCGCGCCGGCGCGTCGCCCGGCTGTCGGAATCGGTGCGGAACGCGCCGGATCCGACACTCGTCCGGTGGGGCCGCGCTGCCTAGGGTCGATGGCATGACCACGTACGAGACACCCGCCGCCGCCCCCGCCGCCGCCCCCGCAGCCCTGCGCACCCGGACCCACACCTGGCAGCCGCGGCCCGACCTGACCCCGGAGATCCTGGGCATGAGCGGGCTGGAGGTGCTCCGGGCCGCCCTGGAGGGCACGCTGCCCGCCGCCTCGATGATGAGCACGCTGGGGTTCCGGCTGACCGAGGCCGACGAGGGGCGCGTCGTCTTCGAGGGCGATCCGGGGGACCATCTGCTCAACCCCATGGGCACCGTCCACGGCGGCTTCCTCGCGACCCTGCTGGACTCGGCGCTGGGTTCGGCGGTGATGACGCGGCTCCCGGCCGGTACGGCCTACACCACCGTGCAGTTGGGCGTGCACATGATCCGCCCGGTGCTGGCGGACACCCCGGCGCTGCGCTGCGAGGGCACGGCCCTGCACGTCGGGCGGACGACGGCCACCGCCGAGGCGCGCGTGGTCGGGACCCGCGACGGAAAGCTGTACGCGCACGGTACGACGACCTGCGCGATCCTCCGCTGACAGCGGAGCCGGCGGCCGGGCGCCGGTCGGCAGCCGGGTGCTGGTCGGCAGACGACAGACGACGGCCGGAGGGGCGCCGGGGCCGCGGAGGCCCCGGCGCCCCTCCGGGTGGATCGCCGCGTCCTGCCAGGATCGGCCGGGCACCGCGATCCCGCCACTCGGGGAAGCCCGCCGGGCGCCGGGAGGGACCAGCGGACGGCAGGGGCCGGGGGCGTGGGAGGTGGACGGCCCCTGCCGCCCTGGACCACGGGTCAGCGGGCGCTGACCCGGAGCTCCTTGATGCCGTTGAGCCAGGCCGCGCGCAGCCGGCGCGGCCCGTCGGCGGCCAGGCGCAGGTCGGGCAGGGCGTCGGCCAGGGCGTTGAAGATCAGGTCGATCTCCATGACGGCCAGGGACTTGCCGAGGCAGAAGTGCGGTCCGCCGCCGCCGAAGCCGAGGTGGGGGTTGGGGTCGCGGGTGATGTCGAAGAGGTCGGGGTCCTCGAAGACCTCGGGGTCGTGGTTGGCGGAGGAGTAGAACATGCCGACCCGGTCGCCCGCCTTGATCTTCTGGCCGCCCAGCTCGGTGTCCTGGGTGGCGGTGCGCTGGAAGGACACCACGGGGGTGGCCCAGCGGACGATCTCCTCCGCGGCCGTCGCCGGCCGGGTCGCCTTGTAGAGCTCCCACTGCTCGGGGTGGGTGAGGAAGGCGTGCATGCCGTGGCTGATGGCGTTGCGGGTGGTCTCGTTGCCGGCGACGGCCAGCAGCAGGACGAAGAAGCCGAACTCGTCGGAGGCCAGGTTGCCCTGGCCCTCGGCGGCCACGAGCTGGGAGACGATGTCCTTGGCCGGGCACTCCTTGCGCTCGGCGGCCAGGTTCATGGCGTACCCGATGAGTTCCATCGCGGCGTTGGCGCCGACCTCTTCGGTGATGGCGTACTCGGGGTCGTCGTAGGCGATCATCTTGTTCGACCAGTCGAAGATCCGGGACCGGTCCTCCTGCGGTACGCCGATCAGTTCGGCGATGGCCTGGAGCGGGAGTTCGCAGGCGACCTGCGTGACGAAGTCGAAGCTGCCGTCGGCCGAGGCGGCCACGGCCTCCTCGGCGATCCGGCGGGCCCGGTCGCGCAGGGCCGCCTCCAGTCCGCGGATGGCCCGGGGGGTGAAGCCCCGCTGCACGATCTGGCGTACGCGGGTGTGTTCCGGCGGGTCCATGTTCAGCATGATCAGGCGCTGGGCATCGATCTGCTCGCGCTGGATGTGCTCGTTGAAGCGGATGATCGCGGTATTGGTGGTGGAGGAGAACAGCTCCGGATGCGTGGAGACGTACTTGACGTCCGCGTGCCGGGTGACGGCCCAGTAGCCCTCGTCGTCGAAGCCGGTGACGCCCCGCCGCTGCGGGCACCACCACACCGGCGCGGTCTGCCGCAGCTGGGCGAACTCGGGGAGGGGGACCCGGTCTTGGAGGAGGTCCGGATCGGTGGCGTCGAAGCCTTCGGGCAGCGCGGGACAGGGCATCGGGCGACTCCATGGTCTGGCGAAGGACTGACGGCCCATCAGAACAAGTTGGCCTGAAGGTAGTAACGAGTTCTAGAAGTGACAAGGGCTCCCGCGCCAACTGTTGCGTGTGGAATCCGTGTAAGCCGCGTGCAAGACCCTTGCGTGGTGGGGGTCCAGGTCATAAGACTGCGGGGGAGAACTAGAACGCGTACTAGTTCGGGACGGGGCGCCGGGACGGCCCGTCCCGTCGGCGCTGTACAGGACGTGCAGGAGAGGACGAGCTCATGGCCGCGGAACCCGTCATCGTCGAAGCCGTACGCACCCCCATCGGGAAACGCGGGGGCGCCCTGGCCAACCTCCATCCCGCCTACCTCCTCGGCGAGACCTACCGCGAACTGCTCGCCCGTACCGCGATCCAGCCCGACTGCGTCGAACAGATCGTCGGCGGCACCGTCACCCACGCCGGCGAGCAGTCCATGAACCCGGCGCGCACCGCCTGGCTCGCCATGGGGCTGCCCTACGAGACCGCCGCGACCACCGTCGACTGTCAGTGCGGCAGCTCCCAGCAGGCCAATCACATGGTGGCCAACATGATCTCCGGCGGGGTCATGGACATCGGCATCGCCTGCGGGGTCGAGGCCATGAGCCGGGTCCCGCTGGGCTCCGGCTCCAAGCACGGCCCCGGCAAGCCCTTCCCCGACGAGTGGAACGTCGACCTCCCGAACCAGTTCGAGGCAGCCGAGCGGATCGCCCGCCACCGGGGACTGACCCGCGAGGACGTCGACCGCCTCGGCGTGCTCTCGCAGGAGCGGGCCGCGGCCGCCTGGGCCGAGGAGCGCTTCAAGCGCGAGACGTTCGCCGTCCAGGTCCCCACCACCGAGGCCGAGCAGGCCGCCGGGCAGGGCATGTGGCGGCTGGTCGACCGGGACGAGGGCCTGCGCGACACCAGCATGGAGGGTCTGGCGCGGCTCAAGCCGGTCATGCCCACCGCCGTGCACACCGCCGGGAACTCCTCCCAGATCTCCGATGGCGCCGCCGCCGTGATGTGGGCCTCGCGCAAGATGGCCCGCGCCCTCAAGCTCAAGCCGCGCGCCCGCATCGTCGCCCAGACGCTGGTCGGCGCCGATCCGCACTACCACCTGGACGGGCCGATCGACGCCACGCGGGCCGTGCTGGGCAAGGCCGGGATGTCGCTGCGGGACATCGACCTGGTCGAGATCAACGAGGCCTTCGCCTCCGTCGTCCTCAGCTGGGCCCAGGTCTTCGACCAGGACCTGGAGAAGGTCAACGTCAATGGCGGCGGCATCGCGCTCGGCCACCCCGTCGGCGCCACCGGTGCCCGGCTGATCACCACCGCGCTGCACGAGCTGGAGCGGCGCGACAAGGAGTTCGCGCTGATCACCATGTGCGCGGGGGGCGCGCTGGCGACCGGCACGATCATCCAGCGCCTCTAGGCGGCCTCCGGGCCGCCCCCCTCCGGGGCGCGCGCCGGACAGGAACCCAGTGGGATGGGAAAGCCGAAGGCCCCGGTGGCCGGCCTGGGGAGGCCGGCCACCGGGGCCTTCGCACGTGCGTCGCTCTGCCGCTGGTGGCTTAGTACCAGTGGTGGGACTGCCAGAAGTTCCAGGCGCCGACGGGGCTGCCGTAGCGGGAGTTCATGTAGTCCAGCCCCCACTT